>JAFIEE010000266.1 GCA_020832705.1 Paracoccaceae bacterium
CCGGGCTGGGGCCGGGCGGGGGGGGGGCGGGGGGGGGGCGCCGCGCGCGCGGCGCCGGTCATCCGTCATCGCTCATCCCCCTGCCAGCCCGAGGTTGCCACACGCATGTTTTCCAAGATCCTGATCGCCAACCGGGGCGAGATCGCCTGCCGGGTCATCAAGACCGCCCGCAAGATGGGTATCAAGACCGTCGCCGTCTATTCCGACGCCGACCGCAACGCCCTGCATGTGGACATGGCTGACGAGGCCGTGCACATCGGCCCGCCGCCCGCGAACCAGTCCTATATCGTGATCGACCGGATCATGGAGGCGATCCGCCAGACCGGGGCCGAGGCCGTGCACCCCGGCTATGGCTTCCTGTCCGAGAACAAGGCCTTCGCCGAGGCGCTGGCCGCCGAAGGCGTGGCCTTCATCGGCCCGCCCGCCAGTGCCATCGAGGCGATGGGCGACAAGATCACCTCGAAGAAGCTTGCCGCCGAGGCCGGGGTCAGCACCGTGCCGGGGTACATGGGGCTGATCGCCGATGCCGAGGAGGCGGTGAAGATCAGCCAGCAGATCGGCTATCCGGTGATGATCAAGGCCAGCGCCGGCGGTGGCGGGAAGGGCATGCGCATTGCCTGGAACGATGCCGAGGCCCGCGAGGGCTTCCAGTCCTCGAAGAACGAGGCTGCGGCCAGCTTCGGCGATGACCGGATCTTCATCGAGAAATTCGTGACGCAACCGCGCCACATCGAAATCCAGGTACTGGCCGACAGCCACGGCAATTGCGTCTATCTGCATGAACGCGAATGCTCCATCCAGCGCCGCAACCAGAAAGTGATCGAGGAAGCGCCGTCGCCGTTTCTGGACGCGGCGACCCGCAAGGCCATGGGCGAACAGGCCTGCGCGCTGGCCGCCGCCGTGGGCTATACCAGCGCCGGGACCGTGGAATTCATCGTCGATGGCGACCGCAACTTCTACTTTCTGGAAATGAACACCCGTCTGCAGGTGGAACACCCGGTCACCGAACTGATCACCGGCGTCGATCTGGTGGAACAGATGATCCGCGTGGCCGCCGGGGAGAAACTGCCCTTCGCGCAATCGGATCTGACCATCAACGGCTGGGCCATGGAGTCCCGCCTTTACGCCGAAGACCCCTATCGCAACTTCCTGCCCTCCATCGGGCGGCTGACCCGCTACCGCCCCCCCGCCGAAGTGGCCGAACCGGCCCGCGCCGTGCGCAATGACACCGGCGTCTTTGAAGGCGGCGAGATCAGCATGTATTACGACCCGATGATCGCCAAGCTCTGCACCTGGGCGCCCAGCCGCGACGCGGCGATCGCGGAAATGCGCCTTGCACTGGACGAGTTCGAGCTTGAGGGGATCGGCCACAACCTGCCGTTCCTGTCGGCGGTGATGGACCATCCGCGCTTTGTCTCGGGCAACATCACCACCGCCTTCATCGCCGAGGAATACCCCGAAGGATTTCAGGGCGCCGAACTCCCCGAGAACCTGTTGCGCCGCGTGGCCGCCAGCGCCTGCGCCATGCACCGCGTGGCCGAAATTCGCCGCGCGCGGGTGTCCGGGCGGATGGACAACCACGAGCGCGTGGTGGGCAGCGACTGGGTGATCCGGTTGCAGGGGCAGGAATACGCCGTCACCATCGCCGCCGACCGCGACGGCGCCACGGTACGGCTCAACGGGTCGGAATACCGCATCACCTCGGACTGGACCCCGGGCCAGCCGCTGGCGCGGCTGATGGTGGACGGGGCGCCGCTGGTGATGAAGACCGCGCGCATCCCCGGCGGCTACCGCCTGCGGCTGCGCGGGGCCGACCTGCGTGCGCAGGTGTTTTCGCCGCGCATGGCCGAGCTTGCCGCGCTGATGCCCGAGAAACTGCCCCCCGACACCTCGAAACTGCTGCTCTGCCCCATGCCCGGGCTGGTGGTCAGCCTCAATGTGACCGAAGGCGACGAGGTCTTCGAGGGCCAGGCGCTGTGCACCGTGGAGGCGATGAAGATGGAGAACATTCTGCGCGCCGAACGCAACGGCAGGGTGGCGAAGATCAACGCCGCCCCCGGCGCCTCGCTCGCCGTGGATGACGTGATCATGGAGTTCGAATGACCCCGCACCTGTGCCATGGCCCGGCCAGCACGAGCGCAGCCCGCGCCGCGTCGACCCCATGCCATGAGAAGGACCCGACCGCATGACCCGCAGCCCGCTCCGCCTGTTCGTGATCTATCTGGGGTGTTTCCTGCTCGCGCTGGCCGCGGCCTGGTTCATCCTGACCCGCGTGCTGCCTGCGGTGCAGGCGGGCCAGACCGTCCTGCTGCTGCTGCCGCCCCTGGGCGGGATGGCGGTGTTTCACGGCCTGTTCCCGCTGCTCAGCCGCATCCGGCTGGGGGTGGAGTTCCTGTCCGTGGGGGGCGGGCTGGTTTTCGGGCTTGGCGCCGTGCTGGCGGCGGCGGTGTGGTTCGGGCTGGTCTCGGTCACCGCGGCGCTGCTGATGTGGCTGGTCGGCGTGTTCGGGCCCGGCTGGTGGCTGCTTTCGGGCTGGGCCGAACGGATCGGATATTACAAGTGACCGCCCCGCCGCATCATCTGTGCCGAAATATCCCGGGGGGAGGCCAGCCCCCTTGCGGGGCTGGACGGGGGGCAGCGCCCCCCGCCCCCGCGGGCTTTCCCGCCCCCCCCCGCCCAAACCGCGCGCGGGG
>JAFIEE010000267.1 GCA_020832705.1 Paracoccaceae bacterium
CTCGGCCGAGGCGCGGCCCGAGAGCATCCGGTGCCGGTCCGCCCATTCCGAGACGGTCAGGTCCGGGTCGGGCCGCAGCCCGCTGCCCCAGGGAAGGCGAGTTCGCCGAGTAACCAACCCAGCCATTGCGCCCGCCCCGCCCTGCGGGGCACGGCCTTGCAGAAGGGCCCGCAACCCGCGCGCCCTGATACGGGAGACGGCGATGACCCAGCTTTCCGACACCCAAGCCCTGATCCTGAGCGCCGCCGCCCGGCGACCCGAGCACATCGCCCTGCCGCTGCCCGAAAGCCTGCGCGGCCGTGCCGCCGCCAAGGTGGTCAGCGCGATGCGCGCAAAGGCCTGCTGCAGGAGGTCGACGCCGACCTGCGCAAGGGCTGACTGATGTGGCGCGAAACCGGCGACGGCCACGGCACCACGCTGGTTGCCACCGACGCAGGGCTCGCCGCCATCTGCATCGAGCCCGAGGACGCGAACCCCGGGCCTGCGCGCGGTGGACCCGCCCGACCCGAAGGACGCCGAGATCCGCCTCCTGGCTTCCCGCCGCCGCGAGCTCGTCACCGAGCAGACCCGGCGCGCGGCACGCCTGCGCGACCTGTTCTCCGGCCTCTTACCGCCGCTGGAGCGGCGCCTCGACCCCATCACCCGCTCCGGCCTTGTCTTTCTCGGCCACCAAGCGGCGCCCGAGGCTCCAGACTTCGGTAACGGGGACACCTGCGTCAAGCCATTTTGGCCGTGCGGTTCCGCCCGCAGGTTAGCGGTTGGGTTGCACTGATTGCCTCTCGACTTCCCTGGCGGGCATGCCTTCGTCTAGGATCTCCCCGGGTGCAGGCTTCGGTCCGTGGTCGGCGCGGTGGCCGCCAACACGATGCTGGTTCAATGCAATTCCGATTTGCCCATCTCACAAGCGTGCTCCGCGTCGCGAGCAACCGTCCGGACCACGGCATCATCGGAACCGCGTCCCTGGGGGGACCTCGAAGGCCTGCCGTCAGGCGGGCGGCAGGTGGTGACTGTAGTCTTCAGGCAGCATTTGGTGCAGGACCATCGGCATGGAAGTCCATGTCATCGATCCACATGCGATGCAGGATGACACCGATGCGGCGTGCCAGCGCGACCATTGCCCGCTTCGCGCCTCGGCGGCGGGCAACCTGCGCGGCCCATGTTCTGAGCCAGGTCGAACGGCCACGGTGCATCATCACAGTCGCAGCCTGGCACAGGGCCCGCCGGAGATTGACGTCGCCGGCTTTTGTAATCCCGGCTGAGACATCGCGCTCGCCTGACTGATTTCGCGAGGGCGTCAGTCCGACCCAGGGCCCGACCTTCTTCGAGGAGGTGAAGCGACCGGGGTCGTCGATCGCGGATCGATAGGTCAGTGCGACCACCGCGCCTACCCCAGGCATCGACATCATGCGGCGGCAGGCCGGATCCGCCTCGGAAAGCTGGCGGACGCGGCGTTCCAGCCCAGCCAGTTCCTGTCGGAGGGACAGTCGCGCCCGGAGCATCGGTTCGGTTGCCGCCTCCAGCATGGGATTGCCCATCGTCAGTTCACGGATGCGGTGTTCGAAGCGACCGCGCGATATGGTCCCGACCTTGAGGCCGAAGTTCCGCAAGAGCCCGCGCAGAGACATTTCCAGCGCGATGAACCCTTGCTGGACTGCCTTGCGCGCGCCAGGCACCGCGCGAACCTCCTGCGCCGAGACAGACTTGCAGTGGACGGGCCGGAACCAGCCCAGATGCAACAAACGCGCGATGCCTTCTGCATCCCGGCGATCTGTCTTGATCGGCATAGCCTTCAGCGCGCCCTTTACCGGCCGGGTTTCCATCAGCACGACATCCAGTCCCGCCTTGGTCAGCCCGCGGTGAAGCCATTGCGACAGCGGGCCAGCTTCAAGGCCGACGGCGGTGATGGTGCCGTCGAGATCCCCCATCCAATGCGTCAGCGCTTCCGGCTCGCTGGCCGCCCGCGCCTCGCTCACAATCTTCCCGTGCTCGTTGATCACACAGATCGCAGTCTTCTCCAGCGACACGTCCAGTCCGACAAACAGCTTCATCCCGAAGTCCTCCCGATGGATCCGATACGGGAATGGCGCCAGCCTACCCGCGGCTTGGCAACCGCGAAGGGCGGGGCGTGGCGCAGGCCCCGTTACGGCATCTCATTGATATTCAAAGCCAGAACAGGACGGTTGCGGCGAGCGCCATGGCATCTGGCGACGTGGACTTTGAAACCTGTTGCTATGCTGATGGCTGAGGACCTGACTGCAAAGCTGGGGCAGACAGTCGAAATCGACACACTCAGGCCGCTGCAAGCCTATGACGCTGACGGCAGGGCGAGAGCTATGGCAGCGGTGATCGAGGCTAACAGAAAGCAACCTTACGGGGTGGCCCACAGAGCGGCCCATAGGGAAAGGCGATCCTGAATAATCGAATGAAATCAATTTCTTATAGAGGTAATGGCGGAGAGACAGCCCGCCATGTAGCCTCTAATATCGTTTGCAATCATATGCTTGATTGACCGAAGCCGCCTTTATTCATTGGCCTTACCCCACATCACGCCTATGCAGCCTTGCGCAATCCGATGCATCCAGCTACATTTCTGATGTGGGGCTTGATGTGGGATAGCTAAGATGCCGAAGGTTGCCGAAGAACTGACCGCGCTTGACGTGAAGCGGCTGGCCCATCCGGGCGGCAA
>JAFIEE010000049.1 GCA_020832705.1 Paracoccaceae bacterium
CCGTATCGTGCGCGCGACCGTATCGTGCGCGCGACCGTATCGTGCGCGCGACCGTGCCGTCTGGATCGGCCAGGCCGCGCGCAGGCACATTCCTCGAAGCCAGGGGCGCGGCTGGCGTGCCTTGCGGTCGGTGCGTGCCTCAGCCCGGCGGCAGCAGATGCGCCTCGAGCCGGGCGCGCACCGCGTCCGGCATCGGCGCCGAGGCGCGGGTCTCGGGGCTGAAGAACACCTCGACCACCTGATAGGTCGCATGCAGCACGCCGGTGTCGGCGTGATGCATCCGCAACTCCAGCGTGCAGCTTTTCCCGCCAATGCGCGCCACCGCGCCGTCGATGACGATCAGATCGCCCGCCACCAGTTCCCTGACGAACCCTGTCGTTGCCTGCGCCGATACCGTGTGCACGCCATGTTCGGCCTGCATCGTGGCATAGGGCAGACCCAGCCGGGTCCACATGTGATAGACCGCATCATCGAAGAACGGCGCATAATGGCGCACGTTCATGTGCCCGAAATGGTCATGATGCCATGGGTGGATCACGCCGCGCAGCAGTTCCAGCCGCGTGCCTTCGGTCTTGTTCGCCATCGCTCGCCCCCTGTTGTTCCGCCACGGGCTTACCCTGCCAGCAGCCGCCAGATCAACAGCCCCGCGCCCAGGAACGGCAGGCTGCGGCCAACTATGAAGATCCGCCATGACCACCAGCGCGATTTCGCCCCCAGTGCATGGACCACCTTCGGCGGCGGCAGCACCCAGCACAGCAGCCCCGCGCCGACCACCCCCGAGGCGACGACGATATTGGTGCCGCCGAACTGGTCCATGAAATCCAGAAACGGCATGCCCGCCAAGGTCAGTTGAACCGGCGAGAAACTGAGCGCCGAGGGCAGGCCAAGCCCCAGCATCAGCGCCCCGGTGGCCGCCACCGCCCGCCCGTTCGACAGGTCGAATTCTTCGGCAAAGGCGGCGATGATCACCTTCAACCCGGCCAGACATGACGAAAACGCCGCCGCGAAGAACATGAAGAAGAACGCCATCGCCAGCCAGGCGCCGCCCGCCATGTCCTCGAACACGCGCGGCAGGGTGGAAAACGCGAGTTCCGACCCGGCGCCCGGGTCCAGCCCGTGGGTGAAGACGAAGGGAAAGATCATCCACCCCGCCAGCAGCGCGATGGTGGTTTCCGTCCCCGCGACAATCAGCGTGGCGCGTGGCACATGCGTCCGGCGCGGGATGTAGCTGCCATAGGTGACCAGATACCCCTGTCCCACCGCCAGCGTATAGAACGCCTGCCCGAAGGCAAAGAACCACAGCGTCGGATTGGCCAGCGCCGCGGCCTCCCAGCGCAGCATGAAATCTGCCGCCGCCGCCCAGCCATCGGTGCGCGATGCCACCACCACCAGCCCGGCAATCAGCACCGCCAGCACCGGCATCAGAAGCTTCGAAAACCCCTCGATCGCACGCACGCCCTTCAGCAGCACCAGCGCCGCCAGTGCGGTCACAGCCAGGAAATACCACACAGAATTGTAGCCTGCGGTGAAATCGTCGAATTCGGTCAGGTTCAGCCGAAAGGCATCGATCGCATAGCCCAGCGTCCAGCCGGTGATGACCAGGTAATAGCTGGTGATGATTATGGTCAGCGCCACCACCGCCCAGCCATAGGCCGCGCCCAGCCGTGTCACCCCGCGATAGGTGCCCACCACACTGCCTTGCGCCAGTCGACCGGCCGCCACCTCCAGCATCATCACCGGAAGCGCCACCACGACCAGCGCGATCAGGTAAGCGAGGATGAAGGCCGCGCCGCCGTTTTCGCCCACCATGTATGGAAACCGCCACAGGTTCCCCAGCCCCACCGCCGCCGCCGCCATCGAAAAGACAAACGCCGGTTCCGAAGACCATTGCGCGCGGGTGGCCGCCTGCCGGTGCATGTGTTCTGGCATTTTCCCTCCTGTCCTGCGTCACCTAGGGGCGCCATCGCGGTTTGCAAACCACCCCCACTTGCCGACGCAGACCGAAGCCACTAGACGAAGGGCGCCTTTCAACAACGGAGCCCGCCATGCCCGCGCCCACCCAATCTGCGCCCCGCAAGGTCGTGCTCGCCTATTCCGGCGGGCTTGACACCTCGATCATCCTCAAGTGGCTGCAGGTCGAATACGGCTGCGAGGTCGTCACCTTCACCGCCGATCTGGGGCAGGGCGAGGAACTGGAGCCGGCCCGCAAGAAGGCCGAATTGCTGGGGATCGCGCCGGACAACATCTACATCGAGGACCTGCGCGAGGAATTCGTGCGCGATTTCGTGTTTCCGATGTTTCGCGCCAATGCCGTCTACGAAGGGCTCTATCTGCTCGGCACCTCCATCGCGCGGCCCCTGATTTCCAAGCGGCTGATCGAGATCGCCGCGGAAACCGGCGCTGATGCCATCGCCCACGGCGCCACCGGCAAGGGCAACGATCAGGTCCGGTTCGAACTTTCGGCCTATGCGCTCAACCCCGATATCAAGGTGATCGCGCCGTGGCGCGATTGGGATCTGTCCTCGCGCACGAAGCTGATGGAATTCGCCGAGGCGCACCAGATCCCCATCGCCAAGGACAAGCGCGGCGAGGCGCCGTTTTCCGTCGACGCGAACCTCCTGCACACCTCGTCCGAGGGCAAGGTGCTCGAAGACCCGGCCGAGGACGCGCCCGATTACGTCTATCAGCGCAGCGTCAACCCCGAAGACGCGCCGGATCAGCCCGAGTACATCGAAATCAGCTTCGAGAAAGGCGACGCCACCGCCATCAACGGCCAGCCCCTGTCCCCGGCCACGATCCTCACGGATCTCAACGAATATGGCCGCAAGCACGGTATCGGGCGGCTGGATTTCGTGGAAAACCGCTTTGTCGGCATGAAATCGCGCGGCATCTATGAAACGCCGGGCGGCACCATCCTGCTCGAAGCGCACCGCGGCATCGAACAGATCACGCTGGACGCGGGCGCCGGGCACCTCAAGGACAGCCTGATGCCGCGCTACGCCGAACTGATCTACAACGGGTTCTGGTTCTCGCCCGAACGCGAGATGCTGCAGGCCGCCATCGACCACAGCCAGCAACATGTCACCGGCACCGTGCGGCTGAAACTCTACAAGGGATCGGTGCGCTGCGTGGGCCGCTGGTCGGATCACAGCCTCTATTCCGAAGCGCATGTCACCTTCGAGGATGACGCCGGCGCCTATGACCAGAAGGACGCCGAAGGCTTCATCCGGCTCAACGCGCTGCGCCTGAAACTGCTGGCCGCGCGTGACCGGCGGTTGAAATCCTGACGCAAAGGGCTTTCATCTTGACCCAAATACTCCCGCCGGAGGCGCACGCCGCCACCGGCGCCCCGCCCGAGATGAAGGAGCCGCCATGCCCCGCCCCGTCGTCCTGTGCATCCTCGATGGCTGGGGGCTGGCCCCGCCCGGGCCGGGCAATGCCATCGCGCAGGCGCGCACCCCGCATTTCGACCGGGTGATGGCCACCTGCCCGCACGCTACGCTGACCACGCACGGGCGCGATGTGGGTCTGCCCAGCGGCCAGATGGGCAATTCCGAGGTCGGGCACACCAATATCGGCGCGGGCCGGGTGGTGGCCATGGACCTGGGCCAGATCGACCTGGCGATCGAGGATGGCAGCTTCGCCGAAAACCCGGCGCTGCAGGATTTCATTGCCAGGCTGCGGGCCACCGGCGGCACCGCGCATCTGATGGCCGTTGTCTCGGACGGGGGCGTGCACGGGCATGTCGCGCATCTGCGTGCAGCCGTGGACGCCATCGCCGGGGCAGGCGTGCCGGTGGCGATCCACGCCATGACCGACGGGCGCGACGTGGCGCCGAAATCCGGGCAGGGTTTTGTCGCCGACCTGATGGGCGCGCTGCCTGCAGGCGCGCGCATCGCCACGGTGATCGGGCGCTACTGGTCCATGGACCGGGACCGGCGCTGGGACCGGGTGGAACGCGCCTGGCGCGCCATCGTCCGCGCCGAAGGCGCCCATGCCGCCAAGGACGCTGCAATCGCCGTGGCCGACGCCTACGCGCGGGGCGAGACCGATGAGTTCATCGCCCCCACGGTGATCGGCGATTATCCCGGAGTGCGCGGCGGCGACGGGTTTTTCTGCCTGAACTTCCGTGCCGACCGCGCGCGCGAGATCCTTGCCGCGCTTGGCGCGCCGTCCTTCAGCGGCTTCGACAGGGGCCACCTGCCGGACTGGGAGGCGCTGCTGGGCATGGTCGAATACTCCGACGCGCATAACGCCTTCATGACCACGGCGTTTCCGAAGCGCCGGATCGCCAACACCCTGGGCGCCTGGGTGGCCCGGGCCGGGCGGCGTCAGTTCCGGCTGGCCGAGACCGAGAAATACCCGCATGTGACCTTCTTTCTCAACGGCGGGCGCGAAGACCCCGAGGACGGCGAGGACCGCCACATGCCGCAAAGTCCGAAGGTCGCCACCTATGACCTGCAGCCCGAAATGGCCGCCCCCGAGGTGACAGCGAAACTGATCGAGGCCATCGGCGCAGGGTATGACCTGATCGTGGTGAATTTCGCCAACCCCGACATGGTCGGCCACACCGGCGATATCGCCGCCGCCATTGCTGCCTGCGAGGCGGTGGATGCCGGGCTGGGGCAGGCGCTCGCGGCGCTGGAAGCCGCCGGCGGGGCGATGCTGCTGACCGCCGATCACGGCAATGCCGAATGCATGATCGACCCCGAAAGCGGCGGACCCCACACGGCGCATACGACCAACCCGGTGCCCGTGGCGCTGATCGGCGGACCCGCGGGGGCGCGGCTGGATGACGGGCGGCTTTCGGATGTGGCGCCCACGGTGCTGGCGCTCATGGGCCTTGACCCGCCGCCCGAGATGACCGGGCGCAGCCTGGTCCGGGCATGAGCCGGGGATGACGCGGCCAGGGCGCTTCCTGAGGTTCCTTGCCGCCGGCGGTCGCGCCCGCGTCGCTGCCGCGGTGCTGCCCCTGCCGGTCTGCCTTGCGCTGATCGCCACCGCCTTTCCCGCCCGTGCCGGGGCGGACGCTGTGGACATCGCCCGCGCCGCCGCCATGGCGCTGACCCGGGCGGTGGAGGCTATCGAGACAGCGGGCGCGGCGCAGGACCGCGTCGCGGCGCTGGCCGGGACCATCCGCGCCTATGAGGCGGGCCTCGACCTGCTGCGCGCGGAACTGCGCGAAGCGACCCTGCGCGAAACGACCCTGCGCCGCCGGTTCGAGGCCGAAAGCGCCGAAGTCGCCCGGCTCCTGGGCGTGCTGGGCGCCATCGGGCGGGTGCAGGCCGATGCCGGGCAACTGGCCCATCCGGGCGGGCCGCTGGGGACGGCGCGCGCAGGCATGCTGCTGGGCGAGGTGACGCCTGCGCTTGCCGACCGTGCGGTGCGGCTCGAGGCCGAACTGCGTGAAGTCGCCGAATTGCGTGCCCTGCAGACCGAGGCGGTGGTGCAGTTGCAGGACGGGCTGGAACTGGCGCAGGCCGCGCGCGCGGCGCTGGGTCGGGCCATGTCGGAGCGCGCCGACCTGCCGCAACGGCTTGTCGACGATCCCGGTATCCTGGCCGCGCTGGCCGCCGCCGCCGACACGCTGGACGGATTCGCCCGCGGGCTGGCGACCCGCAGCGCGTCACCGCAGGACGGCACGCGGCGGGATTTCGTGCAGGCGCGCGGCACCCTGGCTCTGCCCGTGCGCGGCACGGTCCTGCGGCGCGCGGGCGAGGCGGACCCGGTCGGGGTCACCCGCCCCGGCATGGTGCTGGCGACCACGCCGGGCGCGCTGGTCTTGGCGCCCTGGTCGGCCACGGTGCGGTATGCCGGGCCGCTTCGGGGCTACGGGAATGTGATCGTTCTGGAACCGGCGACGGACTATCTGCTGGTGCTCGGCGGGCTGGAAATCGTCTATGTTCAGCCGGGAGAGGTGATCGCGGACGCGATGCCGGTGGGCACAATGCCCGATGTCGGTACTGAAGCGGTCAGGAGTTCGGTTCCGGGCGGCGAGCGCACGCAGACGCTGTATATCGAGTTGCGCCATGCGGGCGAGCCGGTTGACCCCGGCGTCTGGTTCGCGTTGACTGCACGGAACGACTGACCGGCCCGGGCATGGGCGCAGTCCGCGACGGGTCGCGCCGCCGAGGAAAAGGGAGCACGAAGCGTGATGAAGAAACATGTTCTTGCCGGGATCGGCGGCATCGTCGCAGGGGTGCTTCTGGCGACGCAGGTGGCCGGTCCGCTGGTGGCGCAGGAGCAGGAGCGTAACCGCTCGGTCTATCAGCAGCTTGACCTGTTCGGTGATGTGTTCGAGCGCATCCGTGCCCAGTATGTCGAGGAAGTAGCGCCCGAAAAGCTGATCGAGGCGGCGATCAACGGCATGCTGACCTCGCTTGATCCGCATTCGGGCTATCTGCCGCCCGACGATTTCGACGAGATGCGCAGCCAGACCCGCGGCACCTTCGGCGGTCTGGGCATCGAGGTCACCATGGAGGAGGGCTTCGTCAAGGTCATCACGCCGATGGATGGCACTCCTGCCCATGACGCGGGCGTTGAGCCGGGTGACCTGATCACGCATGTGGACGGCGAATCGCTTCTGGGCATGACGCTCGGTCAGGCCGTGGAACTGATGCGCGGCCCGGTCGGTTCGGAAATCATCATCACCGTTGTGCGTGAAGGCGAATCCGAGCCCTTCGACCTGTCCCTGATCCGCGATACCATCCGGGTGCAGGCGGTGCGCACGCGCACGGAAGGCGATATAGCCATCTTGCGGGTGACCACCTTCAATGAGCAGAGCTATCCCAACCTGCGCGACGGGTTGCAGGAGGCGATCGAGGATCTGGGCGGTCTGGACAACCTTGGCGGTGTGGTGCTCGATCTGCGCAACAACCCCGGCGGACTGCTCAGCCAGGCGGTGCGCATCTCGGATGCCTTTCTGGATCAGGGCGAGATCGTCTCGACCCGCGGGCGCGGGGACGAGGGCGGCGAGCGCTACAACGCCCAGGCCGGTGACCTGATCGATGGCAAACCCATCGTGGTGCTGATCAACAACGGGTCCGCCAGCGCATCCGAAATCGTGGCGGGCGCGCTGCAGGATCATCGCCGTGCCATCGTGGTCGGCACCCGCAGCTTCGGCAAGGGATCGGTGCAGACGGTTATGCCCTTGCGTGGCGACGGGGCGATCCGGCTGACAACCTCGCTCTATTACACGCCCTCGGGCCGGTCGATCCAGGCGCTGGGCGTTTCCCCGGATATCTTGGTGGAGCAGCCCCGCCGTGCCCCGCAGTCCGAGGACGAGGCTGACACTCCGGTATCGCGGTCCGAAAACGATTTGCGCGGGCGGTTGGACAACACCTCGATGTCCGATGACGAGCGGCGGCAACTGGAAGACGAGCGCCGCGCCGCCGAAGAGGTCGCCCGCCTGCGCAGCGAGGATTACCAGATGGCCTATGCCCTGGACATCCTGCGCGGGTTGTCGGCACTCAACGGGCGGCGCTGAGCGTGCAGAAGCGCCCCGCCGCCGGGCTTCGCGGCGGGGCAGACACCCCGGATTTTCCGATGACACCCGAACAGATCACCGCGCTGCCCTACCGACCCTGTGTCGGGGTCATGCTGATCAACCGCGATGGCCTGGTCTTTGCCGCGCAGCGCCGCGACAGTTCCGCGCCGGCCTGGCAGATGCCGCAGGGCGGGATCGACGCGGGCGAGGACCCGCAGGCCGCCGCGCTGCGCGAATTGCGCGAAGAGATCAGCGTGCCGCCCGAAGCGGTCGAGGTGCTGGCGCAAACCGACGACTGGCTGGCCTATGACCTGCCCGCCGACCTGGTGCCCCGGGTCTGGGGTGGACGGTTCCGGGGCCAGAAGCAGAAATGGTTCCTGCTGCGGCTTCGGGGCGAGGATGCGCTGATCGACCTGAACACCGCGCACCCGGAGTTTTCGGCCTGGCAGTGGATGCGGGCCGATGATCTGCTGGCCGCGATCGTGCCCTTCAAGCGCGATATCTATGCGCAGGTCGTGGCGGCGTTCCGGCCGTGGCTGCGCCATGGTGCGGGCAGCGCAAATCCCTGACCGCTGGCCTGAAGCGCCCCCCCCGCGGGGGCCCCCCCCCCCCCCCCCCCCCCCCCCGGGGGGCCGGGCCCGCGCCCCCGGCCGCCCCCCCGCGCGCGCGGAAGGATGCCTTCCCATACCCTGCGGGGCTATACTTCAAGCTTGAAACATAGCCCCGTGCGTGGCACGCTGCCCAAGGGGCAATCGCGGGGACTGGCATGCGAATCCTGTGTCTGGGCGGCGGACCTGCGGGGCTGTATTTCGCCATCTCGATGAAGCTGCGCGACCCGTCCCATGACGTGACGGTGCTGGAGCGCAACCGCGCGAACGACACATTCGGCTGGGGCGTGGTGCTGTCGGATGACGCGCTGGAGCGCATGGCCCGGAATGACCCCATCTCCACCGAGGCCATCCGCAGCCAGTTCGCCTATTGGGACGATATCGCCGTGGTGCACGCGGGCCATCGCACCGTGTCCGGCGGACACGGCTTTGCGGGGATCGGGCGCAAGGCGATGCTGATCCTGCTGCAGGAGCGCGCGCGCGAACTGGGGGTGGTGCTGCGCTTCGAAACCGAGTTCGAGAGCGCCGCGCATTATCGGCGCGACTACGATCTGGTCGTGGCCTGCGACGGGATCAATTCGCGCGTGCGCAGCGAGTACGCAGAGGTCTTCCGCCCTGATATCGACACCCGCAAGTGCAAGTTCGTCTGGCTGGGCACGCATGCGAAATTCGACGATGCCTTCACCTTCATCTTCGAGAAAACGCCGCACGGCTGGGTCTGGGCGCATGTCTACCAGTTCGACGACAATACCGCGACCTTCATCGTCGAATGCCTGCCCGAGACATGGGAGCGCTGGGGATTCGAGCATATGTCGAAGGCGGAAACGGTCGAGACCTGCCGCCGTATCTTTGCCGACCATCTGGACGGGCACGCGCTGATGTCGAACGCCGCGCATCTGCGTGGCTCTGCGGTCTGGATGCAGTTCCCGCGTGTCATCTGCGAGCGCTGGTATCATGAGAACGTTGTCCTCATGGGCGATGCGGCGGCGACGGGGCATTTCTCCATCGGATCGGGGACGCGGCTGGCCTTCGATTCAGCCATCGCCCTGGCGGAATACCTGCATTCCGAACCTGACATGCCGACGGCTTTCCAGCGCTATCAGGAGGAGCGGCGGCTGGAGGTGCTGCGCCTGCAATCGGCGGCGCGCAATTCGCTGGAATGGTTCGAGGAGGTGGAGCGCTATCTGGACATGCCGCCGCTGCAATTCGCCTATTCCCTGCTGACCCGCAGCCAGCGCATCAGCCACGAGAACCTGCGCCTGCGTGACCCGGACTGGCTGCGCGAGGCCGAGGCCTGGTTCGCGGAACAGGCCGGGGGGCAGGCAGGCCGCGCGCCCATGTTCCAGCCGTTCAAGCTGCGCGAGATGGCGGTGCAGAACCGCATCGTCGTCTCGCCCATGGCGCAATACAAGGCGGTCGATGGGTGCCCGACCGACTGGCATTTCGTCCACTACGCCGAACGCGCCAAGGGGGGCGCGGGGCTGGTCTATACCGAAATGACCTGCGTTTCGCCCGAAGGCCGGATCACGCCGGGTTGCCCCGGCCTTTATGCACCGGAACACGAGGCCGCCTGGCGGCGGCTGGTGGCCTTCGTCCATGCCGAGACGCAGGCGAGAATCTGCTGTCAGATCGGGCATTCGGGCCGCAAGGGGTCGACGCAACTGGGCTGGGAAGAGATGGATGCGCCCCTGGCGACCGGCAACTGGCCGATCCTGAGCGCCAGCGCGATTCCGTGGTCCGACCGCAACGCCGTGCCGTTTGAGATGACCCGCACCGATATGGACGCGGTGCGCGACCAGTTCGTGGCGGCGGTGCAAATGGCTGACCGCGCAGGCTTCGACATGGTGGAACTGCACGCGGCGCATGGGTACCTGATCTCCAGCTTCATCAGCCCGGTGTCGAACATCCGCACCGACGATTACGGCGGGGCGCTGGAAAACCGCCTGCGCTACCCGCTGGAGGTCTTTGCCGCCATGCGCGCGGTCTGGCCCGCGCAAAAACCCATGTCGGTGCGGATTTCGGCCCATGACTGGCGCGGCGATGACGGCATCACGCCCGAGGATGCGGTGGCGATTGCGCGGGCCTTCCGCGACGCGGGCGCGGATATCATCGATGTCTCGGCAGGGCAGACCAGCGTTGATTCCCGCCCCGTCTATGGCCGCATGTTCCAGACCCCGTTTTCCGACCGCATCCGGAACGAGGCCGGGGTTCCCACCATGGCGGTGGGCAACATCACCGAGCCCGACCATGTGAATTCGATCCTGATGGCCGGGCGCGCGGATCTGGTCTGTCTGGCCCGCCCGCATCTGGCCAACCCTTACTGGACGCTCCATGCCGCGACCGCGCTGGGCGACACGGGCACCGACTGGCCAGCGCCCTATCTGCCCGGCGCCGAACAGGCGCGGCGGCTGGCCGAACGCGCGGCGCAGCAGGCCGAGGATATCCGCGCATGACCCGCCGCGTGCTGATCACCGGCGGCGGCTCCGGCATCGGCCGGGCGCTGGCCCGCGCCTTCGCCGAAGGCGGCGACGCGGTGACGATCAGCGGGCGCCGGATGGAGGCCTTGCGCGAGACCGACGCCGGGCGCGGCATGGAGTGCCGTGTGGCGGATGTGACGGACGAGGCATCGGTCGCGGCGCTCTTTGACGCCCCTTTTGACGTGGTGATCGCCAACGCGGGCGGCGGTGTGGCCGGGCGGCTGCGCAACATCACGCTGGCAGATTGGAACCGGACGCTGGCTGTGAACCTGACCGGCACCTTCCTGACCTTCCGCGCTGCGCTCGAAGGCATGGGTGGGGGTGGGCGGCTGATCGCCATGGCCTCGACCGCCAGCCTGAAGGGCGGGCCGACCATTGCCGCCTATGCGGCGGCCAAGCACGGGGTGCTGGGGCTGGTGCGCTCGGTCGCGCTGGAGGTCGCGCAGCGCGGCATCACCTGCAACGCCATCTGCCCCGGTTTCGTGGACACACCGCTGGCCGAGGCGGCGGTGCAGGCGGTGCAGGGCCGCCACGGGCTGGACCGGGACGCGGCGCTGGCAAGGGTGGTGGAGGGCAACCCGATGGCACGGCTGGTGACTCCCGCCGAGGTTGTGGCCGCGGCACGGTTCCTTGCTTCGCCGGAAGCGGCTATGGTGAACGGTCACGCACTGTCGGTATCGGGGGGGGAGATATGAGCGAACCATCGGAGGAGCTGCTCTCCAAGCGGCGGCTGCGCGCCTGGCTGCGGATGCTGGGCGTGGCGCGCAGGGTCGAGAACCACCTGCGCGAATTCCTGCGGGTGGAGCATGCGACGACGCTGCCGCGCTTTGACGTGATGGCCGCGCTGCACGCCAGCGGCGGGCCGATGACCATGTCCGAACTCAGCCGCCGGTTGCTGGTCTCGAACGGCAATGCCACGGCGGTGGTGGACCGGCTGGAACGCGACGGGCTGGCCCGGCGCACGCCTGCGCCCGACGACCGGCGCACCGTGCATGTGGCGCTGACCGAATTGGGCCACCGGCGGTTCGAGGAACTGGCCGCCGACCATGAGCGCGAGGTGAACCGGCTGCTGGCGGCATTGGGGGCCGAGGATCTGGATGCGCTGCGCGGGGTGATGCACCGGCTGCGGCCGGGGCAGGGGGGGCAGGGATGAACGGTTTCGGCACCACCGCCATGGCCGGGCACAAGCCCGCGCATTTCCTGTGGGACTGGTGCGACCGGGTCGCCGTCATCCGGCTGAACCGGCCCGAGCGCAAGAACCCGCTGACCTTCGAGAGCTACGCCGAATTGCGCGACACCTTCCGCGCGCTGGCCCATGCGGGCGATGTGGATGTGGTGGTGATCGCCCCGAACGGCGGGAATTTCTGTTCGGGCGGGGATGTGCATGACATCATCGGCCCGCTGGTCGGCATGGAGATGAAGGATATGCTGGCCTTCACCCGCATGACCGGCGATCTGGTCAAGGCGATGATCGGTTGCGGCAAGCCCGTGATCGCCGCAGTGGACGGCGTGGCGGTGGGCGCGGGCGCGATCATGGCCATGGCGTCGGACCTGCGGCTGGCCACGCCCGAGGCCGTCTGCGCCTTCCTGTTTACCCGCGTGGGGCTGGCGGGCTGCGACATGGGCGCCTGCGCCATGCTCCCGCGCATCATCGGGCAGGGGCGCGCGGCGGAGCTGCTCTATACGGGCCGGTCCATGCGGGCCGAGGAGGGGCTGGCCTGGGGTTTCTGGAATGCGCTGCACCCGGCGGCGGAACTGGAGGATGCGGCGCTGGCGCTGGCGCAGCGGCTGGCGGCGGGGCCGACCTTCGCCCATGGGATCACCAAGACGCAGCTCAATCAGGAATGGAACATGGGGCTGGAGCAGGCGATCGAGGCCGAGGCGCAGGCGCAGGCGCTGTGCATGCAGACCCGTGATTTCGAGCGCGCCTATCGTGCCTTTGCGGCGCGCGAAAAGCCGGCGTTCGAAGGGAACTGAGCGGGGGGGGGGCGCTGCCCCCGTCGCCGCGTTGCGGCGACTCCCCCGGAGTATTTGGAGCAGGAAATTGGCGGATCAGAGCTTTCTGGACTGGCCGTTCTTCGAGGACCGGCACCGCGATCTGGCCGCGCGGCTGGAAGACTGGTGCGCGGCGCATCTGCCGGTGGATCACGGCGATGTGGACGCGGCCTGCCGGGGGCTGGTGGCGGCGCTGGGGCAGGGTGGCTGGCTGGTCCATACCGGCGCGGACGCAGGCGCGCGGCTGGATGTGCGCACGCTGTGCCTGATCCGCGAGACGCTGGCGCGGCACGATGCGCTGGCCGATTTCGCCTTTGCCATGCAGGGGCTGGGCATGGGGGCGGTGACGCTGTTCGGGGACGGGGCGCAGCGCGCATGGCTGGACCGGACGCGGGCGGGCGCGGCGATTGCGGGGTTTGCGCTGACCGAGCCCGGGTCCGGGTCGGATGTGGCGGCGTCCAGCGCAACGGCGGTGCGCGATGGCGGCGCCTGGGTGCTCAATGGCGAGAAGACCTATATCTCGAACGGCGGGATTGCCGATGTCTATGTGGTCATCGCGCGGACGGGCGAGGCGCCGGGTGCGCGCGGGCTGTCGGCCTTCCTGATGCCCGCCGACACGCCCGGTCTGGACGTGGTGGAACGGATCGAGGTGATGGCGCCGCATCCGCTGGCGCATCTGCGGATGACGGACCTGCGCCTGCCCGGCAGCGCGCTGATCGGCGCACCGGGCGGAGGGTTCAGGCAGGCGATGGCGGTGCTGGATCATTTCCGCCCCACGGTGGGTGCGGCGGCGCTGGGCATGGCGCGCCGCGCGCTGGACGAGGCGCTGGGCCGGGTGCGGGCGCGGACGCTCTTCGGCGCGCCCATGGCCGGGTTGCAGATGGTGCAGGGGCATCTGGCCGGGATGGCGCTGGGGATCGATGCCAGCGCGCTGCTGGTCTATCGCGCGGCCCACGCCAAGGACATGGGCGCTGCGCGCATCACCCGCGAGGCCGCCATGGCCAAGCTGCACGCCACCGAGACCGCGCAGAAGGTGATCGACATGGCGGTGCAGTTGTTCGGCGGGGACGGGGTGCGCAAGGGGATGGCGGTGGAAGCGCTTTACCGCGAGATCCGCGCCTTGCGCATCTATGAAGGCGCCAGCGACGTGCAGAAGATCGTGATTGCCCGTGCAGTTCTGGAGGGCACGCCATGAGTTATGCGCGCGTCATCGCCGTGGAGTTCAACCACTGCGACCCGGCGGGGATGGTCTTTTATCCGCGCTATTTCGAGATGATCAATTCGGTGGTGGAGAATTTCTTTGACGAGGAACTGCATTACCCCTTCGCGCGGATGCATGTGGAGGAAGGCTATGCCGTGCCCACCGCGCGGATCGACACGGTGTTTCACGCGCCGTCGCGGCTGGGCGAGAGGTTGCGCTTCGATCTGGAGGTGACGCGGCTGGGGCGCACGAGCCTGCACCTGACGATCCGGGCCGAAGGGGGGGACGGGCCGAAACTGACCGCCCGGTCGGTGCTGGTCTTCGTGGACCGGTATGGCCGCCCGACCCGCTGGCCCGAAGAGGTGCGCGCGAAACTGGCGCGCATGAGCACACAGACCGGGAGGGAGGAAAGCGATGGCCGAGACCCCGCATGAGGTGTTGCACCCGTCCAGCTGGAAGCCGGCGGTGGGTTACGCCAACGGAATCGCCGCGCGCGGGCGGATGGTGTTCACCGGCGGGCTGGTGGGCTGGAACGCGCAGCAGGTGTTCGAGAGCGACGATTTCGCCGAACAGGTGGCGCAGGCGTTGCGCAGTATCGTCGCCGTGCTCGCCGAGGCGGGCGCGCGCCCCGAGCACCTGGTGCGCCTGACCTGGTATGTGACCGACAAGCGCGCCTATCTGGACAGTCTGCGCGAGGTGGGGCGCGCCTATCGCGCCATCATCGGGCGGCATTACCCGGCCATGGCGCTGGTGCAGGTGGTGGCGCTGGTGGAGGATCGCGCGCTGGTCGAGATCGAGGCGACGGCGGTGATCCCGGAAGAGGGGGGCAGGCCATGACCACCACGCTTGGCCCCAGCGGACACAGTGACAGCTTTACCCGCGACCGGTTGCCCGCGCCCGAAGACTGGCCGGAGATCCGTCTGGACGGGTTCGACTACCCGGACTGGCTGAACGCCGGCGTGGAACTGACCGACCGGATGGTCGAGCGCGGTTTCGGCGATCATACCGCGCTGATCGGCAACGGGCGGATGCGGACCTACAAGGAACTGACGGACTGGACCAACCGCATCGCCCATGCGCTGGTCAGCGACTATGGCGTGAAGCCCGGCAACCGGGTGCTGATCCGGTCGGCCAACAACCCGGCGATGGTGGCATGCTGGCTGGCGGCGACCAAGGCGGGCGCGGTGGTGGTCAACACCATGCCCATGCTGCGCGCGGGCGAACTTGGCGCGATCGTCGACAAGGCCGAGGTGGGGCTGGCGCTCTGTGACACGCGGCTGATGGACGAGATGGTGCAATGTGCCAAGTCCTCGACCCATCTGGCCAAGGTGGTGGGGTTCGACGGCACCGCCAACCATGACGCCGAACTGGACCGCATGGCGCTGTCCAAGCCCGTGCGATTCGAGGCCGTGCGCACGGGCCGCGATGATGTGGCGCTTCTGGGCTTCACCAGCGGGACCACGGGCAACCCCAAGGCGACCATGCATTTCCACCGCGATTTGCTGATCATCGCCGACGGCTACGCCCGCGAGGTGCTGGGTGTCACGCCCGAGGATGTGTTCGTGGGCTCGCCGCCGCTGGCCTTCACCTTCGGGCTGGGGGGGCTGGCGGTGTTTCCGCTGCGCTTCGGGGCGGCGGCCTGTCTGCTGGAAAATGCCTCGCCGCCGAATCTGATCGACATCATCCAGCACTATCGCGCGACGGTCTGTTTCACCGCGCCCACGGCTTACAGGGTGATGCTGAAGGCGATGGCCGACGGGGCGGATCTGTCCTCGCTGCGGGCGGCGGTGAGTGCGGGCGAGACCCTGCCCGCGCCGGTCTACGAGGAATGGATGGCGCGCACCGGCAAGCCCATGCTGGACGGGATCGGCGCGACCGAGATGCTGCATATCTTCATCACCAATCGCTTCGATGACCACCGCCCGGCCTGCACCGGGCGCCCGGTTGCGGGCTATGTGGCGAAGGTGGTCGATGACACGGGCGCCGAGGTGCCGCCCGGCGCGGTCGGGCGGCTGGCGGTGCGCGGCCCGACCGGGTGCCGGTATCTCGACGATCCGCGCCAGCGCGACTACGTGCGGGGCGGCTGGAACATCACCGGCGACAGTTTCACCCGGGACGCGGACGGCTATTTCCGTTTCGCCGCGCGTAATGACGACATGATCGTGTCTTCAGGCTACAATATTGCCGGGCCCGAGGTGGAGGCGGCGCTGCTGGCGCATCCGGATGTGCTGGAATGCGCGGTGGTGGGCGCGCCGGACCCGGCACGGGGGCAGATCGTCTGCGCGCATGTGGTGCTGGCCGGGGGCGTCAACCCCGATGCGGCGACGGTGGAGCGGCTGCAGGCGCATGTGAAGGCGGTGATCGCGCCTTACAAGTACCCGCGCCAGGTGGTGTTCGTTGGCGCGTTGCCCAAGACGGCGACGGGCAAGATCCAGCGCTTCCGGTTGCGGGAGGACGATTGAGGCGGGATGCGTGAGCCGGGCGAGGCAGGGGGGCCAGCCCCCCGTCGGCCGTTCCGGCCGACTCCCCCCGGGATATTTGGGCACAGATGATGGAGGGCAGGGGGATGATGCGCGACTGGGATGATGCCTATGCCAATGCAGCGCATGTGCCGGGGGCAGCGGCGTTGCCCGAGCGCTGGGCGGCTGAGGCGGCGGATTATCGTGCAGCGCTGGGGGCGGCGTTCGAGGGCGATCTGGCTTACGGGGACGGGGCGCGCGCGCGGTTCGATCTGATCCATCCGGAGGGGGCGGCGTGCGGTCT
The DNA here is from genome assembly GCA_020832705.1 of Paracoccaceae bacterium. Lineage (GTDB taxonomy): Bacteria > Pseudomonadota > Alphaproteobacteria > Rhodobacterales > Rhodobacteraceae > Rhabdonatronobacter. Next base: position 16,531 of record JAFIEE010000049.1, read on the forward strand.
GCTTGTCTTTGTCCACGGCGGTTACTGGATGAAGTTCGACAAGAGCTTCTGGTCGCATCTTGCCGAAGGCGCGCGGGCGCGCGGCTGGGCCGTGGCGCTGCCGAGCTATCCGCTGGCGCCCGAGGCGCGGATTGCCGAAATGACGGTGGCGGTGGGCGCGGCGATTGCGGCGGCGGCAGGCCGGGTGGCGGGGCCGGTCCGGCTGGCCGGGCATTCTGCGGGCGGGCATCTGGTGACGCGGATGCTCTGCGCGGACAGCCCCTTGCCGCGAGGTGTGCGCGACCGGCTGGAGCGCGTGGTCTCGATCAGCGGACTGCATGATCTGCGCCCGCTGATGCACACGGCGATGAACGCCACGCTGGGGCTGGACCGGGCGCAGGCGCGCGCGGAAAGCCCGGCCCTGGCCGAACCCTTCGGACGCCCGGAACTGACGCTCTGGGTCGGTGGCGCCGAGCGGCCCGAGTTCATCCGGCAGGCGCGGCTGATGGCGCTGATGTGGGAGGGGTTCGATGCGCGCATCGGCCTGACGGTCGAGCCGGACCAGAATCACTTCACGGTTATCGAGGGGCTGGTGGAGCCGCATGCCGCGCTGACGGTGGCCGTTGCCGGGTGACGTGGCCGGGTGACGTTGCTGGGTTGCTTGGCCGGGCCCGGCGCGGCGCGGTTTGATGCAGGTCAAGGCGCTCGCGCGGGCGATGGTGCAATCATCGCCGTGGCCCTGATCTCAGGGCGGCACCGGTTCCTCTTCCTGTTCGCGCGTTGAGGGGAACCGGTGCATCTGGCGTGCCGCAGGGCCCTGGATGCTGGCGGTGGTGCGGGTGTTCGTGGTGCGCGCCGGCCCTTATGCTGCGCGCAAAGGTCACAGGTGAAGATGCGCCGGGAATGTTCATTTTTGACTCAGGTCAAGGCCTGCGGCATCCTGAGTGCCTAGCCGTGAGACTGAGCCCGAGACGCAGACACCGGAGTGCCCCAGCGTGAGTTCCAACGACACCGAAACCGCCCTTTACGCCGCGCGCGAGCCGATCTTTCCGCGCCGGGTCAAGGGGCCGTTCCGCAACATGAAATGGTGGCTGCTGGCGGTGATGCTGGGCATCTACTATGTCACGCCCTGGTTTCGCTGGGACCGTGGTCCCAACCTGCCCGATCAGGCGGTGCTGCTGGACCTGGGCAACCGGCGCTTCTTCTTCTTCATGGTCGAAATCTGGCCGCACGAGTTCTATTTCGTGGCCGGGCTGCTGATCATGGCCGGGATCGGGCTGTTTCTGTTCACTTCGGCGCTGGGGCGGGTCTGGTGCGGCTATGCCTGCCCGCAGACCGTCTGGACCGACCTGTTCATCCAGGTCGAGCGCTGGATCGAAGGCGACCGCAACGCGCGGCTGCGTCTGCACCGTCAGCGCTGGACCGGCGAGAAGATCGGCAAATACGGCCTGAAATGGACGGTCTGGTTCCTGATCGCCATGGCCACCGGCGGCGCCTGGGTGTTCTATTTCGCCGATGCGCCGACGCTGTTCGTGGACCTGTTCACGGCGCAGGCGCATCCGGTGGCCTATATCACGGTGCTGATCCTGACCATGACCACCTTCCTGTTCGGCGGTTTCTTCCGCGAGCAGGTCTGCATCTATGGCTGCCCCTGGCCGCGCATCCAGGCCGCGATGATGGACGAGGACACCATCACCATCGGCTATCGCGACTGGCGGGGCGAACCGCGCGGCAAGCTGCGCAAGGGCCAGATGGACCCCGCGCAGGGCGATTGCATCGACTGCATGGCCTGTGTCAATGTCTGTCCCATGGGTATCGACATCCGCGACGGGCAGCAACTGGCCTGCATCACCTGCGGGCTGTGCATCGACGCCTGCGACGAGGTGATGGACCGGATCGGTCGCCCACGCGGGCTGATCGGCTATCTGGCGCTGTCGGACGAGATCCGCGAACGCGGCGGAGAGGCGCCGAAATCGGTCTGGGGCCATGTGTTCCGCCCGCGAACCATCCTCTACACCGTGCTCTGGGCCGGAATCGGTATCGGGCTGATCGTGGCGTTGTTCCTGCGCAGCGATATCGACATGAGCGTGTCGCCGGTCCGCAATCCGACCCATGTGGTGCTGTCCGACGGTGCCGTGCGCAATGCCTATGAGGTGCGGCTGCGCAACATGCACGGCGAGCCGCGCGCCTTCACCCTGTCGCATTCGGGCGCTGCAGGGCTGAGCCTGGCGCTCGAAGGGCACCCGGGCCTGTCGGTGATGGTGCCCGCCGACGAGCAACTGACCCAGCGCGTGTATCTGACGGCAGAGCCCGGCAGCGCCGCCGCACAGGGGCACCAGACGCCGGTCCGGCTCTGGGCTTCCATCACGGGCGAATCCGAACGCATCTATTCCGACACCATCTTCAACGGGAGAAACCAATGACCGAGCGCAGCCAGGCAGGGGGCCGGACCGGTGGCAAGCCGCTGACAGGGCGCAAGGTGCTGTTGATCGCGGTCGGCGCCTTTGCCGTGATCCTGACCGCCAACATGACACTGGCCGTACGGGCGGTGCAGACCTTTCCGGGGCTGGAGGTGGACAATTCCTTTGTTGCCAGCCAGAATTTCAACGAGGAGCTGGCCGCGCAGCTTGCGCTGGGCTGGGACGTGCGCGCGCGCGTCGAGGACGGGCTGCTGACCATCGCTTTCACCGATGAAGCGGGCGCACCTGTCGAGATTGCCGCCATGGAGGCTGTTGTCGGCCGTGCCACGCATGTCCGCGACGATTTTGCGCCGGAATTCAGCTATTATCGCGGCACTTTCACCGCGCCGGTGGATATCCGCCCGGGCAACTGGAACATCCGGCTGGTGGCCCACGCGCCCGACGGGACCGAGTTCCGCCAGCGCGTGGTGCTGCATGTGACCGGATGAGGGCGCGTCGGTGAATGCACCCGTCCAGCCCGGCATTGCCGCCTGCGCGGCCTGCAGTGTGGCGCCTTCGGCTGCCGATCTGGCCGCGCGCGCGCCGCAGGCGGATGCACGGCTCCTGATTTCTGTGCCCGGCGTGCATTGTGCGGGCTGCATTGCCACCATCGAGCGCGACATCGAGCGGATGGAGGGCGTGCGCTCCGCGCGGCTGAACCTGACGCTGAAGCGGCTGAGCGTGGACGCGGGCGCGGGGGTGACGGCGGCGGCGGTGATCGACCGGCTGGACCGGCTGGGCTACGAGGCGCATGAACTGGACGCCGGCACCCTGTCCATGACCGAGACCGAGCGTCAGGGGCGCGAGATCCTGATGCGGCTGGGCGTGTCCGGGTTTGCCATGATGAACATCATGCTGCTGTCGGTGTCGGTCTGGGCCGGGGCCGAGGGTGTGACGCGGGACATGTTCCACCTGATCTCGGCGCTGATCGCCATTCCGACCGTGGCCTTTGCCGGGCAGCCCTTCTTCCGCTCGGCGGCGCGGGCGCTGGCGGCGGGGCGGATGAACATGGACGCGCCGATTTCGCTGGCGCTGGTCCTGACGGTGCTGATCTCGCTTTATGAAACCTTCCAGTCCGGCGCGCATGCCTATTTCGAGGCCGCGGTGATGCTGACCTTCTTCCTGCTGGCGGGGCGATACCTGGATTTCCGCGCCCGCGCCATGGCGCGCTCGGCGGCGCAGGAACTGGCCGCGCTGGAGGTGCCGCGCGCGGTGCGGCTGGAGGACGGGGCCGAGGTCACGGTGTCCGTGGCCGATCTGCGCCCGGGCGACCTTGTGCTGGTGCGCCCGGGCGGCCGCGTGCCGGTGGACGGCGAGGTTGTGGCGGGCCGGTCCGAGCTGGACCGCTCGCTCCTGACCGGCGAGACGCTGCCGGTGGTGACGGCGCAGGGCGCGCAGGTCAGCGCGGGCGAGGTGAACCTGACCGGTCCGCTGACCCTGCGCGTGACCGCCGCCGGGCGCGACAGTTCGCTGCACCGGATGGCGGACCTGGTGGCGGCGGCGGAATCGGCGCGAACCCGCTACACCACCCTCGCTGACCGCGCCGCCCGCGCCTATGCGCCGACCATCCCGCTCCTGTCGCTCGGCGCCTTCGTGGCCTGGATGTGGATTTCGGGCGGCGATCTGCGGTTGTCGGTCAACATTGCCATCGCCACGCTGATCATCACCTGTCCCTGCGCGCTGGGCCTCGCGGTGCCCGCGGTGGTCACGGCGGCCTCGGGGCGGCTGTTCCGCAAGGGGCTCCTGATCAAGGACGGCACCGCACTGGAACGGCTGGCCGAGGTGGACACCGTGGTGTTCGACAAGACCGGCACGCTGACCATGGGCACACCGGTGCCCGACAACCTCGACGCTCACCCGCCCGAGGCGCTGTCGGTCGCGCTCGCACTGGCAGAAGCCTCCAGCCACCCGCTGGCCCGCGCGCTGGCCAAGGCGCTGCACGCGCGCGGCGTTGCGCCCGCCGAAGTGATCGATCCGGGCGAGGCGCCGGGCTATGGCGTTCAGGGCACTTGGCAGGGCCAGCCGGTGAAGCTGGGGCGCGCGGGCTGGGTCGGCGCCACCCATGCGGCGACCACCGGCGCCTATCTGTCGCTGGGCGCGGTCACCCACAGCTTCACCTTCACCGACGCGCTGCGCCCCGGCGCCGAAGACGTGGTGGCCGCGCTCAAGGCGCAGGGCAAGGACGTGTGGCTGCTCTCGGGCGATGTGGCGCCCGCGGTGGAAGCCATTGCGCAGCGGCTGGGGATCGCGCGCTGGCAGGCGGGCGCCCTGCCGCAGGAGAAGGCGGAAAAGGTCGCCGCGCTGCAGGCAGAGGGGCACAAGGTGCTGATGGTCGGCGACGGGCTGAACGATACGGTGGCGCTGTCGGCGGCGGATGTGTCGATCTCCCCCGCCTCGGCCCTGGATGCGGCGCGGGCGGCCTCGGACATGGTGCTGCTGGGCCGTGATATCGCGCCGGTGGCCGATGCGGTGCGGATGGCGAAACTCTCGACCCGCCGCATCCGCGAGAATTTCTGGCAGTCGGGAACCTATAATGTGGTGTTCGTGCCGGTGGCGCTGCTGGGCTTCTGCACGCCGCTCTGGGCGGCGCTGATCATGTCGCTGTCGTCGATCACCGTGTCGCTGAACGCGCTGCGCCTGAAGTGACGTACGGCACGCGAAAGGCAGGAAACCGATGGACGTTCTGATCATCCTCATCCCCGCGTCGCTGTTTCTGGGCCTGCTGGGTCTGGCGGCGTTCTACTGGACGCTGAAGCGCGGCATGTATGACGACCCCGAAGGCGACAGCCGCCGCATCCTGAACGACGAATTCGACGACAAGCCAAAGCAGGTGGACCGCCCTGCCAACGCGCGGGAAACCGGGGCTGACCGGGGCGACTGATCCGTGCAGGCCTGCACCGGGCGCGGCACGCGTGCGCGGCGCATCACAGCGGATTACGGGAGCGCGGATTACGGGACAGCGGGGCGCGCCCGCCCGGCAGGGGCACCGTGGCGCCCGACGTTCCCGCGCGCGGGTTCCCGCATCGGTCCTGCCTGACGCGGCCGTCCCACTTTCATTGCCGCAAATACTCCCGGGGGACCGGGGGGCGGCGCCCCCCGGCCGCGGTGCGGCTGGCGGGTCGTCCGGCGGGCTGTCGCCCG
>JAFIEE010000268.1 GCA_020832705.1 Paracoccaceae bacterium
GTCACGGTGCCGATCATCCTGCCCGGTATCGTGGCGAGCCTTCTGCTGACCTTCACGGTGTCCTTCGATGAATTCGTGATGGCGTTCTTTCTGGGTGGCACGGATCTGACGCTGCCGCTTTACATCTGGGGACAATTGCGCATTCCGCGCGCCTTTCCGGTGGTGCTGGCGCTGGGAACGCTGATCCTGCTGTTTTCCTTCGCGCTGGTGTTCATTGGTCTGCGTATCGGGCGGCGCGGCGCCATCAATCTGGTCGACAGGGGCTAATGGCATGAATCAGGACGACACGATGATCAGTGTGCAGCATGTCGGCAAGCGCTTCGGAACCTTTACCGCTGTGCATGATGCCTGTCTTGATATCCGGCGCGGCGAGTTCTTCTCGATCCTTGGCGCATCCGGGTCGGGCAAGACGACGCTGCTGCGCATCCTTGCGGGGTTCGAGGCCGCAAGCAGCGGGGCTGTGTTCATCGACGGGGGGCAGATTGATTCGGTGCCGCCGCATCAGCGCCCGGTGAACATGGTGTTCCAGAATTACGCGATTTTTCCGCATCTGAATGTCGCCGATAATATCGGCTTTGGCCTGCGCAAGCTGAAACTCGGCCGGAGCGAGCGGCGCGCGCGCATTGACGCCATGCTCGAGATGATCAAGCTGCCGGGCTTCGGCGACCGGCAGGCCGACCAGTTATCGGGCGGCCAGCGCCAGCGCGTGGCCTTGGCCCGCGCGCTGATCCTGCGCCCAAAGGTGCTGTTGCTTGATGAACCGCTTGGCGCGCTGGACAAGCAGTTGCGCGAACAGATGCAGCTGGAATTGCGTGCACTGCAACGCAGTGTGGGCATTACCTTCGTGCTGGTCACGCATGATCAGGAAGAGGCGCTGACCCTGTCCGACCGCATCGCTGTCATGGCCGATGGGCGCGTGTTGCAGGTCGATACGCCTGCGGGCCTCTATGAACGTCCGCATTCGCGCCGGGTTGCGGGCTTTGTCGGGAACATGAACTTCCTGACAGCAAAGGTGCTGTCACAGGCGAATGGTGCGGCCAGGATTGACATTCCCGACTGTGGCACGACCTGTTCCATCGCTACTGAAAGGCTTGCCCATTGCGGCCGTGATATTTCACTGGCCATCCGGCCCGAGCGGATCACCCTGCTCCGCGAAAGGCCCGTTTCCCCTGCCAGTGCCGTTGCGGGTGTGTTGCGCGACCGGATGTATCTGGGCGAGCGCACGCATTTTCAGGTGGAACTGGAACCGGGTGGGACGACTGTCGCCGTGTCCAGTTCGACCATGAAAGCCGAGAGGCTGGGCAGGCTTGATCCGGGGGCGCAGGTCTGGCTGAGTTGGCCGGACGATGCGTTGATCCCGCTGAGCGATGACTGAATGCAAGACGACCGGAAGGACATTACGACATGACAGATGCAGCCGATCGCTCGTCCCGTGATCGTGGCACGGACCGCACGCGGCGCACTGCGCCCAAGGAAGAACGGGTCCAGCAGCTTGTCTGGGCAGCGATGGAAACCATCGCCGTGCATGGATTGTCCGCCACAACCACCGCCATGCTGACTGAAAAGGCCGGTCTGTCCGCCGGGATCATCAATCTGCATTTCGGAAACAAGGAAAACCTGCTTCTGGAAACGCTGCGCACACTTGTGATGGAACACCGAGCCGGCTGGGTGGCTGCCGCCGAGGACGCAACCCTTGATCCGGCAGCGCGGCTCTGGGCCTTGATGGAGGCGCATTTCGCGCCGGAAATCTGCAACCCCATCAAGATTGCGGTCTGGTTCGCCTTTTTCGGCGAAGCACGCCATCGCGAAGCCTATCTCGGCATCTCCGAGAGCTTCGACAATGAACGCAGCGATTTCATGGATGATTGCTGCGAAGCGATCATTGCCGAGGGCGGCTATACAGGGCTGGACCCCGAGCGGTTGTCGCAACTGATCGAAAGCACGGCGGACGGGTTGTGGCTGGATATGCTGCTCTATCCGCACGAAGTGAGCCCCCAGTTGGCTCGAGATCAGATGCGCAGTTTCCTGCACGCGTTCTTTCCCCGTCACTTCGCGCCCCCCGCACTGCCCTCAGGCGCAGCGCCATGATCAATCCCCCCGCTTTAACCCGGAGACGCCTGATGCAGGGCTTTGCTGCCACCACCACACTGGCCGCGCTCGCCTGCCCGCTGGCCGCGCTGCCCTCCAATCCCGATGTCGTTGTCATCGGTGCAGGCGCTGCGGGGCTTGCCGCTGCGCGGCAGTTGATCGCGGACGGGCTGGAGGTGGTGGTGATCGAGGCCGCCGACCGGGTCGGCGGGCGGGCCTGGACCGACACGGACAGTTTCGGCGTGCCGTTCGACCGGGGTTGCAGTTGGCTGCAAGGCCCGTCCGATCTGCCGCATCTCGCGCTTGCGCAGGACCTTGGTTTCCATCTGCACGATCATGGCAACGCCCGCGATGTGCTGTTCGTGGGCGACCGGCGCGCCAATGCAACCGAGCGTCGGCAGCGCGACCGGGCATGGTCGGCCACCTATGCCGCGCTGGCCGGAGCCCGGGGCGATGTGCCAGCGGCCTCGGTCATGCCGCTGGACATGCCCTTCGCCGATGTGGTGGCGACATGGATCG
>JAFIEE010000269.1 GCA_020832705.1 Paracoccaceae bacterium
GGTTTCGGCGTGCTGACCGAGATCAACGTCACGGCGACGATGAAGGCAAAGCTCGACCGCGACATGCCGGGCTACCGCATTCTCGGGGCCTGCAACCCGAAACTCGCATGGGAGGCCATCGGGGCCGAGCCGCGCGTGGGGGCAATGCTGCCCTGCAACGTGATACTGCGCGAGACCGATGCCGGCATCGAGATCAGCGCGGTCGATCCGGTGGCATCGATGCAGGCCGTCCCAAACCCGGCCCTGCATGCGCTGGCGGGCGAGGTCCGCGCTCTGCTGGCGAAGGCGGTCGCGGCAGTCTGAGTTGCCGACCGGGGGCCGCAACGCAGCCCCCGGTTCGCACCCCCTGGCGTCAGCCCCTGGCATACCCCCGCCACAGCAACGCGGCGCCAGCCACAACGCCCGCCACACCGCCCAACAGATACCACATGGTATTTCCGGTGAAGCGGCCGGTCAGCGCCTCGGACATCCGGTCCATCGGCGCCTGCGAGGCCTGCCAGGCGAAGAAGAGCAGCACCGCGCCCACAGCCAGCGCGACGAGGCCGATGATGTTTGTCTGTGTCATGGGGATACCTTTCCATGGGAGGGAGCCTTCGGTTGCGGCGCCGGAAGGAAGGTTGTGGTTCCCACCGCCAGGCACCGGTCGCGAGAAGCAAGCCCACCATGGGCAGCGCATGCGCGCGCCGCACTTACCTGCATCAGTCTTGCGCGCGGGTGGCCGCCGGTTCGGGAGCACAGAGCCGCGATCACGCCGGGGCGTGGTCATGACAAGATACCTTCATGCTCCGGTCCCCGATCGAACCCGGACTGATCCATGTTGTGGCGCGTCCCTGGGCACAGGGGCAGCGTCCGACGAGCCGATGACCCCGGACCGGACGGCCGACGGAGGACGCCTTGATGAATCAAATCATATGGATCGTGGGGCTGGTGGTGATCGTCCTGTTCGTCCTCGGGCTTCTGGGGCTGCGCTGAGTTCCGCCGTCACGACGCGGGCCGGGCCTTCCGGTCGCGCCTGAGCGGATACCCTGACGTGCGCCACGGCACGGTCCCGGGGACAACTGATTTCCGGAGACATGGTAAGCGGCAGCCTTCGCGACCCGCCGTCAGGCCGGACATCCGGTGCGTCCGGCGTGACCGGGTGCGCCGAGCGGTCTGTTTCGGCGCGTGATGCGGCGGGCGCGACCGGACCGGACGGACGATTTCCGCTCCGCCCCGCCCCCATGCTGATGCAGGTTAGGGCGCCGCAGGCGACAAAAGGCGAAGGTGATCTCCACGGTGCCGTCCGACCGCCCGAGTCTGCAACCGGCGCGCAGCACCTCCCCCAGGAGAAGGAACCCGGACAATGGACAAGGACCGCATCAAGGGAACTGCCAAGCAGGCCGAAGGCTCCGTCAAGGAGCAGGCCGGCAAACTGACGGGCAACCGCTCGCTCGAGGCCAAAGGCAAGATCAGGAAGGCCGAAGGCACGGTTCAGAAGGCTTACGGCCAGGCCAGGGACGACCTGCGCAAGGGCTGAGGCCCAGGACACGGAAACGCAGCGAAAGGTCGCGTCGATGGAAAAGAACAGGAAGAAGAAGGCCGGAACGGGCGCCCCGAAGGGCGCCAAGGTGCCGAGCGCGTACAAGTCCCGCGAGGCCGAAGGCAAGACCAGCCAGACCGACGCGGCCTTTCACAAGGCACCCGGCAAGGCGAAGGACACTTCCCGAAAGGGCTGACGCCATTGCCGGATAGGCCCCGCCGCGACACCCTCGCGCGGCGGGGTCACTCTGTGTGACGCTCCGGAAAGGACACCCCGATGCTCGGCACCATTCTTATCGTCATCCTCGTCCTGATGCTCCTCGGCGTGCTGCCCACCTGGAGCCACAGCCGCTCCTGGGGCTATGGACCCAGCGGCACCATCGGTCTGATCCTGGTCATCCTGATCGTGCTGGTGCTGACCGGACGCCTGTGACGCACGCCTCGCGGCCGGGGCGGCCGGCACCGCAGGCCGCGCAGGGAGGGGCGGGGCGTTGCGCCTCTTCAGGGCCGTGGCGATCAGCGCCGGCGGACCGAGTTGCCGCCCGCGAGGATGCCATTGATCAGAGCGGCCACGGCGGCATTCAGCGCGTCCTTGTCGCTTGGCGGGGCGAGTGCATGGGCCGCCGCAGCATCCTTGAGGATGCCGACGATTTCGCTTTCCGGCAGGATGTTGCGGTCGTTGAGCGCAAGCAGGAGCGACTCGCAGATGGCCAGCGCAGCGGTTCCGGCGATGTCGTTGGGAGCGGTCATGATCGGTTGCGCCTTCAAGCTGGGGGCAGGTGTTGCGGCCTTCGACGGCCGGAGCATCTCGCGATCATAGGCGCAATCTGATATGCTGGACTGATCCACAGCAGTCAGAGACGCCTCTTTTGCAGGTATCTGCATCGGCGAACATTCCCTCCGCGGGGCCCGTGAGGTGCAAACATGCCGACCCTGCAAAGCCCGCTAACTCGCAAGCTCTCCACCTTTGTCGCCCTGTCGGAGGCCGACCTGGAGACACTTGCGCGCTTCGACCGGCGTCGGCGGAGCTTTCAGCCCGGGCATGAAATGATCCACGAAGGGCAGGAGAAGGCCTCGG
>JAFIEE010000270.1 GCA_020832705.1 Paracoccaceae bacterium
GGCCGGATCAGGCCCGCCCCGGCGGGGCGCTCAGGCGTCCCGGGTCAGTTGTGCCAGCGCGCCGCGCAGGCGCGTCAGTTCGGCGTCCAGCGTGGCGGCCTTCTCGCGGGTTTCGGTCACCACCTCCTCGGGGGCGCTGGCGGTGAAATGCGGGTTCTTCAGCCGCCCTTCCAGCCCCTTGAGTTCCTTCTCGCCCTTGGTCACGGTCTTTTCCAGCCGCGCGCGCTCGGCGGCGATGTCGATCACATCGGCCAGCGGCAGGGCAAAGGTGCCCCCCTCCACCGCCACCGTGACCGACCCGCGCGGCGCCGCCGCCGCAGGCTCCAGCGCGGCGATCCGCGCCAGCCGCCGGATCATCGCCGCGTTGCGCCCCCAGGCCGCCGCGCCCGCGTCATCCAGATCGATCTGCAGCATCTCCAGCCACAGCCCCGCGGGCACGCGCAACTGCGTCCGGGCCGAGCGGATGGCTTCGATCAGCCCGATCACCCAGCGCATTTCACGCTCGGCCTGCGGGTCCACCAGTTCCGCGCCGTAGTCCGGCCAGTCGGCATGGGCGCAAAGCTTTTCGCGCTGCCCGGTCAGGTGCCATAGTTCCTCGGTGATGAAGGGCATGAAGGGGTGCAGCAGGATCATGCACTGGTCCAGCACCCAGGCCATTGTGGCGCGGGTTTCGTCCGCCGCGTCGCCATCCAGCAGGGGTTTGGCGAATTCCACATACCAGTCGCAGACCTTGCCCCAGACAAAGGCGTAAAGCGCCTGCGCGGCGTCGTTGAACCGGTAATCCGCCAGCGCCGCGTCCACCACCTCGCGCACCCGCGCGGTTTCGCCGATGATCCAGCGGTTGACGGTCGCCTGCGGCTGCGGCGGCGCGGCGCGCGTGGCATGCCCCTCCCAGACGCCGTTCATTTCGGCAAAGCGGCAGGCGTTCCACAGCTTGGTGGTGAAGTTGCGATACCCCGCAATGCGCTGGGTATCGAGCTTGAGCACCCCGCCCAGGCTGGCCATGGACGCATTGGTAAACCGCAGCGCATCGGCGCCGTAGTCGTCGATGATCTCGAGCGGGTCGATGACGTTGCCGAGCGACTTGGACATCTTCTTGCCCTTGGCGTCACGCACAAGGCCGTGCAGGTAGACATGGTGGAAGGGAATTTCATCCACCACCGCGAGTTGCATCATCATCATCCGCGCGACCCAGAAGAACAGGATGTCCGAGCCGGTGACCAGCACCGAGGTGGGGAAGTATTTCTGCAACTCCTCCGTCTGCTCCGGCCAGCCCAGCGTCCCGATGGGCCAGAGGCCCGAGGAGAACCAGGTGTCGAGGACGTCGGGGTCGCGCCAAATTGGCACGACTTGGTTGTCCTCATTCATTAGGTCGTTGAATGCAACGGAAATGCCTTGCAGATCATCTTGTTGATATTCGGCTGTTTGGCAGCCGTAATACTCGTTCGCCAACGCAATTGCTTCTTCTGCATTCGACGCGACAAACCGTTTAAAATCGAAAGAAGAAATAGACTGTCGCGTAAAGGGAAATGGGGCCTCATACTGTCCATTCTCTAATCTTGGCCCATACCAAACCGGTATCTGATGCCCCCACCACAACTGGCGGGAAATACACCACGGCTCGATATTCTCCAGCCAGTGGAAATACGTCTTCTCGCCGCTTTCGGGCATGATCTTCACGCGGCCATCGCGCACCGCGTCCAGCGCCGGGCCGACGATCTTGTCGGTCGCCACGAACCACTGGTCGGTCAGCATCGGCTCGATCACCACCTTCGAGCGGTCGCCAAAGGGCTGCATGATCTTCTTCGCCTCGACCAGCGGCACCGGCCCCGCCGGGTCATCCCCCTCGCCCAGCTTGCGCCCCAGGCGCGGATCATCCGCGCGGGTCATCACGGCCAGCCCCTCGGCGGTGATCTCTGCCACCACCTTCGCGCGGGCCTCGAACCGGTCCAGCCCGCGCAGATGGTCGGGGACAAGGTTCAGCGCATCGGCCTCGGCCTCGGACAGGGTCCGCGCGCCGCGCGCCACGTCGCCCGCCACCGCCGCCGCCTCGGCATAGGGCACGCTGTCGTCGCGCATCCGCGCCTTGGTATCCATCAGCCGGTAGCACGGAATGCCGCCACGCTTGGCCACGCCATAGTCGTTGAAATCATGCGCCCCGGTGATCTTGACCGCGCCCGAGCCGAAATCGGGGTCCGGATAGTCATCGGTGATGATGGGGATCAGGCGGCGATGCTCTTTCGGCCCAACGGGGATTTCACACAGCTTGCCGATGATCGGCGCATAACGCGCGTCCGACGGATGCACCGCCACCGCGCCATCCCCCAGCATGGTTTCAGGCCGCGTGGTGGCGATGGAGATGTAATCGCGCGTCTCGCGCAGGGTGACATTGCCGTCTTCGTCACGCTCGACGTATTCATAGGTTGCGCCGCCCGCCAGCGGATACTTGAAATGCCACATGTGGCCGTCGACCTCGGTGTTCTCCACCTCCAGGTCGGAAATCGCGGTCTCGAAATGCGGATCCCAGTTCACCAGCCGCTTGCCGCGATAGATCAGGCCCTTGTTGTACATGTC
>JAFIEE010000050.1 GCA_020832705.1 Paracoccaceae bacterium
TGGCAATGCGGCACGCTGCAGGTGGATTTCGTCCTGCCCGAGCGGCTGGACGCGACCTATATCGGCCGCGATGGCGCCAAGCACCGCCCCGTCATGCTGCACCGCGCGGTGCTGGGATCGTTCGAGCGCTTCATCGGCATATTGATCGAGAACTTTTCCGGCAAGCTGCCGCTGTGGCTGGCGCCGCGTCAGGTGGTGGTGGCCTCCATCGTCTCGGATGCCGACGACTACTGCCGCGAGGTGCTGGCCGCGCTGCAGGCGGCGGGGCTGCGCGCCGAGACGGACCTGCGCAACGAGAAGATCAACTACAAGGTGCGCGAGCATTCGGTGGGCAAGGTGCCGGTGATCCTGGCCATCGGCGCACGCGAGGTCGAGGAGCGCACCGTATCCGTGCGCCGTCTGGGGGCGAACCGGACCGAGGTGGTGGCGCTTAACGCGCTGGTGCAGAACCTTGCCGCCGAGGCCACGCCGCCGGATATGCGCCGCGCGCAGCCCGCGAGCGCAATCCCGGGTGCAGATGCCGGTCAGCAGATCGGCCAGCCCGTCGAGGCATGAGCACCATCGACGCCACCGCCCTGCTGGCCGCCGAACGCTGGCTGAGGTTTCATGACCTGCACGCGGGGCCGGGGTTCGGGGCGGTCACGCTCTGGGTCGATGCGGCGGAACCGTCCGACACGCAATCGCCGCTGGGCAGCGGCTCGGCGCGGATCGACCGGATCATCGGCCCGGTGCATGCGATCGAATCCGGCCCTGACAGCCTGCGCTACCGGATCGTGTTCCGCGATTGCGTGGCCTGGGCCTGGCGGGACGAAAGCTATGCCCTGCCCGAGGATGGCGAGGATACCTCGACCATGCTGCGGCGTTATGCGCGATCGGCGTTTCTGGACTACACCCGCAGGACAGGCTTTGCCGAGAGCATGACCGCCCGACCGCTGGAGCATTTTGCCGTGGTCACGCTGGATGCGATCCTTGATGTGCTGTGCCCCGATCCGCCCGAGGTCACCGCCCGCCCCGTGCCGCAGGACTGAGGCGGCGCGGCTGTCGGGACGGGAAAAGCGCGCGCTCAGCGCCCCGCCCGCCCGCCCATGGCGCTTCGCGCGCGCTGCCTGGCTTGCGCAGGCGGGCGCTCAGGTGCCGATATAGCGGTCCTTGCGGTGGTTCACGGCGATGATCAGGTTGACGATGAACGCCCCCACCGCCGAATAGAGCACCAGGAGCGGGTCGATCACCGCCAGCGCCACGGCAAACAGCACCGCGTCGAAGGCCAGTTGCACCCAGCCCGCCTGCACCCCCATCCGGTCCTGCACCCAGAGCGCAAGGATCCCCACCCCGCCCAGGCTGGCGCGGTGGCGAAACAGCGCCAGAAGCCCCGGCCCGGTGACGGTGCCGAACAGGATCGCCGCCGCCAGCGGGTGCAGCATGTCGAAGCTGACGAATTGCGGGATGATCAGAGTGAACCCGGACAGCAGCCCCACCGCGATGAAAGTGCGCAGCGTGAACCCCATGCCCATCCGCGCCAGCGCCAGCGCATAGAACGGCAGGTTGACCACGAAGAACACCGCGCCGAAGCTCCACCCGGTCACGTAACCGATCAGCACCGCCAGCCCCGCCGTCTGCCCCGTCACCAGCCCCGCCGAGGTCAGGATATGGATTCCCAGCGCGCAGATCAGCGCGCCGAACACCAGCCCCTGCGCATCCTCGAACAGGGTATGGGGTTTGGGGGTGGGGGCCTGGGGCATGTCGGTCAATGCGTCGCGGCACCGGAAAACAGGTTGATGACCAGGATCCCGGCCATGATCAGCCCGATCCCCGCCACCGCCGGCAGATCCAGCCGCTGCCCGAACATCAGATAGCCGATCAGCGCAATCAGGCAGATGCCCAGCCCCGACCAGATGGCATAGGCCACCCCCACGGGAATGAACTTCAGCGCGATCGAGAGCAGATAGAAAGAGATCGCATACCCCACCACCACGATTGCCGAAGGCCCGGCGCGGGTGAATTGCTGGCTGGCCTGCAGCGCCGTGGTGCCGATGGTTTCAAAGAGGACCGCAAGGCCGAGAAACAGCCAGTGCATGGCGCATACTCCGCTGGACGAGGGATCGGTCCCCTGTGCCAGAAACCCCTGGCGGGGGCAAGCGGACGCGGGTGCTGTTCCTGCGGACCATTCTCACGCCTGCGTGTGCCCGAACCCGCGCAAAGTGGCAATTTCGCGATCTTACCCTATGTAAATATGAGAAAATCCCTCGTGCGCCTGCTGCATGCGGTGCCGTTCGGGTGCCGGATGCGAGCAGAGTTTCGCGGGGGACAGGCAAAAGGAGAAGACGTCACGATGTCCTCACCCAAGACCGATCTCGAGAAGCAGAAGCGCCGCCATATCGGGCCGCTCGCGGGGATCACCATTGCACTGGGCGTCGCGCTTGCGCTGTTCGTGGCCTACCTGTTTTACGCGGTCGACAGCGAACCCGCCGTCGATGCCGAGGAAACGCCCGCCGAACTGCCGGAAACCGGCATGCCCGCCGAAGGCACGGCAACCGATCCGATGACCCCGTCCGGCCCGACCGAGCCGCAGGTGATCGAAGAGGCACCGGCGCCGGAGCCCGCACCGCTGCCGGGCGACTGACGCCGCGCAACAACGCGGCCCTGGCCGCCAAACGGGAACACCCCCCGCAGCCCGGCTGCGGGGGGTGTGCCTGTCAGGTCGGCGCGTGGCGACGGCGAAGTGCCGGTCAGCCAACGATTTCCAGACCGGAGAAGAAGAATGCGATCTCTGCCGCGGCGGTTTCCGGCGCGTCCGAACCATGCACCGAGTTCTCGCCCACGGATTGCGCGAATTCGGCGCGGATGGTGCCCGCGGCGGCGTCGGCGGGATTGGTGGCGCCCATCACCTCGCGGTTCTTTGCAATCGCGCCTTCGCCCTCGAGCACCTGCACCACCACCGGGGCCGAGGCCATGAACTCGCACAGCTCGTCATAGAAGGGGCGTTCCTTGTGCACCTCGTAGAACTTGCCCGCCTGTGCCTTGCTCAGGTGGATGCGCTTCTGCGCGACGATCCGCAGCCCCGCTTCCTCGAACTTGGCGTTGATCTTGCCGGTCAGGTTGCGGCGGGTGGCATCGGGCTTGATGATGGACAGCGTGCGTTCAAGGGCCATGGGTCGTTTCTCCGTGTGGAAAGGGGCCGCGACATCTGCGGCGAAAGGTCTTTGCCCCCGCGCTCTAGCACGCGCCCCGGCAGGGGAAAAGCCCCGGAAAGCCCGCCGGTTCAACCGCAGGGGCGCAGCGGGGCCCGGGCGGGCGGCGGCGGTTGTCTGGCGCGCTCCCGCATATGCAACGGGCGCCCCGCCATTGTGGGGCGGGGCGCCCGGATTTGCCCGGCGGCACGTGGTGCCGCGCGCGCGTCAGTTGCCGCCCAGAGCGCCGCCGCCGTCCATCGTGCCGCCGCCGTCCATCGCGCCACCGCCGTCCATCGCGCCACCGCCCATGGCATCGCCACCTGCGTCGGCGGGCGCCGGGATGAACTCGCGGTCGCGATATTCGAATTCATCGGCTGCTTCCATCTCTTCGCGGGTCATGCCGAGGGTCACCTCGCGGGCGTCCCAGTTGATGTCGAACTCTTCCCAGTCCACGGCGATATCCTTGGCGCCGAAGCCCAGGAATCCGCCGACCGAAACGATGCCCGCCATGATCCGGCCCTCGGAAACGTCGATCAGGATGTCGTCGATGGACCCGATCCGCTCGCCCGTGGGCGAGTCCACGGCCGCGCCGATCACCCAGCCGCCCAACAGGTCGTCGGGGCCCTGACGATCGATGATCGCCTCCTGTGCCACAACGGCGCCTGCCAGCATGGTGCCGGCCGTCAATGCAATCAGTCCTGTCCGCATGATCGATCTCCTTCATCTGTTTCCACGGCACAACGCAACCCGGTGGACCGGGCGCGGTGCCTGCTCGCGTCTCGTTACTTGGGGCCGAGGCCGGGACGGCGCAAAACACCCGGCAAAGTCCTGCCGGAACGGATGCCAGGGCTTGGCGAACCCTTGCCGACCCCCCAGCGGTCGGCGGAACCCTGCGCAGGGTGCGCGGGTCCATGGCTTTGGGGCGCGGGGGCGGGGGCATGAAATGCGGCGGCCTTGGCACGGGCGGCGATCATCGGACACCGCCACCGGCAGACGGGCGGCTTCTTGCGTGGTCTGCGGTTCCGGGGCGCCGGGGCGCCGTCCGGCGGGTTGAAGCGGGTCCACCCCCCTTCCGGGGTTGCGGTGCCGTGGCATGTGCCAATAGCATTGGGCGCGACAGCGGACCTGGCCGGGCGCAAGCCCGCACCGCGTCTTGCCCCGGCGGCCCGGGTCAGCAACCGCGCGGCGCCGTTCCGCGGCGGGCGGGTTTGGGGCTGTCTGGCCGAACCGGTATCCGGGGATCGCGGCTCCGGCGCCCTGGCCGGCCGCACCGTCAGCGGCGCAGCTGGCTTACGGTCCTTCGGTTTCGGCCAGCGTGATTTCGCCCTCCCGGACCAGCGCGCGCAGGGTGGCCACCACGGCGGCGGTGGCCTCGTCCGTTGCGCGGGCACTGACCGAACCGCGGGCTGCGGCATCGTCGCGCATATTGGCGGCCATGCGCTGCGACATGTTTCGGAGCAGGAACTCGGATGCGGCGGCGTCCGGGCTGTCCCCGGCCGTCAGCGTGCCGGCCAGCGCCACCTGCAACACCTCGGGGTCCAGGACGCGGACCAGTCGCGGCACCTCCAGCGGCGGCAGGCGGGCGGGGATGTCGCCATAGGTGAAGATCGCGCGCCGCACGCCCTGGGCAAAGGTGGCATTCTGCGCCTCGATCCCCGAAAGCACCTCATCGCGCAATGCCGCCGGTGTTGCATCGAGGATTGCGCCCATGCGGCGGTCTGGCTCTATGGCGAAGGCGCGGGGCGGGCGCGCCGCGATCTGGCGGGCAAGCGCGTGGCCGATCCGGTCCACCACCTGCGGCGCGACCGTGTCGGTATGGGGCATGGCCAGCGCCACGGCGCGCGCGGCCTCGCCCGGCAGTTCCGTCAGCACCGCTGCGGCCTTGCCGGTGCTCAGCCGCGAAAGCGCCACGGCCCCCACCTGCGGGCTTTCGGCCTGCAGCAATTCGGCCAGCGCGGCGGGCTCGGCGTCTTCCAGCACCGTCCAGGGGTTGGCGCCCTCTGCCTGCGCGGCCATGCGCCGCAGCCGCTCGCTGGCGCTTTCGCTGATCTGGTCGCCCAGCGCCGCGAGCGCCCCGTGCAGCCCGTCGGTGAAGGCCAGCCCGACCTGATCCATCGTTTGCAGGAACTCGCGCACCACGGCATCCAGGGTCGCCCGGTCGATCAGCCGCAGCGCCGCCACCTGTTCGGTCAGGTCGGTCTGCAACTCCTCGGGCAGCGAGGTCAGCGGCAGGCGCTGTCCCTCGGCCAGCAGCAATCGCACGATCACCGCGGCCTTCTGCCGGCCCGTCAGATGCGCCGCCCCGTCGCCGGTTCCGAAACTGCCCGCCGCTGCGTCGCCAACGCTCATGCCCCGCGCAGCCGAGGCGCGGGCGGGCAGGGCGCGCTCCGACGGTGGCTCCGCATTGCGTGGCTGTGTCCGGTCGCGCCGCGCCGGGGCGGTCGTTTCGGCCCCGCGGTCGCGGTCCGGCACGGTAGCGGGCAGCGCGGCGGCGGGGTTGGCCGTATCCTGCGCCATCGGCATCGGGTCCATTGTGGTTGCATTCATCGCGGACCGTAGCGCAAAGGGTCTTAACGTCGGCCTAAGCCGCGCCCGCTCTGCCACAGTGGCGGCGGGTTGCAGCCGGTCGCGCAGCCGACTATCACGCCGCCAGTCCCGCGTTCCCGCACCGCCACGCAAAGGCCCGCCCATGATCCCCCGCTATTCCCGCCCGGAAATGGTCGCCATCTGGTCGCCCGAAACCAAGTTCCGCATCTGGTTCGAGATCGAGGCCCACGCCTGCGATGCGCAGGCCGCGCTGGGCGTCATCCCTGCCGAAAGCGCCGCCGCCGTCTGGACGGCGCAGGACGTGGAGTTCGACGTCGCCCGCATCGACGCGATCGAGGCCGTCACCAAACATGACGTCATCGCCTTCCTGACCCATCTGGCCGAGATCATCGGCCACGAGGAAGCCCGCTTCGTCCATCAGGGCATGACCAGTTCGGACGTGCTGGACACCACCTTCAACATCCAGCTTGTGCGCGCCGCCGACCTGCTGCTGGCCGATCTGGACGCGCTCCTGGCCGCGCTCAGGCGCCGGGCGTTCGAGCACAAGGACACCATCCGCATCGGGCGCTCGCACGGGATCCACGCCGAACCCACGACCATGGGCCTGACCTTCGCGCGGTTTTACGCCGAAATGGCCCGCAACCGCGCCCGGCTGGAGGCCGCGCGCGCCGAGGTTGCCACCGGTGCCATCTCGGGCGCCGTGGGCACGTTCGCCAACATCGACCCGGCGGTGGAGGCGCATGTCTGCGCGCAACTGGGCCTGACCCCGGAACCCATCAGCACCCAGGTCATCCCCCGCGACCGCCACGCCATGTTCTTTGCCACGCTGGGCGTGATCGCCAGTTCGGTGGAGAACATCGCCACCGAAATCCGCCACATGCAACGGACCGAGGTGCTGGAGGCCGAAGAGTTCTTTTCCAAGGGCCAGAAGGGCAGTTCGGCCATGCCGCACAAGCGCAACCCGGTGTTGACCGAAAACCTGACCGGGCTGGCGCGGATCGTGCGCGGCATGGTGGTCCCGGCGCTGGAAAACGTGGCGCTCTGGCATGAGCGCGACATCTCGCATTCCTCGGTCGAACGCATGATCGGGCCTGACGCCACCGTGACGCTGGATTTCGCGCTGGCGCGGCTGACCGGTGTGATCGACAAGCTGGTGGTCTATCCGGACACCATGATCGCCAATATGAACAGGTTCCGCGGCCTGATCCATTCCCAGCGCGTGCTGCTGGCGCTGACGCAAAAGGGCGTCTCGCGCGAGGATGCCTATACCCTGGTGCAGCGCAACGCCATGAAGGTCTGGGAACAGGGCAAGGACTTCCAGACCGAACTGCTGGCCGACCCGGACGTGCGCGCCGCCATGTCCGAGGCCGAGATTGCCGCAAATTTCGACATCGCACACCATACAAAGCATGTGGACACCATATTCGAACGGGTTTTCGGGGCTGCCGCGTGATTTTTTTCTGGACCGGGGGCGCCCTGTGCTATGTTCGACAGCGGGAGCTAACGGAGGACTGACCATGAAGACCAAGGCAACCCTTGCTGCACTGGCGCTGGCCATGGCCCCGTCGGTGGCGCTGGCCTGGAGCGGATGCAGCACCATGACCCCGCAGCAGACCGCCGCCGCCTGCACCGAAGGGCAGGTGTGGGACAGCGAAGCGCGCACCTGCATCACGCCGCTGAGCAGCTGAGGCACAGAACACGCGAAGTCCCGCCTTGCGGGTCTGGCCGCGCCCTCTTCGGGCGCGGTTTTTTCGTGCCATGCGCGCCGCCGGACAGCCGCCGCAATCCTTGCCGGAAACAACTTCACATGTGCAGCTTGGCGGGATAACGTCCGGACGATGCCCGGTTTCCGCCGGGCACGCTGCAAGAACCGGAAAGGGGTGGGCATGGCGCTCTCGGCGGCCCGGATCGGTGCGCTCTGCGCCATCGGCGCCTCGTTCGGCTTCACCATCAACGACACGGCGGTCAAGGTGCTGTCGAGCGACTATGCGCTGCATCAGATCATCCTGATCCGCGCGACGATCGCGGTCACGCTGATGGTGGCGGTGGTCATGCCGCTGACCGGGGGCTGGACACAGATGCGCACCCGCCGTCCGGTCCTGCACCTGGTGCGGGGCGGGCTTCTGGTGTTGGCGAACATGAGTTTCTTCCTGTCGCTCTCGGTCATGCCCATCGCGGATGCCACGGCGATCTTCTTCGTCGGCCCGCTGATCATCGCCGTGTTTTCGGTCGTCTTTCTGGGCGAACATGTGGGCCCGCGGCGCTGGGCTGCCATCGGCGTGGGTCTGGCGGGGGTGGTGATCATGATCCGCCCGGGCAGCGATGCCTTCACGCCGGTGGCGCTGCTGCCGCTGCTGGCGGCCGCCGGGTACGCCGGCATGCACACCATGACCCGGCGCATGGGGATCACGGAAAGCGCGGTGACCATGGCGTTCTACATGCAGGTGGCCTTCATCAGCGTGTCGCTGGCGGTGGGGCTGTCGCTGGGCCACGGGGGGCTGGACCCCGGCGACGGCGGGCCGGTGTCGTTTCTGACCCGCGCCTGGGTCTGGCCGGGGTCGGCAGACTGGCTGGTGTTTGCTGTGGCGGGCTTCGGCAGCGCCACCGGCGGCTTGCTGATTGCGCAGGCGTATCGCAAATGCGAGGCCGCGCTGATTGCGCCGCTGGAATATTTGGCCCTGCCGATGGCGATCCTGTGGGGGCTGCTGGTCTTTGGCGAATGGCCCGATCCGCTGGCCTGGACCGGAATCACGCTGATCATGGGGGCAGGGCTCTACATGATCTGGCGCGAGACGCGGGCAGGCTGAGCGGGGCTGGACTCGGGTCGCGGGAAGTGCCTAACAGGCGCCGGGGCGACAGGAGGCAAGGCATGACCAATCCGCTGCATGACGCGCTGTATGCACCGCTGGCCGGGCAGGGGCGGGACCTGTTGCATCTGCCGGGGGGCGGCACGGTTTCAGCGGGTGACTTTCACGCCATGGCGGCGCGCGCGGCGGGGGCGCTGATGGCGGCGGGGCTGGAACCCGGCGACCGGGTGGCGGTGCAGGTGCCGAAAAGCGCCGAGGCGCTGGCGCTGATCGGCGGGGCGATCGGCGCAGGCGTGGTCTTTCTGCCGCTCAACACCGCCTATACGGCGCAGGAGGTCGCCTATTTCGTCACCGATTCGGGCGCGAAGCTGCTGATCGCCGACCCGGCCCGCGCCGAGGCGCTGGCGCCGGTGGCGCAGGCGGCGGGTGCGCGGCTGATGACCTTGGGTGCGGCCGGTGATGGCACGTTCGCCGAGGCCATGGCCGCCGCGCCCGAGGCCGCGGCGGTGGCACGCCGCCCGGACGATCTGGCGGGGCTGCTCTACACCTCGGGGACCACGGGGCGGTCGAAGGGGGCGATGCTGACGCAGGACAACCTGCTGTCGAACGCGCAGGTGCTGGCCGAGGCCTGGCGCTTCACGGACCGGGACGTGCTGCTGCACGCGCTGCCGGTGTTCCATACCCACGGGCTGTTCGTGGCCACAAACACGGTGCTGCTGACCGGCGGCGCCATGATCCTGCATCCGGGGTTCGATCTGGACGCGGTCATCGCCGATCTGCCCCGCGCCACGGCGATGATGGGGGTGCCCACCTTCTACACCCGGCTGCTGGACGATCCGCGCTTTACCCGTGATCTGGTCGCGCACATGCGGCTGTTCACCAGCGGCTCGGCGCCGCTGCTGGCCGAGACCCATGCGGCCTTTGCCGCCCGCACCGGGCACCGCATCCTGGAACGCTACGGGATGACGGAAACCAACATGAACACCTCGAACCCCTATGCGGGTGACCGGCGCGCGGGCACAGTGGGCTTTGCGCTGCCGGGGGTGGAGGTGACCGTCACCGACCCGGACACCGGCACCGAACGGCCGCAGGGCGAAACCGGCATGATCGAGGTGCGCGGCCCCAATGTGTTCGCGGGCTACTGGAACATGCCCGACAAGACCGCGGAGGAGAAGCGCCCCAACGGCTTCTTCATCACCGGCGATCTGGGCCGGTTCGATGCGGACGGCTACCTGCACATTGTCGGCCGGGCGAAGGATCTGATCATCTCGGGCGGCTACAACGTCTATCCGAAGGAGGTCGAACTGCTGCTGGACGAGGCCCCCGGCGTGCTGGAATCCGCCGTCATCGGCGTGCCGCACCCCGATTTCGGCGAGGCGGTGCTGGCGGTGATCGTCCCCGCCGCGGGGGCGGAGCCGGACGCGGCCACGCTCCAAGGCTTGTTGCGGGACCGGCTTGCGCGCTACAAGCAACCCAAAGCCTTCGAAGTCCTGCCCGCGCTGCCGCGCAACACCATGGGCAAGGTGCAGAAGGCCGACCTGCGCGCGCGTTTCGCGCAACGCTTCACCAACGGAGGGACCGCATGAGCACCGCAAGGACCGTCATCATCGAAGAAACCGGCGGGCCGGAGGTGCTGAAGCTGGTCGACCGCCCCGTGGGCGATCCGGGGCCGGGCGAGGTGCGCCTGCGCCAGCATGCCTGCGGGCTGAACTTCATCGACGTGTATCAGCGCACCGGGCTTTACAAGCTGGCGCTGCCGCATGCGCTGGGGATGGAGGCCGCAGGGGTTGTGGAAGCCGTGGGCGAAGGCGTTGACCACCTGAAACCCGGCGACCGCGTGGCCTATGCCGCCGCGCCTCCGGGCGCCTATACGCAGGCCCGCGTGATGCCCGCCGCGCAGATCTGCCCGCTGCCCGACGGGATCGACTTTGAAACCGCGGCGGCGATGATGCTGCAGGGCATGACGGTGGAATACCTGTTCCACCGCACGGTGCCGCTGAAATCCGGCGACACGGTGCTGTTTCATGCCGCCGCCGGGGGGGTGGGGCTGATCGCCTGCCAATGGGCGCGCGCGCTGGGCATCACGCTGATCGGCACCGCCGGGACGGACGAGAAATGCGCGCTGGCGCTGGAACACGGCGCGACCCATGCCATCAACTACAACCGCGAGGATTTCGCGGCCCGCGTGCGCGCGTTGACCGAGGGGCGCGGGGTCGATGCGGTGATGGATTCGGTGGGCCGGGATACCTTCCAGGGCTCCATCGATTCGCTGCGCCCGGTGGGCATGATGATCAGCTTCGGCAATGCCTCGGGGCCGGTGCCGCCGGTGGATCTGGCGCTGCTGGCGGGCAAGGGCTCGTTGCAGATCACGCGGCCCACGCTGTTCACCCACATTGCCGATCATGCGCGCTGTCAGGACATGGCGCGGCATCTGTTCGCGATGGTGGAAAGCGGCAAGGTGCGGATCAACATCGGCGCGCGGATGCCGCTGGACCAGGTGGCCGAGGCGCATCGCGCGCTGGAAGCCCGCGCCACCACCGGCGCCACGGTGCTGATTCCCTGAGTGCGCGCCATGTCCGGACGCGCGCCCGCTCATCAGATCGCCTATGAACGGCTGCGCGACATGGTGCTGTTCGGCCAGCTTGCGCCGGGCGATGCGGTGACGATCGAGGGGCTGGTGGCGCGGCTGGGACTGGGCATGACCCCGGTGCGTGAAGCCCTGCGGCGGCTGATCGCCGAAGGCGCGCTGACCCTGCAGGGCAACCGCCGGGTGACCGTGCCCCGGCTGGGGCGGCGCGAACTGGACGATCTGGGCTTTGCGCGTGCCGCCATCGAATCGCGGCTGGGCGCGCTGGCACTGCCGCAGGTGACGGGCGCGCTCATCACGCGCCTGCGGGCCATCGATGCCGAGGTCGACGCCGCCATCGCCGCCGCCGATGTGCCCGGATACCTCCATGCCAACCACCGGTTTCACTTCACGCTTTATGCCGCTGCCGGGTCCACGGTGCTGGAGGCGCTGGCGCGTTCGCTCTGGCTGCGGGTGGGGCCGTCCCTGCGGGTCGTCTGCACCGGGCCTTCGGGGATCACGCTGCCGGACAATCACAAGCTGGCGCTGACGGCGCTGGACGCGGGCGACGGCGCCGCGCTCGAGGCGGCGCTGCGTGCCGATGTGCAGCAGGGTGTGGACCAGATCGCCGCCGGAATCGATGCGGGGCTGTTCGGGGCGGATGCCGGGCCCTGACGCGCGGCCCTGCCCTGCCCGGGACGGGGCTGGGCTGGGGCGGGGCCGGACGGGCAGGCAGAAGATTTGATCAAATTCCATTGTTCCCCGGCGCATTTGATCATATGGTGGCCGTGTGCGCGGCGTGGAGCCCCTGTGTCTGGCCCTGCGTTGCCCGAATCTCAAACCCGGATCCTGTCCGTTGCGGAGTTTCGCCGATGTCCACCCTGACCGCACCGTCCACCATCGCCAACCATCCCCCCACCGCCGAACTGCAGGCCCGCGACGCGGCGCATCACATGCATCCGTTCACGGCCAATGCGGACCTGGCGGCGAAGGGCGCGCGCATCATCGTGCGCGCCGATGGCGTGCGCCTGACCGACAGCGACGGGGCCGAGATGATCGACGCCATGGCGGGGCTGTGGTGTGTCAATATCGGCTATGGCCGCAACGAACTGGCCGAGGCGGCAGCGCGGCAGATGCGCGAGCTGCCGTATTACAACACCTTCTTCCAGACCAGCCACGTCCCCGCCATCGCGCTGGCCGAGAAGCTGGCGGCGCTGGCGCCCGGCGATCTGAACCATGTTTTCTTCGCCTCCGGCGGGTCCGAGGCCAACGACACCAACATCCGACTGGTGCGCCACTACTGGGCGCGCAAGGGCAAGCCCGAAAAGCGCGTCATCATCAGCCGGCGGCTTGGCTATCACGGCTCCAGCATGGGCAGCGCCTCGCTGGGCGGGATGGCGGCGATGCACGCGCAGGGCGGCATGCCGATCCCCGATATCGTGCATATCGATCCGCCCTACTGGTATCTGGAAGGCGGCGACATGACGCCCGAGGACTTCGGCATCGCCCGCGCGCGCCAACTGGAGGCGAAGATCGCGGAACTGGGCGCCGACCGGGTGGGCGCCTTCATCGCCGAGCCGGTGCAGGGCGCGGGCGGGGTGATCATCCCGCCGGAAAGCTACTGGCCCGAGATCAAGCGCATCTGTGCCGAACATGACATCCTGCTGATCGCGGACGAGGTGATCACCGGATTCGGGCGGCTGGGCCACTGGTTCGGGTCCGAAGCCTATGGAATACAGCCGCATATCATGACCATCGCCAAGGGGCTGAGTTCGGGCTATGCGCCCATCGGCGGGTCCATCGTCTGCGACGAGGTCGCCGAGGTCATCGGCGGGGACGAGTTCAACCACGGCTACACCTATTCCGGGCACCCGGTCGCGGCGGCGGTGGCGCTGGAGAACCTGCGCATCCTGGAAGAGGAACGCATCATCGACCGGGTGCGCACGGACACCGCCCCGTATCTGGCGCAGGCCTGGGCGACGCTGGCCGACCATCCGCTGGTGGGCGAGGCGGTCAGCCGCGGCATGATGGCGTCCATGGCGCTGACCCCGGACAAGGGCGCGCGCGCGCGCTTCGCGTCCGAACCGGGAACGGTCGGCCAGATATGCCGCGACCGGTGCTTCGCCAACAATCTGGTCATGCGCCATGTGGCCGACCGCATGATCATTGCCCCGCCGCTGGTCATCACGCCCGCCGATATCGACGCGGTGATTTCCCGCGCGCGCAAGGCGCTGGACGAGGCGCATGCGATCGTGACCGAGCGCGGGCTGATGCAGGCGGCGGCCTGACCGGACCCGTGCATCGTCATCGCTGCGCCTGACAGGGCATCGGCCTGTCGCTCCGGCGCCCGGGCCATCGCCGCCACGCCAAAGCGCCCCGGGGCCGTCCCCCCCCCCTTGCACGCCCCGGGGGCGCCTTGGCGTGGGCGCAATCGCGCCCGGGGGGCGACAGTCCTCGGTCAGCGGGCTTCCCTCATGGCGCCGCAACCGGCGCGCCATGCGGCGGCACCGCAGCAAAGATCGCGTCCGGCTGGCCCGGCGGCGGCGGCGCCACTGCTTCTGCCCGAACCTGCGCCGGACCCCCCCATGCCGAGGTTTTCGCCTGTTCGGCGGCATCGACCAGCCGCGCCTCGGCCATGACCGCGCTCAGCACCATCACGTGACGCGCCGGGCGCCAGGCGGCATCGCGGCCCCGCCGCAGCGCGTCCAGCCCGGCCTCGATTTCGAGGAGCAGCGCCAGGGCGTCCGCCGGACCGGGCAGTGCGCCGTCATGGTGACCGCGCAGGGCCAGGCGCAGGGAGATCTCGCGCTGATAGTCGGTCAGCGCGAACCGCGCTGCACTGACCAGAAGGCGTGGGCGCCGCAGGGAATGAATCGCTGAAACCGGATGCCGCATCTGTCGCTCCTTCAACCTGAAAGAGAGTAGTCTGCCACGAACAATGGTGGTGTTGCGTTCGGCTCAATGCCAGCGCGCGCAATGCTTAATGGCGTTTAATTGTTGAAAGCCATGATGGCTGCCAGCAGGTGTTTGTTAACTGTGCCGTAACCAAAGCAACTGAAGGTTGAGATTTTGGCAACCCTGCGGAACGGGGTGCAACGAGACGGGAGCACAGCGTGGCGGAGCTTGAGAAAGTCAATATCCGGCAGGTCCGCAAGCTGCCCGAATGGATACCGGACGCGGTGCGACTGTATCTGTCGCATACCAGCGAAGGACTGTCCCTGCGGGCACTGGCCAGGGAGCGGGGCTGCCATGCCTCCACCATCCTGCGAAAGGTGCGCCGGTTCGAGAACCGCCGCGACGATCCACTGGTGGACGAAGCCCTGAACCGCCTTGACGCCAGGATGCGGGCCGCGCCTGCGGGCCGGCCGACATGCGGCGGCGGTCCGGTGCCTGCAGCGGTGCAGCCGCCCCCGCGGGGACCGGTCGGCCCGCGCCGGGCGTCCCCGGACACCGCGCCCGCAGGGGCGCCCATCCCGTGCGGACAACGCCCCGTTTCCGCCGATGTGGACCAGGACAAGGACAGACCAGCCATGACAGCCGTTCCTCCGGGCGGTGCAGACCCGTTTGCCGATGCAGACATGATCGCGCGCGAAGCCAGGCGCATCCTGCCCTGTCTGGCCAGACAGGGTGCGTTGCTGGCCATCGCCCCGGACATGGCCAAGGCCGTGGTCCTGCGCGAGGATGCCGCGGGCCGGGCGACCCGGCTGGCGGTGCTGGACCGACATGTGGCCGAAGCCTTTGCGCTGACGGACTGGATCGCCTGCCACCGTCCCGGGCGTGTGGCCAGCTATGCGCTGAGCGCCGCGGGACGGGCCGAACTGACTCGGCTGATGGCAGCGGGCCAGGTGGCGCCGGACCCGGACCTGTCCGAAGCCGCGGCGGGTGCCGAGGAAGACACCCGCAAGCCGCGCTACAGCGGCACCGAATCCCCGGTCGCGGTTCTGGCACGGCGGCGGGACCGCGATGGCGCGCCCTTCCTGTCGGCCGACCTGGTGGCGGCGGCAAGCCGCCTGCACGAGGATTTCGAGATCGCGCGCACCGGTTTTCTGGGCTCCGACATCGGCCCCGAGGATTTCACCGCCCGGCTGGACGCAGCGTTGAGCGACCGGACCGGTGGCGCCCGGCCGTATCGGGCGCAGGGTGCCGCCCCGCAAGCCGCGCTGCGGCTGGCCGAGGCGCTGCGCGAGCTTGGCCCCGGACTGGCCGACATGGCGCTGCGCTCCTGCTGTTATCACGAAGGTCTGGAAACCGCCGAGCGGCGGCTGGGCTGGTCGGCGCGGTCGGGCAAGATCGTGCTGCGCATCGCCCTGCAGCGGTTGCGTCAGCACTATCAGAGCCAGCGGCGCGAGTTCGACCTGATCGGCTGAGCCTGCCCGCGCGGCAATCGCGCTCAGCGCATCCCCATGCCCAGATGCATCAGCCCGCGCCGCACCGGCGCGGCGGAATACATCAGGTCCAGCATCCGCGCGCGCAGGTCGCGCACCGGCTGTGCCCCGGCCATGGAGGCGCGGTTGAGCACATCCACCCCCGCCACGCGCGCCTGCACCTCGGGCCAGCGGCGGCGGTGGTAGCGCGCCAGCATGTCGCGGTTGCCGATTGTCTCGGGCGTGGCGAGGTCCAGCAGCACGCGCAGGTCGGCCAGCGACATGTTCAGCCCCTGCGCGCCGATGGGCGGGACCACATGCGCCGCCTCGGCCATCAGCGCCACGCGTTCGGCGTTGAAACGTTCGGCGATCTGGCTGATGATCGGCCAGACGGTCAGGCCAGTGGCCAGCGTCAGCGGCCCGAACAGCCCGCCGGAGCGTTCGGTCATGGCCGCTTCGAAGGCGGCGGTCGGCAGGTCGCGCAGGCGCGCAACCTCGGGGCCGCGCTCCATCCAGACCACCGCGGAGCAGGGCCGGCCATCGCGGTCGGGCAGGGGGACCAGCGTGAACGGCCCGCCCGAGCGGTGGATTTCGGTCGAGACATTCGCATGCGGCACCGGATGGGTGACGGCAAAGGCCAGCGCCTTCTGGCCGTAGCGCGTGGTGCGCACACCAATTCCCAGCGCCGCGCGCAGGGCCGAGTTCCGCCCGTCGGCGGCCACGACCAGCCGCGCCCCGGCGCTGGTGCCGTCGCTCAGGCGCACCACCGCCTGCGTCTCGCGCGTGGTGATGCCGGTGCTGCCCACCCCGGCGCGGAAATCCACATTCGGCAGGTCCGCGAGCCGGGCCAGCAACTCGCGCCGCAGAAGCCAGTTCGGCAGGTTCCAGCCGAACGGCTGGTCCGAGACATCTGCGGCGTCGAAATCATGGCTGCTGCGCGCCACCGGCTCGGGGCCCCCGGCATCGACGATTCGCATGACCTGCAGTGGCATCGCGTGCGGCGCCAGCCGGTCCCAGACCCCGGCGCTTTCCAGCACCGGCACCGAGGGTTGCAGGAAAGCCGTGGTGCGCAGATCGGCGCCCCGGGCGGCCTCGGTGGTCACCGGGGGCGCCGGATCGACGCAGAGCACGCCGTAACCGGCACTGCCGAAGGCCGCCGCCGCGGTCAGCCCGGCGATGCCGCCGCCCGAGATCACGATGTCATGGGTTTCGCGCATGGTGTCCTTCAGCCTTTCCGGCTATCGCCCCGTGGCGATCATCAATACCAGTACCAGCATGATCACCGTGGCGGGGAGCATCGCCGCCACCAGCCCGGGCAGTCCGAAGTTCATCGCCGCGATGACGACGATGTTCAGAAACACCAGCAGCGCGGCCCAGATCGGCCAGGGCTCTTCGGCGTTCCGCCAGTGCCGGGGGTTTTGAGTTCCGCTGGAGCGGGTGTCAGGTGTATCGGTCATGGCATCTCCTGTCATGGACATGCCCTGGAGTTAGGGTCGCCATGCTGCACGGCAGCATGGCAGTTTGCCGCAGTTGGCGCGTCAGGCTCCGGTCCGGGCCTGCACCTTCACGTCACCCCAGCACCACGCGGGTCATGACCACCATGACAGCGAAGGTCAGCACCAGCCCCAGCACGGTCAGCCCGGCCAGCCCGCCGAAAACCAGGCTGCCGACGATCAGCAGGACTGCCACCAGAACGGCGATCCAGATGCCCCAGGGTTCGGGTTCGCGCTGGGGGGCGGGGCGGGGGGTGGTCTCGGCCATGGCAGGCTCCTTCGGATGGGTCTCGCGCGCGTCACCCACCTTATGCCATGGCGGCGGGGTCTGCGGCAATATGCCCCTCAGCGCAGCAGTTGCGACAGAAAGCCGCCCAGATCGTCGGTATGGTGCTCTATGTGCGGCGCTGCCAGCGGCTCGGGCGCGACATGCACGGTGCGCATCCCCATGGCGTGCGGTGCGGCCAGATTGCGCGGATCATCCTCGAACATCGCCGCCGCGGCGGGGTCGATGGCGTCGATCGCGAAGACCGCCTCGAAGGCGGCGCGCTCGGGCTTGGGGCGATAGCCTGCGTGTTCGACGCCATAGACCGCCTGGAACAGGCCCGAAAGCCCGCGCCCCTCCAGCACCCGTTCGGCATAGGGGGCGGAACCGTTGGTATAGACCACGCGCCGGCCCGGCAGCGCGGCGATCCGCGCGCGCAGGTCCGGGTCCGGGGTCAGGGCCGAGAAGTCGATGTCATGGACCATTTCCAGATAGTGCTCGGGCGCCATGTCATGTTCGCGCATCAGCCCGGCCAGCGTGGTGCCGTGCTCCATCCAGTATTGGTGGCGCAGGCGGCTGGCGGTGTCACGGTCCACGCGCAGCGCCTCCATGATGTACACGGTCATCCGCCGGTCGATCTGGTTGAACAGGCGGGTTTCGGGTGCGTAGAGGGTGTTGTCGAGGTCGAACACCCAGGTCTGCACATGGGAAAAGCGGTCTGCGGGCATGAAGAGCGATCTAGTGCCCGCGCGGGACCGGTGCAAGCGCCGCGTTCATCTTCGGGGTTGCGGCGGCCCGGCGGGTCGGGGCATGGTGGCGCCCTTCTCCGCCGCGCGCGAGGGTGCCATGAGTGACGTCAAGACCCAGACCGATGCCTATACGCTGATCCTCGATGCCATCGACGTGGGCATCTACAAGCCCGGCGCGCGGCTGGTGGAATCGGAACTGGCCGAGCGTTTCGGCGTATCGCGCACGCCGATCCGCGAGGCGCTGCAGCGGCTGGAGACACAATCGCTGCTGACCCGTGACGGGCGGTCGCTGATCGTTGCCTCGCTGGATCACAACCAGTTGGCCGAACTCTATGTGGTGCGCGCGGAACTGGAGGGGCTGGCGGCGCGGCTGGCGGCGCGCCATGCCACCGCCGAGGAGGTGCGCGTGCTGCGCGGCATGGTCGAGGACGACCGCAAGCTGCTGGACGACCCCGAGGCCATGAGCCGCGCCAACCGCCGTTTCCACAAGCAGATTCACCTGGCCTCGCACAACCGCTATCTGGTCCAGCAACTTGATCTGGTGCACCGCTCCATGGCGTTGCTGGCCAGCACCTCGATCGCTGCCGAAGGCCGCCCGAGTGAGACCGTGGCCGAACACAGCGCCATCACCGAGGCGATTGCCGCCGGTGACGGCGAGGCCGCGTATCAGGCGCTGAAGGACCACATCTCGCGGGCGTTCGAGACGCGGCTGAAGCTTGACAGCATGAGCGCGCAGCGCGCGGCGCTCTGACGCGCCGCCTCGGTCGGTCGGGCGCCCGCCGTTGCCCTCCCGCCGCCATTCCGGTCACGGGGGGCGCGGCGCAACGGAAAGGCGCTGACCGAACTGTGAGCGCCCCCTGTTAGTGCGACCGCATGATGCAGTTTGCGCGGGCGCGAAACTGGCATATAAACCAGCCATGATAGTTGAAATCGGACATTTCGCGCTGATCCTCGCCTTTGCGGTGGCGCTCGCGCAATCCCTTGTGCCGCTGGTGGGCGCACACAAGGGTTGGTCGGACTGGATGGCCGTGGGTCGGCCCATGGCATCGGCGCAGTTCTTTCTTGTGGCCATCAGCTTCCTGGCGCTGACCTGGGCCTTCGTGACCTCGGACTTCTCGGTGCAACTGGTGGTGGCGAATTCGCATACCGCCAAGCCGATGATCTACAAGATCTCGGGGGTCTGGGGGAATCATGAAGGGTCCATGTTGCTGTGGATCCTGATCCTGACGCTGTTCGGGGCGAGCGCGGCCTGGTTCGGATCGAACCTGCCTGCGACCTTGCAGGCGCGGGTGCTGGCGGTGCAATCGTCGATCACCGCGGCCTTCATGGCATTTACCATCTTTACCTCGAACCCGTTCGACCGCATGGCCTTTCCGCCCTTTGACGGACGCGACCTGAACCCGCTGCTGCAGGACCCCGCGCTCGCACTGCATCCGCCGTTCCTCTATCTGGGCTATGTGGGGCTGAGCATGGCCTTCAGCTTTGCCGTGGCCGCATTGATCGAAGGGCGGGTTGATGCCGCATGGGGCCGCTGGGTGCGGCCCTGGACGCTGGCGGCCTGGGTGTTCCTGACCATCGGCATCGCGCTTGGGTCGTGGTGGGCCTATTACGAACTGGGCTGGGGCGGGTTCTGGTTCTGGGACCCGGTGGAGAATGCCTCGCTGATGCCCTGGCTCTTCGCCGCCGCGCTGCTGCATTCGGCCATCGTGGTCGAAAAGCGCGAGGCGCTGAAAAGCTGGACCATCCTGCTGGCGATCCTGGCCTTCGGCTTCTCGCTGATCGGCACCTTCATCGTGCGGTCCGGGCTGCTGACCTCGGTGCATGCCTTTGCCATGGACCCGGAGCGGGGTGTGTTCATCCTGATGATTCTGGGCGTGTTCATGGGCGGCGCTCTGACGCTCTTCGCCGCCCGGGCGAATGTGATGGAGGCCAAGGGCGTCTTCTCCACCGTCAGCCGCGAATCGGCGCTGGTGATCAACAACGTGTTGCTGGCGGTGTCGTCCTTCGTGGTGTTCGTCGGCACCATGTGGCCGCTGATCGCCGAGTTGCTGTTCGACCGGGTGCTGTCGGTTGGCCCGCCGTTCTTCAACACCGCCTTCACGCCCTTCATGGTGGCGCTGGCCATGGTGCTGCCCATCGGCGCCATGCTGCCGTGGAAGCGCGGCAACATCGCGCGCACGGTGCGCCCGCTGTGGGGGCTGGCGGTGTTCTCGGTCGCCATGGGGGCGCTGGTCTGGGCGTTGCAGACCGGTGGCGCGATCCTGGTGCCGGTGGGCGTGGCGCTGGGCTTCTGGGTGGTGCTGGGCGCGGGGGCGGACCTGTGGTCGCGCACCGGGCGCGGGGGGCTCTTCGGGCGGCTGCGCCGTCTGGGCCGTCTGCCGCGCGCCGACTGGGGCAAGGCGGTGGCGCATTCGGGGCTGGGCGTGGCGGTCTTTGCCGTGGCCGCGTTGGTCGGCTGGGAGTCCGAGGACATCCGCGTGGTCCGCGATGGTGAGAGCTGGCGCGTCGGCGCCTATGAACTGACCCTGGCGGATGTGCAGCGGGTGCAGGGGCCGAACTTCACCTCGACCATGGCGTTCATCGACTATGTGCGGGACGATGGCGCCAGCGGGCAGGTGCGCCCGGAGAAGCGCATCTACCCTGCGGCGGGCATGCCGACCACGCAGGTCGGTCTGCGCTACGGGCTGACACATGACCTGTATATCGCCATGGGCGATCCGCAGGACGGCGGCGGCTGGGCGATTCGCACCCATATCAAGCCCTTTGCCAACTGGCTTTGGTTCGGCTGTGCGATGATGGCGCTGGGCGGGTTGCTGAGCCTGTCTGACCGGCGCTACCGCGTGGCGGCGGGCGCGGCCCGGACCGGCGGGCGCACCGGCGGGCGCCCCGGCGGGCCGCGCAGCGACACGGTGCCTGCGGAATGAGTGCGCTGCGCGCATGGGGCGCGGCGCTGGCGCTGACACTGGCGCTGGCACTGGCGCTGACACTGGCGCTGACGGGGGCACCGGCGGTGGCGGGTCCGCAGCCGGACGAGATCCTCGACGACCCGGCGCTGGAGGCGCGGGCGCGCGCCCTTTCGGCCGACCTGCGCTGTCTGGTCTGCCGCAACGAGAGCATCGACGAATCGAACGCCGATCTGGCCCGCGACATGCGGCTTCTGGTGCGCGAGCGGCTGGTCGAGGGCGACAGCGACGCCGAGGTGCTGGCCTTCGTGGTCGATCGCTATGGCGAGTTCGTGCTGCTGCGCCCGACCTCCGAGGGCGCCAACGTGATCCTCTGGGTCAGCGCGCCGGCCATGCTGCTGCTGGCGCTGATCGCCGCCGGCGTCTATCTGCGCCGCCGCGAGGGCGCCCCCGAGATCGGTGCAGACGACCTGTCCGAGGACGAGCGCGCGCGGCTGGAGGCGCTGCTGCGGGACCGTGGCTGAATCCGGCGCGGGGTAAGGGGGGCTGTCAGCCCCCCTCTGGCCCGTGCCGGGCCATTCACCC
>JAFIEE010000271.1 GCA_020832705.1 Paracoccaceae bacterium
CAGGAACGCCACGATGATTCCGATCAGCAGCCCCCGCAGCATTGCCCGTCCCCGACACCCTTCGGCGGCGCTGCCCCTGCTGGCGCAGGGGCGGGGGGCGTGCCGCCGCAGACGGATGCGTTGGCGCGTCACCGGCCCGATGGCACCGTGCCCCGAATGGTGCCCCGAATGCGCGGCGGCCCCAGGAGGGTCCCGGGGCCGCAATGCCGTGACGGTTGCAGGTGGTCGCCGGACGGAGCCGCAGGGGCTCAGCCCCCGGCGGGTCCGGACTGTGCCGCGGCGTCATCATGGCGGCGGCGGTTTTCGTCCATGAAGGCGTCGAACTCGGCCTTGTCCTTGGCGCTGCGGAGCCGTTCCAGGAACGATTCGAACGCGGCCTGCTCGTCCTCGAGCCGTTTCAACGTGTCGGCCTTGTAGGCGTCGAACGCCATATTGCCCGAACTGCGCCCGCTGCGGGCCGATTTCGTGCGGCAGGACCCTTTGAACATCTGTTTCCCCCAGATCATGTAGGCCAGAAGCGCCAGCCCGACGGGCCAGAACACGATGAAGCCCAGCACCATGGCGGCGATCCAGGCGCCCTTGCCGTGGCCATCGAGCCAGTTTTCGATTTCGCGCGGCCAGTGCGCGACGGGTGTTGCGGTATTCATGGTGTTTCCCTCAAGTGTTAATGTTATTCACATTCACATAGATGGGCGCAGTTGTCCAGACCGCAAGGGGGCCGGTGCCTTTTTCTGGTGCGCGACGACACGGACGCGGCATGCCCCGGGGCTGTGCGGCGCGATGACCGGTGCGCGCGTGTCGCTGCGATGGACTTGGCGGCGCAAATGGCCCAAACGGGCAGGGATGCATGATGATCTCTCGGAAAAGCTGATCACCCATTACGTGCGCGGCGCCTGGCGCGCGCCGCTGGCGGTGGCGGCGGGCTGGCCCGTGCGCATGGCCTGCGGGCGGGTGCCGGGGCAGATCGTGCCGGCCGGCACGGCCGACGTGGCCCGCGCGCTCGAAGCCGCCGGGCTGGCGCGGGAAGCCCTGGCCGACCCGGCGCGCTGGCTGGCGGCGCTCGATGCGGCCCGCCCGGCGATCGAGGCCGCGCTGGCGGCGGCGCAACGGCAGGAGCGCGGCGCCAAGGGCAGCTTCGCGCCATCGCCGCAGTCCGTGCCTGCGACCGCGCGCCCGCTGGCGATCCTTCTGCCCGCCGCGCTGGGCCCCGCGGCGCAACTGGACATCCTGCGCGGCGCGCTGGCGGCCGCGCGCCCCGTCATCGTCAAGCCCGCGCCCGGTGGCGCCGTGGCGGCGACGGTGCTGATGGACCACCTGCACCGGCTGGACCTGCCCGCCGGGGCGGTGGCGATGCTGCAAGGGGACGGGCCCGGCACCGGCGCCCTGCTGCAGGCCACCCCCGGACTGGATGTCCTGCGTCTTGCGGCGTCGTGAACGGGCGATGCGGGCGACGCGGCGGGTTGGTGGGGCGGGTTGGGGGCGACGCGCGTGGCGCGCGCCAATGAACGCGCGCTCAGCCGTCCCCGGGCACGAAGTCCAGTGCCACGCCGTTCATGCAATAGCGCAACCCCGTGGGCGGCGGGCCGTCGGGGAAGACGTGACCCAGATGCGCGCCGCAATTGCTGCAATGCACCTCGGTCCGGCGCATGAACAGCTTGCGGTCCTCGCGCGTGCCCACGGCGCCTGCGTCCAGCGGCGCCCAGAAGGAAGGCCAGCCGGTGCCGCTGTCGAACTTCTGCGTCTGGTCGAACAGCGCCTGCCCGCAGCAGACGCAGTGATACTGCCCCGGCCCTTTCGGGAAATCATCATGGGTGAAGGCGCGTTCGGTGCCCTCGCGGCGCGTGACCTTGTAGGCCAGCGGCGAAAGCTGCGCGCGCCATTCATCATCGCTCTTGTGCACCGGAAAACTCATGTCGGCGACGTCCCTTCGCAAAGCTGTCGTCTCCCGCTAGTATCTAGCGACAACCCCGGCCGGGACCAGAGGGTTCCGCAAGGGTTCCGCCACGTTGCCCGCAGGAGGCCCCATGCACAAGGCCACCATGCCGCCCGCCGCCCCGGCGCGCCCGACGTCACCGCGATTCCGCGCCATGAGCGCCTCGGGTCCGGCGGCGGCGCGGGCCGCGCTTGACCTGCGCGCCCGCGTGTTCCGGAACGGCGCAGCGGATGCGGACCGTTTCGATACCTGCGCGCGGCATCTGACCGTGCAGGAGGTCGCCACCGGGCGCACCGTCGCCGCCTGCCGCGTGTTCCTGCACGCGGACCGCGCGGCGGCGGCGCGCGGTTACACGGGGCAGCATTATGACCTGCGCGGGCTGGCCATGGCCCGCGCGGCGCCGCTGCTGGAAGTGGGGCGGGTCTGCATCGTGCCGGATCTGCGCGCGCATCCGGATCCGCCGCGGCTGCTGCTGGGGCGAATCGCGGCGCTGGCGCTGGCGAGCGGCGCCGGGCTGCTGCTGGGCTGCACCTCGTTTCCCGGCGCGGACCCGCAGCGCCACGCGGCGGCGCTGGGCTATCTGTGGCGGCACCATCGGGCGGCGGCGGGGCAGGGGGTGGATGCGGTC
>JAFIEE010000051.1 GCA_020832705.1 Paracoccaceae bacterium
CCGCGCCCGGCGCGCGCGGGTCCCCCCCGCCGCCGTGCCCGCCCTGCTGACCGGCTGGCAGGCGGATGCCGTGCTGACCCGCGCGCGGCGCAATCCCGCCGCCGTGGCCGAAGGGCGCCTGCTGCCCAGCGAGTTCCACCGCCGGGGCGCGCTCTTGTGGCGGGCGCTGAGCGGGCGCTGGTGAAGCGGTTTTCCGCTGCGCGCCGCATGCGGTCGTGCTATGGCACTGCGCATGTCTCTGTGGTCCCGCATATCGCGCGCGCTTGAAGCGCTGCGCCAGGGTGAAAGCCTCAGCGCGGTCTTCGACCGGCTGCGCACCCCGCCCGAACGGACGGTGGCCTTTGCCATTGCGGTGATCGCGCTGGGCGCCAAGATGGCCAAGGCCGACGGGCGCGTGACCCGCACCGAGGTTGCCGCCTTCCGCGAGGTGTTCCACATCCCCCCCGAGGAGGAAGCCAACGCCGCGCGGGTGTTCAACCTTGCCCGGCAGGATGTGGCGGGTTTCGATGCCTATGCCCGCCGCGTTGCCCGCATGTTTCCGCCGGGCGATCCGGTGCTGGTGGACCTGATGGAGGGGCTGTTCCATATCGCCATGGCCGATGGCGGGTTCCATCCGGATGAAGAGGCGTTCCTGAGCGAGGTTGCGGCAATCTTCGGGCTGACCGACCGGTGCTGGCGCTGCCTGCGCGCGCGGTTTGTCGGCGATGTGGACCCGGACCCCTATGCCGTGCTCGAGGTCGAGGCCGACATGCCGATCGAGGATATCCGCCGCCGCTACCGTCAGGCGGTGCGCGACACGCACCCGGACCGGCTGGCCGCGCGCGGCGTCCCCCCCGAGGCGGTGCGACTGGCCGAGCGCCGTCTGCGCGATGTCAACCGCGCCTGGGAAGCCATCCAGCAGGACCGCGCCGCATGAGCGCCGCGCAATGACCGCTGCGAAGCCGCTGCGCCTGGCGACCTATAATGTGGCCTGGTTCAACGCCCTGTTTGACGAATCCGACCGCATACGCATTGATGACGGCCCTTCGGGGCGGCACGGCATCACGCGGGCGCAGCAGCTTGACGGGCTGGCAGCCGTGTTCCGTGCGCTCGATGCCGATGCGATCATGGTGATCGAAGCGCCGGACGAAGGGCCGGGGCGGTCCTGCGTGGCGGCGCTGGAAGGGTTTGCCCAGGCCAGCGGGATACGGGCGTGCCGGGCGCTGATCGGCTATGTCAGCGAGAGCCAGCAGGAAATCGCCGTGCTTCATGACCCGGCACGGTTGCGCCTGTTGCACGATCCGGCGCCGGGGCAGGACGGAGCGCCCCGCTTCGACGCTCAGCACAGCTATGACGACCCGGTGACAGGGCGGGCCGAAAAGGTCCGATTCGCCCGCCCGCCGCTGGAACTGCTGTGCGAAACCGCCGCCGGCTCCGTGTTCCGGATGATCGGCGTGCACACCAAGTCCAAGGCGCCCGCCGGGGCGCGCGACGGGGACGACCTGCGCCGGATCGGGCTGGAGAACCGGCGCAAGCAATACGGCCAGTGCCTCTGGCTGCGCGCCCGGATCGATGCGCATCTGCGCGCGCAAGACCCGCTGGTGGTCCTCGGGGACTTCAACGACGGCCCGGAGGTCGATGAATTCGAAGAGCTTTTCCCGCATTCCGGGGTGGAGATCGTGCTGGGCTGGGACCAGCCACCGGAGATGCAGCTTTACGACCGGCACGCCCGCATGGGCCTGAGCAAGCACCTTGCCGGAGCGCCGGTTTCGGCCCGGTTCCGGCTGCCGGACGGGCGGTTTCTTTCGGCGCTGCTGGACTACATCATGGTGTCGCCGGATCTGCGCGCCCGTGATCCGCAGTGGCGGGTCTGGAACCCCTTTGACGATCCGGCCTGTTATGGCGATCCGGGGTTGTGCGCGGCGCTGATTGCGGCGTCGGATCATTTTCCGGTGACCCTGGACATTGACCTGTAGCGCGGAGCGGGGTGTCGCGGGTATCCTCGGACCCATGCGACAGGTGCAGGCTCTGGCAATCGTGGTGATGCTGGGTATCGCGGGGGCGGTGCCCGGTCCGGCACGGGCCGATGATGCCGATGCGCCTGCCGATGCCCCGGCACGGTCGCTGGCCGAGGCACTGGAAGACCTGCGCGCGGGGGCCGAGGCGCTGCTGCGCGGCTGGATCGACGAGGTGGAGCCGCATCTGCGCGACCTGGAGCCGAAGGGTCAGGCACTGGCCGAGGACATGAGCCGCGCCCTGCGCGAGTTGTTCGAGCCGCTGGGCGGGATCGGCGCCTATCATCCGCCCGAAATCCTGCCGAATGGCGATATCATCCTGCGCCGCCGCCAGCCCGAACCGGAGTCCGAGAGCGACCCCGAAACTGACCCCGAGGGTGATGTCCCGCACGAAGACCAGCCGCCCGAATCCGACAGCGACCCCGACAGCACTGATCCGTTCGAGTTGTAGCGCTGCGGGGCGGTGTCCGTGATCAGCCGTCGGCGGCGGCCGGGGCGCCGTTGCGCCGCGCCGTGCGCACCTTCGGTTCCACCCGCAACATCCGCGCCAGCGCAAAGAAACGCTGTTCCGCAACTTCGGTGAACAGGTCCTGCGTTTCGGGGTTCAGCACCAGTTCGATCACCTTCTTCTTGGGAAAGAACCTGAGCGTTCCGCCGTTCTCGGGCCCGTCCATCGAGAACATGGCGCCAAACCGCATGGCGCGGCCCACCACCTGCGCCTCGCGCAGCCGCTCGGGGGGCAGAAGCTTCGCCGCTTCGGTCAGTTGCCGCACCGTGCCATCGGTCTTGTAGCGATACATCAGCGCCAGCCCGAGGAACGCGCGCTCGTCATGGGCCAGCCCGCCGAGGTTGGCGCGGGTGGCAGTATCAAAGCAGGTGTCGGCGCGGTAATCGGGGTGCGCGCGCCAGTTGACATCATGCAGCAGGCAGGCGGCCTTGATGATACGCAGCTTCCTTTCGGGCGCCGATTTCCACAGCGGCAGCAGGAAGTCGAACAGCTTGCGCCCGAAACCGGGCAGCCGCGCGCTCTGGTGCTCATAGAAACGGCAGGCTTCGATCAGCGGATCGCGGCGGCGCAGTTCCTCGGGCATCTGGTCATACAGGATCCCCTCGCGGATGCCGTAGCCCGAGACATGCACCCGCTTGGGAAAGAACACATGCACCAGTTGCCGCAGCACCACGGCCGCCAGCGGCACCAGCGCGATCCGCTCGGCCGACAGGCCGGTGCTGTTGCGCAAGGTATCCAGGTCGCGATCAGCGATCCAGTCCAGTGTCCGGCGGATGGATTTCGGCGTCATCTCGTATTCATGCACCACCGTCAGCGGATAGTTCCGCCGCGCCATGTCCAGCCGCGCCAGCGCCCGCCACGACCCGCCGACCAGATAGAGCGCGTCATGATGGTCGCCGATCTGGTCGCGCAATCCGTGCAGCACCTTCCAGACGTGGGACTTGAGGCCTTTCTTGCCGCCCGGCACCTGCTGCAGCCGGAACGGACCCAGCGGCGAGGTGACGCAGCGATGCACCTGCCCGCCGCCGATCTCGGCCAGTTCCATGGACGAGCCGCCGATATCGCAGACCAGCCCTTCGGCCCCGGGCCAGCCGGTCAGCACGCCCTGTGCCGACAGCCGCGCCTCTTCGGCGCCGTCGATGACCAGCATGCGCAGGCCGGTTGCGGCCTCGACCTCGGCCAGAAACTCGGGGCCGTCCTCGGCCTCGCGCATGGCGGCGGTGGCCACGATGGTCAGGTTGCTGAGGTTCATGCCCCGCGCCAGCAGGGCGAAGCGCTTCATGGTGGCCAGCGCGCGGATGCGTCCCTCGGGGTGCAGGCGCCCGGTCTGGGCCATGCCACGCCCCAGCCCGCACAGCACCTTTTCGTTGAAGAAATAGGCCGGGCTGCGCGCGGCACCGTCAAACACCACCAGCCGCACCGAGTTGGAGCCCACATCGATCACGCCGACCTGACTGAGCGCCCGGGCCGAGGGGTCGTTGAACAGGGGGCGACCGAAAAAGCCGCGCTGCGCCTCATCGGGCGAACTGCCGTCCATCCGCTGCGTCCCGCACAATGATCCTGACCGCAACGACCCTAGCCGTCCGCGCGGCACGGGTCAATTCGCAAGACCGCTTGACAGGGCGGGCCGCCGGGCAAAGGATTTCGCCATTCGGGACAGGGGCAGGGCATGCCGGGCTGGATCACTGCGGAATTTCGCCGGTTGGGCAACACCATACGCTGGTCCTGGGCCGGGTGGCGCGCGGCCTGGCAGTCCGAGAAATCACTGCGGCAATGGAGCGCGGCGCAGATCATTTCGGTGGCCTTCGCGCTTTGGCTGCCACTGGACCCCGCCGAGCGCGCGCTGATCATCGCGCTGGGGTTTGTGGTGCTGGCGGCGGAACTGCTGAACACGGCGGTCGAAACGGTGGTCAACGAGATTTCCACCGAACCGCGCGAGGCCGCGCGCAAGGCCAAGGATTGCGCCTCGGCCGGGGTGGCGCTGGCGGCGATTGCGGCGGCGGCGGCCTGGCTGGTGCTGCTCTGGGGGATGTTCGGGCCGGAGTGAGTCCCCGCGCGGTGTGCCGCCGCTGCCCGCTCCGCCCCCTGCACGCGGTTGACGTGCGCGCGGTTGACGTGCGCGCGGTTGACGTGCGCGCGGTTGACGTGCGCGCCGTTGACCCGGTGCGCCTCAGCCCGCGATTTCGAACCGGTAGCTTTCGATCACCGTGTTCGCCAGCAGCTTCTCGCACATGGCGCGGACCTGTTCCTCGGCGCTCGCGCGGTCGCTGGCGTCAAGCTCAAGCTCGATCAGCTTGCCCTGCCGCACGCTGGACACCCCCTCGAACCCCAGCGCGCCGAGTGCGTGACGCACCG
Source organism: Paracoccaceae bacterium (assembly GCA_020832705.1). Taxonomy (GTDB): domain Bacteria; phylum Pseudomonadota; class Alphaproteobacteria; order Rhodobacterales; family Rhodobacteraceae; genus Rhabdonatronobacter. The sequence goes on from JAFIEE010000051.1 coordinate 4,858, forward strand.
CCTCGCCCTGCGGGTCCAGCACGCCGTCCTTCAACATCACCTCGACCCGTGCCTTCATCGTCCTGCCCTTTCGCGGCTCTGCCCTGCGGCGCCGGGATAGCGCAGCGCCTGCAGCCTGGCAAGGCATCTGGCGCCGATGCCAGCGCCAGGCATGCAACCCGGACCCGTGCCCGGACCCGTGCCCGCGTTAGTTCATCAGCTTCGGTTTCGGCATCGGCGTTGCGGTGTTGGGCATCACGCCGAGTCGCCGCGCCACCTCGGCATAGGCGTCCGACAGGTTGCCCAGATCGCGGCGGAACACGTCCTTGTCCAGCTTCTTGCCGGTCTTCATGTCCCACAACCGGCACGAATCCGGGCTGATCTCGTCGGCGACGATCAGGCGCTGGAAATCGCCTTCGTAAACCCGCCCGATCTCGATCTTGAAATCCACCAGCTTGATGCCGACACCCAGCATCACGCCGGACAGGAAGTCGTTCACCCGCAGCGCCAGCGCCACCATGTCATCGAGATCCTGATGCGTGGCCCAGCCGAAGGCAAGCACGTGCTCCTCGCTGACCAGCGGATCGCCCAGCTTGTCGTCCTTGTAATAGAACTCGACGATGGGCCGGGGCAGGGCGGTGCCTTCCTCGATCCCCAGCCGCTTGCTGATCTGCCCGGCGGCGACGTTGCGCACCACCACCTCCAGCGGAATGATCTCGACCGCGCGGATCAGTTGCTCGCGCATGTTCAGACGGCGGATGAAATGCGTTGGCACACCGATCGCGTTCAGCCCGGACATGAAGAATTCCGACAGCCGGTTGTTCAACACCCCCTTGCCGTCGATCACATCGCGCTTTTCGGCGTTGAAGGCGGTCGCGTCATCCTTGAAATACTGGACCAGCGTGCCGGGTTCGGGGCCTTCATACAGGATTTTTGCCTTGCCTTCATAGATCTTGGTGCGGCGGGCCATCGGGGTCTCCGGAGAATGGGCTGCGGGCGCACAGCCGAAGGGCGCGCGCGCATGTTAGCGGTGCTATACGCCAAGCGCCCCGTTGGGGCAAGCCGATGGGGCGGAAGGGGCCACGGCAGCTGCGCAAGGGCGCCGGGGGGGCGATTCCGGCTTGCAGCCCGGGCGGCGCGGCGCCATATCAGGACAAACCGCCAGAGCCAGAGGGGGCGACCGATCCATGAGCACATTCGACGAGCGTGAGCGCGCATTCGAGAACAAGTATGCCCATGACATGGAAATGCAGTTCAAGGCCGTAGCGCGGCGCAACAAGAAGCTCGGCCTCTGGGCTGCGGGACTGCTGGGCAAGGACGGACAGGCCGCCGAGGATTACGCCATGGAGGTGATCCGCGCCGATTTCGAGGAAGCCGGCCACGAGGATGTGTTCCGCAAGGTCAGCGCCGATCTGCAGGGTCGCGCCGACGAACCGACGATCCGTGCCAAGATGGAAAGCCTGCTGTCCGAGGCAAAGCAGGAACTGATGCAACAGGGCTGAGCCGGGCGTGCGCGCCCTTCGGGAGCACGGGACATGAGCGATCCACTCAGCGCGGCGCTGGCCGAACGCGACTGGCTGCTGGCCGATGGCGCCACTGGCACCAATCTGTTCAACATGGGCCTGCAATCGGGCGATGCGCCCGAGTTGTGGAACCTGGACGCACCCGAAAAGATCAGGGCGCTCTATCAGGGTGCGGTCGAGGCCGGCTCGGACCTGTTCCTGACCAATTCCTTTGGCGGCAATGCCAGCCGACTGAAACTGCACGGCGCCGAAGGGCAGGTGCACGCGCTGAACCGCGTCGCCGCCGAACTGGGGCGCGAGGTGGCCGATGCCAGCGCCCGCCGCGTGATCGTGGCGGGGTCCATGGGGCCGACGGGCGAGATCATGGCGCCGCTGGGCAGCCTGACCCACGAGATCGCGGTCGAGATGTTCCACGAACAGGCCGAGGGGCTGAAGGCCGGCGGGGCCGATGTGCTCTGGGTCGAGACGATCAGCGCGGTCGAGGAGTTCCGGGCCGCCGCCGAGGCTTGCGCACGCGCAGAGATGCCCTGGTGCGGGACCATGAGTTTCGACACCGCCGGGCGCACCATGATGGGGGTGACGGCCGCGGATTTCGTGACGCAGGTGGAAAAGCTGCCACATCCGCCGCTGGCCTTCGGGGCCAACTGCGGAGTGGGCGCGTCGGATCTGTTGCGCACCGTGCTGGGGATCACCGCACAGGGCCCGGCGCGTCCGGTGATCGCCAAGGGCAATGCGGGCATCCCGAAATATGTCGACGGCCACATTCACTATGACGGCACCCCCGAACTGATGGCTGATTACGCGGTGCTGGCGCGGGACTGCGGGGCGCGCATCATCGGGGGCTGTTGCGGCACCATGCCGGACCATCTGCGGCTGATGCGCGCGGCGCTGGAAGAGCGCCCGCCCGGCGCGCGGCCGGGGCTGGAGGCGATTGCCGCCCGCCTTGGCGGCTTTTCCTCGGCCAGCGATGGCAGCGACGGCGCCGACCCGGGCGGCGCTGGCGGGCGGCGCGCGGGCGGGCGGCGGCGGCGGGACTGACCGTTCGGCGTGACTGACCGTTCGGCGTGACTGGCCGTTCGGCGTGACTGGCCGCGCGGCGGGACGCCGGGTCAGGCGAAGGGATCAACCGGATAGCGCACGCCGGTCAGGCACAACCCCTGCGGCGGCGCCACCGGGCCGCAGGCGGCGCGGTCGCGGGCCTCCAGCGTGTCGCGGACCCGGTGCGGCGCCCAGGCCCCGGCGCCCACGCGTTCCAGCGTCCCGACGATGCTGCGCACCTGATTGTGCAGGAAGGACCGCGCGCGCAGGGCGATGCGGATCTCCTGCCCTGCCGCTGCGGGGACCACGGTGACGGTGATGGCATCGAGCGTCTTGACCGGCGAGAGCGCCTGGCACTGGCTGGCGCGGAAGCTGGTGAAATCATGCTGCCCGACCAGATACGCGGCGCCGGCCTGCATGGCCGTGGCGTCGAGCGGGTGGGGCACATGCCAGACGCGCTGCGCGTCGAGCGCGGGCGGGGCACGGCGGTTGAGGATGCGGAACACATAGGCCCGTTCGATGGCCGAGAATCGGGCGTGGAAATCCTCGGGGACCGGCGCCGCAGCCAGCACGGCCACGGGGTGCGGGCGCAGATGCGCGTTGAGCGCCGCGCGCAGGCGGAACGCATCCCAGGCGCGCGCCAGGTCGCAATGGGCGACCTGCGCGGTGGCATGGACGCCGGTGTCGGTGCGGCCTGCGGCGGCGATGGACGGGGCCTGCGGGTCAAGCCGTCGCAGCGCGGCCTCCACCGCGCCCTGCACCGAAGCCAGCGCCACCTGCCGCTGCCAGCCGCGAAACGGCGTGCCGTCGTATTCGATCCTGAGGGCGTAGCGATGCATGGCGTGCAGCTAGCCGATTTCCCGCCCCGGGGGAAGCGCGCAGCGGCAGGGGCTCCCGCCCGGCGCCGGACGCATCGAAGATGCGCCCGCGCCCGTTGGGCCGGGCGGCGCGGGCAGGCCCGCGCCGCGGGGGGCGCTGCCCCCGCCCGGCCCCTTGTCGGGGCCGGACTCCCCCGGGATATTTGGGCACAGGTGATGGACAGGGGGGCTTGGCTGATGCGCGGGCGGCCGCACGCATCAGGGCGTGGGGTTGCGGGCGCGCCATGCGGCCCAGGCTTCGGGGGTGTCCAGATCGGTGACGGCGCGGTCATCGGGGAGCGGGTGATGCCGGGTCGTCGCGGGCAGGAGGGGCCGTGCGCCCTGATCGCCGCTCAGCGCGCGCAGGGCCGGAAACAGGGTGCGGGGCAGGATCACCGGGTGACCGGGCGTGCCGGTGGCGGTCGCCGCGCGCAGGGGGGTGCCGGGGTCTGCGGCCCAGGCTGCGCACAGGGCGCCGATATCGGCGGTGGTGATCCCCGGCATGTCGGGCAGCAGGATCATCAGCGCGCGCGCGCCGGTTTCCCCGGCCCAGGCGGCGCCTGCGCGCAGCGAGGCGGCCATGCCTTCGGCGGCGTCGGGCACCGGCCGGGTGGCCACCGCCAGCCCGGACAGCGCCGCGCGGCGGGCGTGGTCCGCAGGGCGCAGGGTCACCAGCACCGCGGCGCCGGTGACCAGCGCCCGGGCGGCCTGACGGCGCAGGAGCGGCGCGCCGTCGACCGGTTCCAGCAGCTTGTCGCGCCCGCGCATCCGCGTTGAGGCCCCGGCCGCGGGCAGGAGCACCGCACACCCGGCGCAGGGCAGCGCCGCGCGGGTGTCGCGGCCGCCGGAATGATCATCGCCCGGTGTGGTCATGGCCACACGGCGCAGGTCGGATGGCCGGTCGGCGCCCGGTGGTGGCGCGGCCCGCCGCCCGGCATCGGCCTCAGCGCTCCGGGATCAGCCCGCGCGGGCTGAACCGCAGCACCAGCAGCAGCGCAACGCCCATGGTCAGAAGCCGCATGTAGGCGGCCGAATCCAGCAGGTGGCGGCGCAGCTCCGAGCCGACGTCCATGTTGGCGGTCACGGTCTCCATCAGCCAGCGGCCCGCGGGTTCGACCTGCACCCACAGGAACCAGATCACGAAGGCGCCCAGCACCGCACCCCAGTTGTTGCCCGATCCGCCGACGATCACCATCACCCAGATCAGGAAGGTGAAGCGCAGGGGTTCGTAGCTGCCGGGCGTCAGCTGCCCGTCCATGGACACCATCATCGCGCCGGCCAGCCCGCAGACCGCCGAGCCCAGCACGAAGATGTTCAGGTGCCGCCGCGTGACATCCTTGCCCATGGCGCGGGCGGCAACCTCGTTGTCGCGGATGGCGCGCATCATCCGGCCCCAGGGCGAGTTCAGCGCCTTTTCGGCCAGCCAGATCAGGATCGCCAGCACGATGGTGAACAGCAGCGCATAGCCCAGCGCCGACAGGATCGCCGCGGTTTCGGGCACCGTCCAGCCCAGCCGCGCGGCCAGTTCCTGCACCCAGGGCTGGGGCTGAAGATCGACGGGCCGGGTCACCGGGCGCGGAATGCCGGTCACGTTGTTGACCCCGCGCGCCAGCCAGCGCTCGTGCTTGAGGATGGCGATGATGATCTCGGAGATGCCCAGCGTGGCGATGGCCAGATAGTCCGAGCGCAGCCCGAGGCTGATCCGCCCCACGACCCAGGCCGCCCCGGCGGCAAACACCGCGCCCACCGGCCAGGCCAGGATCACCGGCAGGCCGAGGCCGCCCAGATACCCTTCGGAGGCCGGGTTCACCGCCTGGATGGCGCTGGTGGCGGGGGCGAAGAAGAAGCGCGACACCGCCCAGCCGGCCACGATCACGCCGATGATCGCCGCCCCGCGCAGCCGCCCCGGCGTCATGCGCTTGTAGACCGCCACCGCGGCAAGGATCGTCGCCACGCCCAGCATCAGGCCCAGAAGGGTGCCGGCGATGCCGAAGCGCCATGGCTGGTCCGAGCCGATCATGCCGGCGGCCCATGCATCGCCCACGGGCGGCATGGCGATCAGCACCGCCGCCAGCCCGCCCACGGCGGTAAAGCCCATGATGCCGACGTTGAACAGCCCGGCATAGCCCCACTGCATGTTCACGCCCAGCGCCATGATGGCGGAAATCAGGCTCATGTTCAGGATGGTCAGCGCCAGTTGCCAGCTCTGGAACGCGCCGGTCAGCAGCAGCACCACGCCCATGGCCGCGAACAGGCCGATATTGCGCCAGTTCACGCTCATATCGATTTCCCCCTGAAGATACCGGTGGGCCGGAAGATCAGCACGATCACCAGGATCGCGAAGGTCACGGCGAACTTGTAATCGACGGGCAGCAGCTGCATCATGCCGTCGGGGGCCATGCCTTCGGGCAGCATGTGACTGAAGAACCGCCGCCAGGCGTAGGTGATGCCCATTTCGGAAAACGCCACCACATAGCCGCCGACGATCGCCCCGATGGGCGAGCCGAGCCCGCCCACGATGGCCGCCGCGAACATGGGCAGCAGCAACTGGAAGTAGTTGATGGGCCGGAACCCCTTGTCGAGCCCGTAAAGCGTGCCCGCCGTCACCACCAGCGCCGCCACGATGACCCAGGTGATGACCACCACCCGCTCGGGGTTGATGCCGGACAGCAGCGCCAGATCCTCGTTGTCGGAATAGGCGCGCATGGACTTTCCGGACTTGGTGCGTGTCAGGAACCAGAACAGCGCCAGCATGACCAGCAGCGCGGCAAGGATGGTGATGGCCTGCGCCGAGCGCAACGCCAGCCCTTCGGCCAGCCCGGACCATTCGCGGAACTCGCGCACCGAAAAGATGAAGCGCTGGCCGTCCTCGAACCGGCGTTCCGAAGTGCCGATGAACAGCCGCGTCAGCCCGTTGGTGACGAACATGACCCCCAGCGAGGCCATGACGAAGATCAGCGGCTTGGCCTTGACCTGCCGGAAGTAGCGATAGACCAGCCGGTCAACCACCAGCAGATAGACCACCATCGCGGCAATCCCCACCGGTATGGCCATCAGCGCGGTCGGCAGCACCCCGCCGCCGGTGATGCCCGCGCTCTGCAGCGCCCATGTGGTATAGATCACCACCATCGTGCCGAAGGCCATGATGTCGCCATGGGCGAAATGGGAAAACCGCAGGATGGAATAGATCAGCGTGATCCCCAGTGCGCCCAGTGCAAGCTGGCTGCCATAGGCAAAGGCCGGGATGAGGACGAAATTGGTCAGCGTGATCAACGCGGAAAGCGGGTCCATGGGCTCAGTTCCTTTCGCAATCGGCCGTGAGCATTCCGGAATGACCGACCTCGGGCGGCGGCAGTGTCAGAACTGCCAGCCGTCCCGTGGCGGATTCATGCACCAGAAGCGTGGTTTCCGGACCGAAGGTTTGGCCCCAGATGGCAACGCCGGGCCAGTCGGTCTGCAGGGGGTCGAGCAGCAACGGGTCGCCAACCGCGTCGACCTCCAGCAACAGCCGCCCGCTGTCGTCGGAGAGGAACAGGGTGGTGAATTCGGCCTCGATCCCGCAGGCGCCCTCGGCGCAGATATCCAGCACGCGGCAGGTGGTGACATCTTCGGCGGCAGCCGGGCCGGACGCTGCCAGCGCCGCGCCGCAAAGGCCGGTGACGCAGGCAAGACGGAAGGCATCAAGCATGGCGCTCATCCCCCCAGAAAGCTCTTGCGCACATCCGGGTCGGCCAGAAGCGCCTTGCCGGTGTCGGTGTAGCGGTTGCGCCCCTGGACCATGACGAACCCCTTGTCGGCGATTTCCAGCGCCTGGCGGGCGTTCTGCTCCACCATGAGGATGGGAATGCCGGTGCGCGCCACCTCGATGATGCGGTCGAACAATTCGTCCATGACGATGGGCGAGACCCCGGCGGTGGGCTCGTCCAGCATCAGCACCTTGGGCTTCGTCATCAGCGCGCGGCCCACGGCGACCTGCTGGCGCTGGCCGCCGGACAGTTCCCCCGCCGCCTGACGGCGCTTGTCGCGCAGGATCGGAAAGAGGTCGAACACCTGTTCGCGGGTCTCGGAAATGTCGTCGTCGCGGATGAAGGCGCCCATTTCCAGGTTTTCCTCGACCGTCATCGACGGGAAGATGTTGCCGGTCTGGGGGACAAAGCCCATGCCCGCGCGCACCCGCGCCTGCGGGCTGAGATGCGAGATATCCGCGCCGTCCAGCCGCACGCGGCCCTCGCGCAGTTGCAACATGCCGAAGACGGCCTTCATGGCGGTGGACTTGCCCGCGCCGTTGGGGCCGACGATCACCGCGATCTCGCCGCGTTCCACGGAAATGGTGCAGTCATGCAGGATGTCGGCGCCACCATAGCCGCCGGTCATGTCCTCGCCGATCAGATAGGGGTCTGCCATTGCTCAGCCCTCCGGTGCGGGGCGCAGGAGGCCCGCCAGCGCGCGCGCCTCGGCCTCGAATGCGGCGGGCGCCATGGGGGTGTCGCCGGACAGGAACAGCGTCAGCCAGTCGCCGCCGTCAGCGACCAGCAGCACCGCCAGCGGGTATTCGGTGCCCTCGAAGACTTCGGCAAAGATATCCAGAGCGACGGTCACATGGTCCGTCACCACGGTATCGCGCAGCCAGCGCACGGGTGCCGGGTCGCCATCGGCGGCAGCTTCCTCGGCCAGTCCCGCTTCAAGCAGCGCCAGCGCCGCTTCGATGGTGCCGGCGTCGGCGGGCATGATCCAGTCAAGGCTCGCTTCAAGGTAGAGCGGGGGCGCCTCATAGGCGATGTAATCGGCGTCATCGGCGACGGGCAGGGCGCGGGCATCAGCCCAGACCGTGCCGCCACCGCAGAGCGCAACCTCGCCGCCGAGCGGCAGGCAAGGCGCCTGCGCCGCCAGCGGCGCCGGAGGCAAGCTCAGAATCAGTGCCGCCAGCGGCGCGGCGAACAGGGCGGGGCGAATCACAGCGTGGCCTCCTCTTCATGAACCACCTTGTTCTTCAGCCCGGTGCCCAGATAGGCCTCGATCACGGCCTCGTTGGCCTTGATCTCGTCCAGCGTGCCCTCGGCCAGCACCTTGCCCTCGGCCATGCAGATGACCGGGTCGCAGATCCGGCCGATGAAATCCATGTCATGTTCGATCACCACGAAAGTGTAGCCGCGCTCCTTGTTCAGGCGCACGATGGCATCGGCGATGGTGTTCAGCAGCGTGCGGTTCACGCCGGCGCCGACCTCGTCCAGGAACACGACCTTTGCATCGGTCATCATGGTGCGGCCCAGTTCCAGAAGCTTCTTCTGCCCGCCGGAAATCATGCCCGCCTTCTCGTCGGCGATATGGTCGATGGTCAGGAACTCCAGCACCTCGTCGGCGCGGCGGCGGATTTCCGCTTCCTCCAGCCGGACCTTGCCGCGTTCGAACCAGGCCGACCACAGGTTTTCCCCCGACTGGCGCGGCGGCACCATCATCAGGTTCTCGCGGCAGGTCATGGTGTGGAATTCATGCGCAATCTGAAAGGTGCGCAGCAGACCCTTCTGGAACAGTTCATGGGGCGCCAGCCCGGTGATGTCGGCGCCCTCCATCCGGACCTTGCCCGAGGTCGGCGGCAGCACACCCGCGATCACGTTGAACAGCGTTGTCTTGCCCGCGCCGTTCGGGCCGATCAGCCCGGTGATGGAGCCTTTCTCGATGGTCAGGCTGGCGCCGTCCACGGCATGGAAGCCGCCGAAATGCTTGTGCAGATCCTCGACCCGGATCATCGCCATGGCACTCTCCCTGTCGCCGGTCCCGTTGGCCGGGATCCTCTGGCTTGTTCTGAAACGGCCCGGGGAGCGCGCGTGCCCCCCGGGCCGGGTGTCGTTCGCCCTGTGCAGGGCATCCGGATCAGTGGAACCGGACGGTCACGAACTGGCCACCTTCGACGACATACTCGCGATACGCGCCTGCCGCTTCGCCGGGGCCGATCAGTTCCACATCGGTCGCGCCGACGTAGTTGATCTCGCCGCCATTGGCGAGGATCTCGATCGCGCGGCCCAGTTCGCCGGGCAGGATTTCCTCGCCGGGGGCGTTGGCCACGTTCAGGATGTTGGCGGCGATACCTGCGGGCGTGGCTTCGCCTGCAGCCTGCGCGGCCAGTGCCAGAAGCGCTGCGGCGTCATAGCTTTCGCCGGTGAACGAGCTTGCCGTGACCACGTTGTTGGCTTCGCCCAGCGCGGCAAATGCGTCGGCGAATTCGCCTTCGGCGCCGGGCAGGGTGCCCACGGTGCCTTCGAGCGCCTCACCCACGGCTTCCACCAGTTCATCACCATACATGCCGTCGCCGATGAAGAACTGATCGAACGCGCCCAGCTCCCATGCGGTGCGCAGCATCGAGCCACCGCCGTCGGTGTAGCCCAGGATCACCAGCGCATCGCCACCGGCCGCGGCCAGGGTGCCCGCTTCGGCCGAATAGTCGCCGCGCGCGTCTTCGTGCGGAATCGAGGTGGTCACCGTGCCGCCTGCGGCTTCGAAGCTTTCGATGAAGGCATTGGCGAAGCCCGCGCCATAGTCGTTGTTGGTATAGGTCACCGCCACTTCGGAGATATCGCGGCTCATCGCGATCTCGGCCAGAATGGCGCCCTGCCGGGCATCCGACGGCGCGGTGCGGAAGAACAGCCCGCCCGAATCGGTGGTGGTGAAGGCCGGCGAGGTCGCCGAGGGCGAGATCATCGGCACGCCTGCGGACATGGCGACGTTCTGCAGCACCGACATTGTGACGCCGGAGCAGTCGGCGCCCATGATCGCCGCCACGCCGTCCGAGGAAATCAGACGCTCGGCCGCGGCCTGTGCGGCGCTGGAGTCGAGGCAGGTCGAATCCGCGCGCACCGAGCCGATCATCTGACCGCCCAGGATGCCCCCGGCCGCGTTGATCTCGTTCCAGGCCATTTCAGCCGAATCCGCCATGTGCGGCGTGACCGATTCAATCGGTCCGGTGAAGCCCAGCAGCACGCCGAACTTGATGTCATCGGCGACAGCCGCGCCGGCGCTGAACGCCAGCGCGGTGCTGGCCAGCAGAAACTTTCTCATGAGAACACTCCCTTGTGTTGGTCTCGCGTTTGGTCGTTGACCTTGTGCACAATCACGGCTTGCCCCCCGGCAGACAAGCGAAATCGGGGCGGCGAGCCGCAATCATGGGACTCGTGTAGCATGGCATTTCAAACCCGAAAAGTGGGTTTGGGCCTTGCATGCACTGGCCCGGCGGGGTGGCGACAGGCCGGGCGCGAGGGTGTTGCACCTGTGGTCCGGACCGCGTTTGCGCCCGCGGCTTCGCGCGCCCTCAGAGACGCTCGCCCGGGGTGCCGCGCGCCTCGCGCCCCTGCCAGACCCGCCAGCGCCAGCGCGGACCTTCGGGCGACCGGATGCTCAGCACCCACAGCCGCCGGGGCTCGGGTGTGCTGAAGGGGCGGCCGACGGCCATGTTGATGCCGATGATGATATCGGCCAGCGTTTCGCTGCCGGTCCGTGGCGCGGGTTCCATGACATAGGCCCAGGGCTGGCCGCAGGCCTCCAGCCTGCCGGTGATGCTGCCTGCGCCCTGTGGCGGGAACGGTGCCTGACACCGCCGCCCGTCGGCAAGCTGCACGCGGGCATGGCCACGCCGGGTTTCCACCCCGACCGGAGGCGCCGCCGCCCGCGGGGCCGACACCGCGCTTTCGGTGCAGCCGGTGGCCAGCAGCGCCATGGCGGCAATGCTGGCCAGCAGGGTGATCCGGGGCAGCGGGGTGGCAAGAGGCATCGCGAATTCCTCGTCCGGTGCCCGCGCCCGGGCGGGGCGCTCACGGATTGGCGGCCAGGACCGCGTTCATCCACGGCAGGTAATTCGCGGTCCGCATGTAGACCGAAAACCGCGCCGTGGCATCGCAGGAGCGGCTTTCGGCATCCGCCATGCCGAAGGCGACAACGCCCACCTGCGTGAAGCTGCCATCGGCCAGCGGCACCACCAGCGGCCCGCCGCTGTCACCGTTGCACGAGGTCTTGCCCCCCTCGAACGCGCCCGAACAGATCATGTTCGCGCTCAGCGGTTGCGGCGTGCGCGCCAGCAGCGCCTCCCACAGCATCTGCGCGTCGTCGTCATCCACCCCCAGCGCATCGACCGCCAGCAGAAAGCCGTTGGCGGCCAGCGTGATCGGCATTTCCAGCATGTCGGCGTTGCACAATTCGCGCGGCATCATCTGGATCTGCACCTCGTGCAGTTCGGCGGGCTTGGTGCCCCATTCGGTCAGCCCCCAGCCGGTGACGATGGTGGGAATGCCCGGTTCGTCCAGGATGTCGGCGAATTCGTCCGTGGGCACGGTGACAAGCTGATAGGGCACCCGTGGCGCCCGCTCCAGCCGTACCAGCGCCATGTCATTGTCGAACCCGTTGGGGTCATAGGCCGGATACAGGTGGATGCTGCGCACCCCGATCACGTCGCCCGCGCCGGGGCGCAGTTCGTTGGTGCCGACGACGATCTGGAACTGTTGCGGGCCCAGCACGAAGTGATTGCCGCTGGCATCCGGCACGACCAGACAATGCGCCGCCGTCAGCACCCAGTCATCCAGCACCATCGAGCCGCCGCAGAAATGCGTCTCGGGGCCGACCGGGCGCCCGGCCAGGACCAGCCCGACCTGCCACGGCCAGGCACCGGGGGCCGAGACCCGCCCCCCCACCACGCGCGAGGCCGAAGGGTCCGCCGCTGCCGCCTCGGCCAGCATTTCGGATTTCTGCCCGCTGAGCGCAAAGCCGAAGGGCGAGCCCGCGGGGATCAGCGCATCGAGCGCCTCGACCTGCGGCAGATCGGCGCCAGTGGCCTGCGCCTGCGCCCCCGGGGCCCAGAGGGCGAGCGCGGCAACCATTGCAGGGCCAGCAACACGGATGCGCGACATGCGTTCAAGGGTCGGCATGGTCATGTCCTTTCGACAAGAGACCGGTGCACCCACCGGCGGGGAAATCCGTTCAGCCGCCCGGCGGCGGGGCCAGCCGCACCGGCTGGCGCATCACCGTGACCGGGCTGCGCGCCGCACCCGCAAGGGTCGCCGAGCGCGTGCCTGCCTCGGGGCTCATCAGTGCGTCCAGCGTGGCCCAGAACCCGGCCTGCGCGGCATCCTCCGCGAGAGCGGGCGCGGCGCGCAGCCCGGCGGGGGTGGCCAGCGCCGACAGGTCGGCGCGCGGCGCTCCGGGCTCGGTCTGCAGTGCGACGACGATCAGTTCCTCGCGTTTCGGCGTCGGCGTGCTGCCCGGCGGCACCCACAGTTCGATCGGCGGCGCGGCCTGGCCCGGTTCCAGCCGGTTCCAGCGCCCGTCCTGCGGCCAGACCGGGCTGAGGACGAAATCGCGGTCGAGGTAAAGCACCGTCAGATCCTGCAGCCGCGGGCTGCGGTTGGTGACGCTCAGGCGCAGCTCGTCGCACTCGCCAAGCGGATGCGCGGGGTCATGCGGCAGGTGGGGGCCGGTCTCGGTCGCGCAGGTGCCATCGGCCTGCAGGCGCCCCGCGGCGCGGGTCAGCCCGACCGTCACGGGGGGCGCCATGAACCGCGCGGCCGCCCCGGTCATCCCGTCCAGCACCGCACGGACGCGCAGGCTGTGGGCCGCGGCCTCGATCATGCGCAGGGTCGCGGCCAGCGCGTCCTCGCCCGGGCGCGCCGCAATCCGCGGGCTGGCGCCGGGCCCGTCGGCATCCACCACCCCGTCCGCGCCCGTCAGCGCCACTGCGCCACCCGCCAGCACCGGCACAAGGTCCGGGCGCGTTGTATCCTCGATGGCGATGCCCGCCGCGACCACCGCCTGAAGCGCCGCCAGCCAGTCCGAATAATCAGCGCCGTCCCGCGGGTCGGCGCGGCGCGGCGGCGCCAGCCGCAGGGGGGGGCGGCGGGGCCGGGGTCACCACCTCGGCCCAGGCCGCGCCTGCGGGCAGCGCCCCGCCATCATGCGTGGCCAGGGCCGCGGTCATCATCTCCACCCCGGCAATGCGCGCATGTCCCAGCGGCACCTCGGCATCGGCGCGGTCGAACAGCGCCACCTCGGCCCCGGCGGCCAGCCCGTGCAGCAGACCGGCCTGCACCATGCCCCCGGAGACCGCCATCCGGGCCGGTCCCGGCGCGCCGAAGACCGTTGTCTGCAGCATCGGTCCCTCGCCGCCCGGGTCCTGCGCGCCCGGGCCGCGGGTCATGCGCCCACGGGTCAGGAACAGGATCTGCTCCCACGTGGCGCGCGGCGCCTCGCGCAGCACCTGCGTCAGCGCCAGCGTGAACGAGCCGTGCCAGCGGCTGGCGCCCGCGTCCACCGGAAACTCGAAGGACCGCTGGTCCGAATGCGCCGAATAGAGGAACACGAACTCCCCCGACAGCGGCGCGGGCACCACGCCGCCTGCCACCGGCGCCACATCGGCCGGAATGCCCAGCCGCGCCGGATCGACAAGCCGCGCCCGGCCCATGGGCGCATCTCCGTCGCCCAGGGCGCGGAACCCGGTGCCCGCGTGGCAGGCATCCAGGATCCCCACGAAGCGGATGTCGCGCGCCAGCAGCGCCCGCGCCCATTCGCGCAACTCATCGTCGACGATGGCGTTTTCCACCTGCCCGGTGGCCCCGGACCAGCCGCGCGCATCCATGGGGAGGAATATCTCGTCCAGCCCGCCCATCTCGTCCCCGTCCAGATCGGGCGCCTGGCTGCCATGCCCCGAGAAATAGAACAGCACCGTATCCCCGGGCGCCGCCTCGGCCACCAGCCGGTCCATCCCGGCCATGATCGCCGCGCGCGTGGGCAGACCCGTCACCATGCCCCCCGGCAGGTCCGGCACATCGGGCGCCGTGGTCAGCGCGGTGATATCGCCCGGCGCCACGCCGCGTTCCACCAGCACCTGCGCCATCAGCGCCACGTCGAAGCCGGGACCGTCCAGGTCGGCGTCGTCGAGATAGAGGTATGCGCCCACGCCGATCAGCAGCGCATGCACCCGGCCTTCCCCGGTCGCCGACAGCGCCGCCCCCGCAGGCAGCACCAGAACCATCAGATATGCGATAACCCTCTGCATGAAAGCGAGATTACGCCCTCGCACCGATCTGACAAGCACCAATTCCCGCATGACGGCATTTGTCATGCGCAGCCCCGCGCCTCCGCGCGCCCGCGCCCCCCCCGCTGAGCACCGCAATACAATGGTTTCGCCAGACCGGCCCCATCGCCATTTTCTTGCCGAAAATACTCAATCGCGCGGTCTGCCGGGGCGCGCCGCACGCGGGCCCGCACTCACGCCGCGCCCACCCCTGCCATTGCGACACCGCTCCTGCGGCACGCCTATTGCGACGTCGGCACGATCTGCCGCCCGCCACGGGCGCGCGTCTGGGCGAGGCGCGCGTCAAGGCTCGCCCCGCCGATGGCCGCCAGAAACCCGTTGAACTCGGGCGCCGCCAGGGTCGCCAGCCGCCCCGCCTCGATGGCCAGATCGACCTGGTCGGGCGGCAGGCGCAGCCGGGTCGGCACGGCGGCGAAGGTGTCGCGCATGGCGGCCGGAAGCGCATGGGCATCGGCAACCCCGACGAAGATACGCAGGTCGCGGCAATCCCAGCCCGCCAGACTGCCGCGCAGCCGCGCCACCTCGGCGCGCGACAGCCCGCAGCGCCAGTCGATCAGCTCCGCCTCCCAGCGGCGCATCTCGGCGCGCATGGAATCATAGGCCGCCCGCGTCGCCGAGGACACCGACGCCCCGGCAATCGCCATTGCCAGCCCCACGCCACCGGGCCCCGTGGGCCGGTCCGACCAGTCGCGCTCGGCCTCGGCCCCGGCATCGGCGACCAGAAACAGCATCCGGCGCAGGCGCACCGCATCCTCGGCGCGCATCGGCGCATGCGGGGCCTGCGCCCGCGCCCGCGCAATCGCCAGCCCCGTGGTGCCGAAATTGTCGGTCACGCCACCGTCCAGCAGCTTGACATAGCGCACCCGCGCCGGGTCGGCGTAGCCTTCGAGCGCCCGGCCATAGGCGCGCATGGCGGCGCTGGCCTCGGGGTTGAACCGCGCCGTGGTCAGCCAGTCGGGCTCGGTGTAGTCGCAGGCCCCCTGATGGGCGCGCAGCACCACCGGCGCAAACACCAGCGGAAACGCCGCCGAGGCCGCCACCGCTTCGGACAACGGCAGCCGCGACAGGTCCGAACACAGCGCGTCGAAGGTTTCGGGGACAAAGAGGAACGGCGTCGCCCCGGCGATGTCGGTGGCGTTGATCCAGGTTTCGATCCGCCCGCGCCGGTGCAGATCGCCGAAGGTGGCGCCCCGGAACAGCACCTCGTCCAGATGCCGCCCGAAGGTGGCGCGTCCGTTGGCCCCGCCTGCGATCCCGCGCACCAGCGTCACCGGGTTCAGGGCACTGGTGGCCATGTAGCGCTCGGCATTGCCCAGCAGGTAGCGCTCGCGGTAGCCGCGCAGTCCCTCGGGCCCGTTGAGCCCCAGTTGCGCCGCCGTCACCGCCCCGCCCGAGACACCCGAGACCAGTCGCACGTGATCCAGCAGCCCGTTCGGCCCCGGTCCCTGCGCCCGCAGCGCCTCGGTCATGCCATGGGCAAAGGCCGAGGCACGCATCCCGCCGCCCGAAAACGCCAGTCCGATCCAGATATCCCCCGGCGCCGCCCCGGCGGCGCGCGCGGCGATGTCGGGCAAGGCGTTGGCATCGCCCGCAAGCGGCGCGTTCAGTGGCGGATTGCTGACGGCGCAACCCGCCAGCAGCGCCGCCAGCAGCGCCCCGCGGCCGAGACGCGCGCGCAACGGCGCCGCAGGGCGCCACCGCGCGCAGCGCGCCAGCGCGGAGCGCCAGACGGCGTGCGC
>JAFIEE010000052.1 GCA_020832705.1 Paracoccaceae bacterium
AGCGGTCGCATCTTCGATGCGGCCAGCGACGGGCGGGAGCCCCCCGCGGCTCATTTCACCCCCGACTGGGCAATGCCCTGGGTGATGTACTTCTGCAGGAAGGCAAAGACGATGGTGATCGGCAGAAGCGTCAGCACCGTCATGGCCAGCAGGCTCGACCAGGCCGTCTGCAACTCGCCCTGGAAGCTGTTCAGCGCCAGTTGCAGCGTGAACACCTCGGACCGGTTGAGCACGATCAGCGGCCAGAGGAATTCGTTCCAGCGCCACATGACCGAAAAGATCACCAGCACCGCCAGCGCCGGGGCACTCAGCGGCAGGACAATCTTCCAGAACACCCGCCATTCGCTGGCATTGTCCATCCGCGCCGCATCCAGAAGGTCATCGGGGATGGTCAGCATGTATTGTCGGAGCAGGAACACCCCCGTCGGCGTGGCGATGGCCGGCCAGATAACCGCCCAGTGCGAATTGATCAGCCCCATCTGGCTGACCACCAGAAACAGCGGCACCAGCGTCACGGTCGGCGGGATCATCAGCGTGGCGATGATCAGAAGGAACACGCCCGTCCGCCCCCGGAACCGATACTTGGCCAGCGCAAAGGCCGCCATGGCGTTGAACAGCACCGTCAGCACCGTTGCCACCACGGTGATGAAGGTCGAATTCCAGAAATAGCGCGCAAAGGCGAAGCGGGTGAACAGCCCCGTGTAATTCTCCTGCGCGATCTCGACGGCCCGGACCGGCTCGCGCTCGTCGATACGGATATTCAGCACAGTCTCGGGGTCGGCCGGGTCGATCATCTGCGCATTCAGCCCCACCCGGCGGATCTGCACCAGTTCGCGGCCCTCGTGCTCCCCGGCGGTGACCCGGAAGCGCTGCAACGGCACGTCGAACCCCTCGACCGGGACGAATTGCGGCGCCAGCGGCAAGAGCCGGGGCGGGTATTCCTGCAGCGCGGCTTCGGTCTTGAACGAGGACGCGACCAGCCACAGCACCGGACCCAGCATCAGCACCACACCGAGGCCCAGAAAACCGAAGGCCAGCCAGTCGGTCAGATCGAACCCGTCGCGGCCCCGCCGCCCCAGAAGCCAGCCGAACATCACCCCTCCTCGCCGCGTTTGCGGGTCGCGGCCAGTTGCGCCATGGTCAGCACGAACAGAACCCCCGCCATGATCAGCGACGCCGCCGCCGCCAGCCCGAACTGCCGTGGCCGTGTGGCAAAGCCCACGTCATAGATATACTGGATCAGAAGCGTGGTGGCCGAACCCGGCCCGCCGCCGGTCAGCACATAGATCTCGTCGAACGCCTGAACGGCACGGATGAGACTCAGCACCATCACCACCAGCAGTGTCGGCGTCAGAAGCGGCAGGGTGATCCGGACCAGTTGCCGCCAGGCGGGCGTGCCGTCCATCTCGGCGGCCTCGTAGACCTCGCCGGGGATCGCCTGCAACCCGGCCAGCAGGATCAGCACATAGAACCCCATGTTCGCCCAGATCGACACGAAGACGATCCAGAAGAACGCCCAGGACGGGTCCAGCAGCCAGTTGACAGTGGGCAGGCCGATCCCGTCCAGCCCCGCGTTCAGCACCCCGTTCCTTTGCAGGATCCATTTCCAGATCAGCGCCACCACCACCGGCGAAAGCAGGACCGGGTAGAAGAATACCGCGCGGAAAAAGCCCTTGAGCGGGATGTTGCGGTTCAGGATCAGCGCCGCAATCAGCGACAGCAGGATCATGAACCCCACCTGCAGCACCACGAACCACCCGGTGTTGTGAACCGCGCGCCAGAACAGGTCACGCCGACAGGTGTTGGGGTCCAGATAGCTTTCGCAGTCCATGAGCGAGGCGAAGTTGGCCCCGCCGACCCAGTCGCGTTCGGTCGGCAGGATCCGGTCACCGGCGGTGTTGGCGTACCAGATGTTCAGCAGGATCGGCAGATAGGTGAACAGCCCGAAGATCAGCAGATTGGGCAGCAGGAACACCCAGGCCAGCCGATGCACGCCCAGCGCCTTCTGCGCGAACCGCATCGGCCGTTCGGCCAGATTGAACGCCGCTTCATACAGCGTGACGGCCGCCCGGCCGACGACATCGCGCACCATCGCCGTCACTCCCCGCAAGACGCGCCCGGCCCGGGAACAGGTCCCGGGCCGGGGGGTGCCCAAAAAGAGAAACGGGCCCCCCCCCCCCCCGCCCCCCCCACCCCCCCCGCCCCCCCCCCCCCCCCGCCCCCGCCCCGGGGCCCCCCCCCGGGCCGGGCTGTGCCGAAATCGCTCAGCGGGCCTCGGCGATGGCGTCGGCCACGTCCTGGGCCAGCCGGTCCAGCGCCGCGTCCAACGTCAGCTCGCCAACGATGGCCTGGGTGATCCGGGCGGGGATGTTGGTATAGACCGCCCGGTTGAACTGGTAGCCCTGCAGCGCAAAGGCGGTATCCGAGAAACCCGGAACCGAAGCGGCAAAGGCGGTCAGCGCCGCGCGCACATCGTCCGAGACATCCGCGTAGTCGATCCCGCTCTCCTGAAGCAGGGCATTTGCGGGCAGGTTGCTGGTCCGGGCCAGCACCTCGGCCTGCACATCGTCACGGGCGATGAACTCGATCAGCTTGCCCACGGCTTCCGGGTGCCCGGTGCGGGTGAAACCCGCAATCCCCGCGCCGCCCGGCATGCCGGTGCAGGCCACCGGACCGCAGATCCCGCCGGTGGCGACCCAGTCGAAGGCATCGCCGATATCACGCCCGAAGCGACCGATCTGCCAGCTTCCCGAATAATACATCACCAGATTGGCGTTGGTGAATTCGCCTGCCGCGTCCTGATAGCTGCCGCCCCCCGCGCCGACCCAGACGTCCGGCGCCAGGGTGCCGTCCTCGTGCCAGGCCAGGAACTGCTCGGAGAAGGCGCGGAAGCCGTCATCGATCAGCAGCGCGTCACCGTCCTCGCCGAAAAGCGCCGCGCCCCAGGACATGGCCGGGGCGGCGAAGCGGTGGCCGGTGCGGTCGATGGCCATGGCGAAATCGACGCCAGTGGCGTCACGCACGGCGCGGCTGGCCTCGGCCCATTCATCCCAGGTCGCGCCCGGACCGGGAAGGTCAACCCCGGCCTGCTCGAACAGGGTGGCATTGGCAAAGCCGCCGGTCGCGGTAAGCTGGTCGACAATGTGATAGATCCCGTCAGCGCTGTTGTCGCCCACCCGCGACCAGGCGAGCGACTGCCCGTAACGCGCCTCGATCGCGTCAGGGTCCGAAACGAAGGGACGCACATCGAGCAGGAAGCGCGCGAGCCCGCCATAATCGGTGATCCGGGCCAGATCGGGGCCCTCGCCAACCTCAAGCTGCACGGGCAGCGATTCGATGATGGCCTGGAACGGCACCACATCGACGGCAACGGTGATGCCCGGATTCTCGGCCTCGAAGGTCTGGAACGCGTCTGCCCAGGCATCGCATTCCACGCCGTCCTGATAGCACATGAAGCGCAGCTCCTGCGCCTGGACAGCGCCTGCGGCCAGAAGCGCGCACGCCGAAACCGCGATGGTCTTTCTCATGGTCGTCCTCCCGTTTTCGTTTGCGGATGCAGACGCGGTGCAGGTTCTGCCCACGGCCGCTGCAGATGCTTGATCGGTCGCGTCAGGCACCGCGCCCGGACCGGGGGCATGCACCCCTTGTCCGCCGCTCCAGCCCTTGTGCCCTGGCCTCCCGGCGTGACGCTAGCACCGGGCGAAACATAAATCAATAGCATATCAATTTGCCTGTCCAGGCGTGCATGGCCCCTCCGTGTCCGGCCGCGAATGGTTGACAACACTAGTGACCTCGCACTGTTCAGCATGACATCGACACCATGTTCCGCGGCTGCGGTCTGGTCTGCCCGCAGGTGAAGGCAGGTTTACGTCGCAGGCCGTGTCAAGGAACCTGGGCCGCGCGCAGAGCAAGACGCGCGCGCCGGTCCGGTCCGGGATCACCGACAGGCCACAGCGGGTCCCCGCGCGCTGGATCAAGGGTCCTGAAATGATCGGTTGCGCATGTTTCTGGCCAGGCCGGGTTCACGTGGGCCCGCGCCGACATGCCTCGATCCTGCGCGACCGGATGCCGCGCCCCAAGATCGCCGAGGTCGCGTGGCTGGCCGCTGGCAGAGGCGTATCGCCGATTTGCCCCGCGCCTGATCACCACCGCCGAGGCTGGCGGGCAGGGCCGACCTTGCCGCACCGCCTGCCTTGACTTTCGGGCTTTCATCGGCGAATGACGATACATATAGATCGACGATCAACGATACATATGGTGATCAGGGTGCTGGATCAGGATACCGCCGCCGTCTCGGGGGGCACGGAAACCGACGCTGCGGGCATCGCGTTGATCGCCAAGGCCATGGCGCATCCTGCGCGGGTGCGCATCATCGCCTTCCTGCTGTCGAAACCCGGCTGCATCGGCGGGGATATCGTGGATGAGGTCGGGTTGGCGCAATCGACCGTCTCGGAACATCTGCGAATCCTGAAAGACGCGGGGATCGTCACGGGCACGATCGATTATCCCCGTATCTGCTACGCGCTTGATCCGTCCGCCCTCGCACCCCTGCAGGCTCTTATCGACGCCATTGCCGCGCGCCCGACCGAAGGCGATGCCGCTTGCTGCCATATCCCGCAAGCGCGCGCTTCAAAACAAACCGGAAGATGACCCGTGCCCATGTCGCGCGGCTGGAAAAGGACTGCCCCCCATGTCTGCATTCGAACGCTATCTGTCCATCTGGGTCGCGCTGGCCATTATTGCAGGTCTGGCGCTTGGCCAGATTGCGCCGGGGGTCGTGGGATTTCTGGCAAGGCTTGAATACGGCTCGATCAATTTCGTCGTCGCGGTGCTGATCTGGTTCATGGTCTATCCGATGATGGTGGGGGTGGATTTCACCTCGCTCGCGCGTGTGCATGAACGTCCCAAGGGGCTGATCATCACGCTGACGGTCAACTGGCTGATCAAACCCTTCACCATGGCCGCGCTGGGCGTGCTGTTCTTCGAATACATCTTCGCGCCCTTCATCGAACCGGGCACGGCGGGGCAGTATATCGCAGGCATGATCCTGCTGGGTGCTGCGCCCTGCACGGCAATGGTGTTCGTGTGGTCGCAACTGACCAAGGGTGATCCGAATTACACGCTGGTGCAGGTGTCGCTGAATGATGTGATCATGATCTTCGCCTATGCGCCGATCGTGGCGCTGCTTCTGGGCGTGACGGACATCACGGTGCCATGGGAAACGCTGGTGCTGTCGGTGGTGCTGTACATCGTGGTGCCGCTGACGGCGGGGGTGATCACGCGGCTTTACCTGACGCGCGACGCGCGCAGCGCGGCCACGGGCGAGGCCACGGGCGAGGCCACGGTGGCGGCCTTCACCGCGCGGATCAAACCCTTTTCGATCATCGGCCTGCTGGCGACGGTGGTGCTGCTGTTCGGCTTCCAGGGCGAGGTGATCCTGGATCGGCCCCTGATCATCGTGATCATCGCCATTCCGCTGCTGATCCAGTCCTATGGCATCTTCGCCGTGGCCTACTGGGCGGCCAAGGCGTGGCGCGTCCCGCACAAGGTCGCCGCCCCCTGCGCGATGATCGGCACCTCGAACTTCTTCGAGTTGGCGGTCGCCGTGGCCATCGGCCTTTTCGGCCTGAACTCCATCGCCGCGCTGGTCACCGTGGTCGGCGTGCTGGTGGAGGTGCCGGTGATGCTGTCCCTCGTATGGTTCGCCAACCGCACGAAGCACTGGTTCCCGCTTGAAGAAACCGCCATCCGCAAACCCCGCGCGAAGGAGCAGAGCTGATGTTTCGCACCGCATTGATAGCGCTGGATCACTCGGCCACCCAAGGCCGGCTGCTCGACTGCCTGACCGAGCTGCGTGACATGGGTGTCACCCGCTTGATCCTGACCCATGTCGTGAAGACGGGCTACGGTCAGGGCGCGTCCTATGGCAACAAGGAAGCACTGGAGAACTGGTTGGCCGGGCGCGCCACGCCGATGCGCGAAGCGGGGCTGGAGGTCGACATTGACATCCGCGCCGCTGGCGAGGTGGCAAAGGACATCCTGCAAGCGGCCAAAGAGCATGGCGCAAACCTGATCGTGATCGGCTCGCGCGGGCAGAACATGATCCGTGGCCTGTTCCTCGGCACGGTCGCGCGCGAGGTGATCCGGCTGAGCCGACTGCCGGTGCGGCTGGAATGGATCGAGGTGACGGGCAAGGACGGTGATCCGACCTGCGAGCGGACCTGCCACGCGGGATTGCGGCGGCTTCTCCTTGCCACCGATTTGTCGCTCGAGGCCCAGGCTGCGGAAACAGCGGCCGCCGGTCTGGCGCGCCATGCAGGCGTTGTCGACCTCGTCCATGTTGTCAGTCCGGATGAGACTGCCCGTTATCCGCGCTGGTCGGTGATGGCACAAGCTGCCCTCGACAACATCGCCCATGAGATAGCCGCCGCAGGAGGCAAGGTAGAGGCGCGTCTGGCGACGGGAAAACCGTCCGAGGAAATCGCCAGGGCCGCCGCCGAGCGTGACGCCGATCTGATCGTCGTCGGAAAGCATGGCCAGGGCTGGGTAGAGAGCATGGCGATCGGCTCGACTGCCGCAGCCTTGTGCGAAATCGCGCGCCGTCCCGTGCTGATGGTGCCGCTCAACGAAAGCGAGACCTGACCCATGCGTATCCTGTTTCTCTGTGTCGCCAATTCCGCCCGCAGCCAGATGGCCGAGGGGCTGGCCCGCGCAATACTCCCCAGGGACATCGAGATCGCCAGCGCGGGCTCGGCGCCCGGCGGGCTCAATCCGCTTGCGGTGGAGGCCCTGTCCGAGATGGGGATCGACATCTCGGGCCATCGCTCCAAGCCGATAGAAGACGTTTCCCCTGAAACTGCCGACCTGATCGTGACACTCTGCGCCGAAGAGGTCTGCCCGGTGGTGCCCGGCACGGTGCAGCGCCTTCACTGGCCGATCGATGATCCCGCCACCGCCGCCGACATCGCCGCCTTCCGCAGTGCGCGCGACCAGATCAAGGGCAGGATCGAGGCGTTGTTCGCCACCGGGAACTGACCCATGCGCAGCCTGGCACCGGCGGCGCGGTCGCAGGTCCGCAAACAGCTATCGGCATCCCTTGTGGCAGACCTCGGGCGCTGGCGGCGGGGCGCGGCTCTTGGCCGGAAATCCGGCGCTTCGCAGGGGCCGCACACGGCGGCCAGCGCGCCGCAGTCCTGTATACGCTGAGCAGCATCGCTGAACGCAACCGCATCGCCGACATGCCCGTCTTGCGCCTGCCGGACCTGCCCTCCCTGGAACGGGACCGCTAACGAAGCCAGCGTCAGGGTCGCCTGTCCGCTTGACATTGCGGCACGGGGCGGTGACCTAGACGCACCATTGACGGAGGCCCCGATGACCGCAACGCCCGACAAGACCATCCTGCGCGCCCTGGCCGGCGAGACACTCCCCACCCCGCCGATCTGGATGATGCGCCAGGCCGGGCGCTACCTGCCGGAATACAAGGCCACCCGCGCGCAGGCCGGCGATTTCCTGTCGCTGTGCTACAATCCGGAGCTTGCCGCCGAGGTCACGCTGCAACCGATCCGCCGCTACGGGTTCGACGCGGCGATCCTGTTTGCCGACATCCTGCTGGTGCCGCAGGCGCTTGGCGCCGATCTTTGGTTTGTCACCGGCGAGGGGCCGCGGCTGTCCACCATCACCGACGAGAAGGGCGTTGCGGCGCTGAAGCCTGTGGACGCCATCCACGACACGCTGAACCCGGTCTATGAAACGGTACGCATCCTGCGCCGCGAACTGCCCGCTGAAACCACGCTGATCGGCTTTGCCGGGGCGCCCTGGACGGTGGCCACCTACATGATCGCCGGGCGCGGAACCCCGGATCAGGCCCCCGCGCATGCCATGCGCGAAGGCGCGCCCGGTGCCTTTGACGCGCTGATGGAGCGCATCACGCTGGCCACCATCGAATACATGTCCGCCCAGATCGAGGCCGGGGCCGAGGTGGTGAAGATCTTCGACAGTTGGGCCGGGTCGCTGAAGGGCGAAGCTTTCGACCGCTACGCCACCGAACCCGCGCGCCGCATCACCGAGGCGCTCAAGGCCCGCCACCCCGGCATCCCCGTCATCGCCTTCCCGCGCGAGGCCGGAGACAAATACATCGGGTTCCACGCCGCCACCGGCGCCGATTGCGTGGCGCTGGACAATTCGGTGGCGCCCGAATGGGCGGCGGCAAACGTCCAGACCGGCGGCTGCGTGCAGGGCAACCTTGCTTCCAGCCACATGGTCACCGGCGGGCAGGCGCTGGTCGATGAAACCCTGCGCATCTGTCAGGCCTTTGCCAATGGCCCGCATATCTTCAACCTGGGCCATGGCATCACCCCGGATGCCGACCCCGAGAACGTGGCGCGGATGATCGAGACCGTGCGCGGGTTCAAGCGCGCGTGATCCGCCCCGGACGCGCTGCGGCGCGGGCTTGAGGCCTGCGCCGCGCCCCTGTAGCCTGCAGGCCAGCAAGGGGGCCGCATGGCGCAGGGACAGGGAAGCACCGGACGCATGCGCGCCGCGCTCGCGGGCGCGCTGATCGGCTTGCCGCTTGCGGTGCCTGCCCCGGCCACGGCGCATCCCCATATCTGGGTCGATGCCGGGCTGGAGGTCTATTTCGACGATCAGGGCCGACTGGCCGCGCTGCGGATCACCTGGGTCTATGATGAATTCTTTTCCATGCTCATGCTCAGCGATCTGGAACTGGACTCGGGGTTTTCGGGGGAGTTGACCCCCGAGGATCACGCCGCGCTGCAGGGTTTCGACATGAACTGGATCGAAGGCTATCACGGCGATGTCTTCGTCTCGCTGGACGGGGCCGCGCTGGACCTGACCGGGCCGCTGGAATGGACCTCGGACCTGGTCGACGGGCAGCTTGTCTCCACGCATCTGCGCGCACTGGAAGAGCGGGTCACCCCCGAAGGCCGAGAGGTGCGGATCGAGGTTTATGATCCGACCTATTACACCGCTTACCGGATCGTCGGCACGCCTGCGGTGATGGGCCGCACGGACTGCCAGGTGCGGATATTCGAGCCCGACTGGGACGCGGCCGACGCGCAACTGCAGGCCGCGCTGGACGAGATGCTGGGCGCAGGGCTGGACGAGTTCGAGATCGAGGCCGATTTTCCGGCGGTGGGCCGGCTCTTTGCCGATGAAGCGAGGATCGCATGCGCCGGATCGTCCTGACCCTGGCTCTGGTGGCCGTGGCGGGGCTGGCGGCGTTCTGGGCTGCGGGCGGGCTGGACATGGTGCAGGCCCGCGCGCTGGAGGCGCAGCGCGCATTCCAGAACGCGCTGGCCCGCGCCCTGCGGGCGCTGCACGGGGGCGAGCCGGGCGCGCTGGCCACGCTCTGGGGCGTGGCCTTTGCCTACGGGTTCCTGCACGCGGTGGGGCCGGGGCATGGCAAGTTCCTGCTGGGGGCTTATGGCGCGGGCACGCGGGTGCCGCTGGGCCGGATGATGGGGATCGGGCTGGCGGCAAGCCTTGCGCAGGCGGGCACGGCGATTGCGCTGGTCTATGGGGGGGTGGCGCTGTTCGCGCTCAGCCGCGCGCAGATCGAGGCCGTGTCGGACGCCTGGATGGCGCCCCTGAGCCTGATCGCCATTGCCGCGCTGGGGCTTTGGCTGGTCTGGCGCGGGGCGCGGGCGCTGTTGCGGATGCAGGGCGCCCCGGCGCTGGCGGCGGCGGGGGCCATGCCCGCGGCGGGCGGGGGCGGGCAGCATCACCACCACCACCACCACCATCAACCGCATGATGACCCCTGCACCGACTGCGGCCACCGCCACCTGCCGGATACGAGCGATGTCGCGCGCATTTCCTCGCTGCGCGAGGCGGCGCTGGTGATCGGCGCCATCGCGCTGCGCCCCTGCACCGGCGCGCTGTTCCTGCTGATCCTGACCTGGCGGATGGGGCTGGAATGGCAAGGTGTCACAGCGGCGCTGGCCATGGGGCTGGGCACGGCCTCGGTCACCGTGGCGGTGGCCGCGCTGGCGGTGATGGCCCGCGACGGCGCGCTGGTCTGGTCCGGGCGGATCGGGCGGATGGCTGCGCTGGTCCCGGTGGTCGAGGTGCTGGCGGGCGCGCTGGTGGCCGGTGTGGCGCTGATGCTGCTGGGGGGCGTGTGGCCCGGTTGATCGGGGCCGGTGACCGGCCGCCGCATGCCTCGCGCGCCCGCTGACCCCGCCGCGCCCGCGTCCGGCGGTTTCCCGGCGATGCGCCCCGTTTCAGCCCAGCGCGATCTCTTCCAGTCGTTCGCGCGGCAGGTCGCCGGGCACGATCAGCACCGGCACCTGCAAACCGCCCGAGTTCCGGGTGAGATGCGTGACCAGCGGCCCCGGTCCGTGGTTGTCGCTGGCCGCGCCCAGCACCACGATTCCTACTTCGGGGTCATCGGCAATCTGGGCCAGAAGCTGTTCCACAGGCTCGCCCTCGCGGATCACCAGTTCCGGCTCTACCCCCTGCCGGTCGCGCATCCACTTGGCGTAGACCTCGAAATGCGCCTCGATCCGCTCCTGCGCCTCGGCGCGCATCAGGTCGGCCACGCCCATGAAATGCTGGAATTCCTCGGGCGGGATGATCGACAGGATCTGCACGCCAAAACCGGTCTTGGCCGCCCGCAGCGCGGCGAAGCGAATCGCGTTCAGGCATTCCTTGCTGTCATCCAGCACCACCAGAAACTTGCGCATTCCCCCTCCCGCCTGGCCCATGACAGCGCGGCAGTCTGGCATGAACCCGGCGTGAAGTAAATTCTGCCCGGCACGCCTGCCCTGTCAGCCGCCGCCGGCGGCAAAGACCCGCAAAAGATCGCCTTGCGGGCGGCGCAGGAACCGCAGCGCCGGAAGCGCCGCCGCCGCAAAGGCCGCCAGCAGCGCCCAGCCGACCAGCCGCGCCCAGTCGGCGGGAAAGGCCACCAGCGGCAGCCGCCAGCCAAAGGCCTGCACGTTGATCACCGCCAGCAGCACCTGCGCCAGAAGCACGCCGACCGGCACCGCCAGCAGCGCCGTCAGCCCCGCCAGAGCCAGCGTGCAGCCCAGATCCAGCGCGCTCAGCCGCGCCCGCGTCAGCCCCAGCGCCCAGAGCGGCGCCAGTTGCACCCGCCGCAACCCCGACAGCGTGGCCAGGGTTGCCAGCAGCGCCAGCGCCGCCACGCTCAGCGTCAGCACGTTCAGCGCGCGGGTGACCGTAAAGGTGCGTTCGAAGATCGCAAGCGACAGCGCCTTGGCGCTGGCCTGATCGCTCATCAGCGTGGGCGGAATGCCGAACCGGTCCTGGATCCCCGCCAGCAGGTCCGGCACCGCGTCCGGGTCCACCCTCAAGGCATGCTGCAGGCGCGGTGCGTCAGGGTAGGCGGCCAGGAAGGTTTCGATCCCCAGCATCACCTGCCCGCGCGGATTGCCATAATCGGAATAGACGCCAACCACCGCGAACGCGCCCGCGCCGGGCAGGTCCACCATCGCCCCGGGCCAGAGGTCCGCGCGCCGGGCAAGCTGTTCATTGACCAGCACACCCGCGCCCGCCGCCAGCCGGTCCCAGGCACCGGCATCGGCGGCCAGCAGCGGCCAGTGATCCCGGTAGCTGGCATGATCGGCGGTGCCATAGATCAGCGCGGGCTGTCCGTCCACCGCCACCTCGCTGCGCCAGACCGGCAGGATCGCGTCCACGCGCGGTTCCAGCCAGTCGCGCAGGGCGGCGGCCTCGGCTTCGTCGCGGGCGGTGACATAGGCCTCGGCCACCAGCCGCTGGTCCAGCCAGCCGATGAAGGTTGCGCGGAAGCTGCCGACCATGGTGGAAACCCCCACATTCGCCGCCAGCGCCAGCATCAGCGCCATCAGCGCCAGCGACAGGCGCGGCAGTTGCTGGCGTGCGTCCGCCCAGACCCATTCGCTCAGCGGGCCGCGTGCGGTGCGCGCGGCCAGCGCCAGCACCCCCGCCAGCACCGGCGGCACCGCCAGCGCGGCCGCCAGCATCCCCCCCTCCACCGCCAGCTACCGGCGGGGCGGGGGCGGGGGGGGGGCCGCCCCCCCCCCCCCCCCCCGGGGGCCGGGGGGGGGGCGGGCGCCCAGCGCCAGCACCCCCGCCAGCACCGGCGGCACCGCCAGCGCGGCCGCCAGCAGCAGCGCCGCCAGCAGCGCAAACCCCGCCAGCAGCCCCTGCCCCCAGAGCGCCAGCGCCCCGGCTGTCACGCCCAGCCCCCCCGCCGCGACCGCTTGCCGCCGCAGGCTGCGCGCCGAGGCCACGGCCCAGGCGCGGGGTTGCGCCGGGGCCAGCGGCGGCAGGTGCCACAACGCCCAGAGACTGCGCCCCCCGGCGACCAGCGCCCCGCCCAGCGCCATGGCCAGCCCCGCGCCCGCCCAGACCGGGTCAAAGCCCAGTTCCCCGGGCACCGGTGCGCCATAAAGCCCGCGCAGGCTGGCCGCCACATCCGGCAACAGGAGTGCGGCCACCCCATAGCCCAGCACCAGCCCGGCCGCCCCGGCCACCAGCGCCAGCACCATGAGTTCCGCCGCCAGCACCCCTGTCAGTGTGCGCAGCGGCACGCCCAGCGCGCGCAGGGTGCGGAACACCGCCCGGCGCTGCTCGAACGCAAGGCCAATGGCGGCATGGACGATGAACAGCCCCACGGCAAAGGCCAGCAGGCCAAAGGCAGTCAGGTTCAGGTGGAAACTGTCGGTCAGCGCGGCCAGATCGGCGCTGGCATCGGGGGGGATCAGGCGCAGCCCGGGGGCGACCGTTTCCAGGGGCGGCACGCCGCGCGGCTGATCGGGGTGCAACAGCAGGTGCGACAGCCGCCCCTCGGCCCCCAGCAGGCGCTGCGCCACGCCGATATCCACCAGCACCGTGCCCACCGGCACGGCCTCGTCGGCGGTTAGGGTGATTTGCGGTGCCTCCAGCGTGCGCGCGGTTTCGGGATGCGCGAACCCCTGCCCCGGCGGGCCGAAGAAACCGGCCAGATCCGGGCCATCCAGCGCGGGCGCGGCGGCGACCGAGGCAGGCGGCGCGGTCAGCGGTTCGATCCCGGTCAGCGTGACCCGTCGCCCGCCCAGATCGGCGCGCCCCTCCAGCACCGGCGAGACCAGCCAGCCCGCGCGCCGCAGCGCCACATAGTCGGCCTGCGCCACCCAGCCCTGCGGATGCTCCAGCCGCGACAGTTCCGCCGCGCCCAGAAACCCGGCGGCGCGGGCATAGGCGCTGCGCGCCTCGGCGTTCAGCGCCTGCACGCCGGACCACAGCGCCGTGGCCAGCGCCAGCCCCATAAGCAGCATCGCCAGTTGCAGCAGATTGCGCCGCCAGTGCGACAGGAGCGCGCCCAGCGTGACGGCCGCCATGCTTGTGGCCGGGCTCATGGCGCGTCCAGCCGCCCGGCGCGCAGATGCGCCCGCGCCCCGCACCGCGCCGCCAGCCGCGGCGAATGCGTGACCAGCAAGAGCGCCGCGCCGGCCTCGGAGGTGGTGTCCAGCAGCAGGTCCAGCACCGTGTCGCCCGTGGCCTCGTCCAGGTTGCCGGTGGGCTCGTCCGCCAGCACCAGCGCCGGGCGCGCGGCCAGGCACCGGCCCACGGCGACGCGCTGCTGTTGCCCGCCCGAAAGCTGCTCGGGGTAGCGGCGCATCAGCGCCTCGATCCCCAGCCGCGCGGCCAGATCGGCGGTGAAATCCGGATCATGCCGCCCGGCCAGCCGCGCCTGAAAGCTCAGGTTCGCGGCGACGGTCAGCGAGGGGATCAGGTTGAACTGCTGAAACACCAGCCCCACCCCGCCCCGCCGCAGCGCCGCACGCCCCGCGTCACTGGCGCCGCTCATGGCGCGCCCGTCGATTTCGACCGTGCCCCCGTCGGCGGGTTCCAGCCCGGCGCAGATGTGCAGAAGCGTGCTCTTGCCGCTGCCCGATTCGCCCGTGAGCGCCAGGCTCTCGCCCCGTTCAAGCTGCAGCGACACACCGTCCAGCACCGTCAGCGGCCCTTCGGAGGTGGTAAAACTCTTGCGCAGCCCCTGAACGCGCAAGGCGGGGGCGGCGGTGTCATCGTGGGCGGGTTGCGCGGACATGCCGGAGATGTAGGCCATGCGCGGCGCAAGTGAAACACCGCGTGCAGCGGCGCACATGGTCCCTGCGCCACATGGCATTCCGGATGCGGCCCGGCGCGCCTATCTCTGGTGCCATGGCGCGTGACCGCGTAACCAGTGTTCAGGAGGCACCGATGTCCACATCCGATCCGACGCCCATTGCCGGGCTGCACCATGTCACGGCGATCTCCGGCCCGCCGCAGCCGAATGTGGATTTCTACATCCGCGATCTGGGTCAGCGGCTGGTGAAGAAGACCGTGAATTTCGATGCGCCCGATGTCTGGCACCTCTATTACGGAGACCATGATGCCAGTCCCGGGTCGATCCTGACCTTCTTTCCCTTTGTCGGCGCGCGGCGCGGGCATGCGGGGCCGGGCATGGCCTCGGCCTTTGCCTATGCGGTGACGCCCGGGGCGCTGGACGGGTTCGCACAGCGGCTGAAGGGGAAGCGCAGCGTGCGCTTCGGGGCAGAGGTGCTGCGGCTGTCGGACCCGGACGGGTTGGCGGTGGAACTGGTGGCCGATGCAGAAGCGCCCGAGGCGCCCGGGGGCTTTCACTCCGCCACGCTCACGCTGCGCGCCCCGGAACCGACCGCGCGGTTGCTGGCCGATGCGTTCGGTTATGCCGAGGCCGGGAGCGAACGCGACGGTGCGGGCGAGCGGCTGCGCATGGCGTTGCCGGGCGATGGGCCGGGCCGTGTGATCGACCTCTGGCGCCCCGATGCGCCGGACCGCAGCATCCCCGGCGCAGGCACCATCCACCACATCGCTTTTCGCGCCCGCGACAACGCCCATCAGGATGCGCTGCGCGAGCGGTTGATGGGGCTGGGCATGGAGGTGACGCCGCGCATCGACCGGCAATACTTCAACGCCATCTACTTCCGCGAACCGGGCGGCGTGCTGTTCGAGGTCGCCACCGATCCGCCCGGCTTCGCCATCGACGAGGCGCCCGAAGCGCTGGGTACGGCGCTGAAACTGCCACCGCAGTACGAGCCGCGCCGGGCGCGGATCGAAGACGCGCTGCCGCCCTTCGAGACGCCGGCATGACAGGGCGGGGGTGCGCGCAACGGCGGCACACAGGTCCGGACGGGCCTGCCCTTTGCACGGCGGAAACCCCGTGAGCGGTGCCGCGCAGCCGGAACCGGGCCTGCGCTGCCTGCGCGCGCCCAATCCCGGCCCGCTGACCGGGCCGGGCACCAACACCTACCTGGTGGGCGAAGGCGCGGTCGCCGTCATCGACCCCGGCCCGGACCAGCCCGCACATCTGCGTGCAATCCTTGGCGCGCTGGAACAGGGCGAGCGGATCACGCATATTCTTGTGACGCACAGCCACCGCGATCACTCGCCTCTGGCCCGCGCGCTGGCCGCCGAGACCGGCGCCCCGGTGCTGGCCTTCGGTGACAGCCGCGCCGGGCGCAGCGCGCACATGCAGGCGCTGGGCGGCGATGACGGGCGGCTGGGCGGCGGCGAGGGCGTGGACGAAGCCTTCGCCCCCGACCGGTGCCTGGCCGACGGCGAAACCCTGCGCGCAGGGGACGAGGTGATCACCGCGCTCTGGACGCCGGGGCATTTCGGCAACCACCTTTGCTATCTCTGGCGCGGCGCGGCGTTCAGCGGCGATCATGTGATGGACTGGGCCAGCACCCTGGTCTCCCCTCCCGATGGTGACCTGACCGCCTTCATGCGCAGTCTCGACCGGCTGGAAGCGCAGGCGCCGCGCAGGCTGTATCCCGGCCACGGCGCCCCTGTCACGGACCCGAAAGCCCGCATCGGTGCGCTGCGCGCACACCGGCAGGCGCGCGAAGCGGCGATCCGCGCGGTGCTGGCGCGGGGCCCCGCGCGGATCGGCGCGCTGACCGCGGAAATCTACGCCGATACACCGCCGCACCTGCACGGCGCAGCCGCGCGCAACGTTCTGGCGCACCTGATCGACCTGCACGCCCGCAGCCTGGTCGAAGCCGACCCGGGTCCCTATCCCGATGCACTCTACCACCTGCGCCTGACCCACCGCTGATCGCCGCATGATCCCCCGAAAACCCCGGTTTTCGCTCTGGACGCGCCCGGAATCGCTTGCTATATCGCGCCCGTGTTCCGGCGTAGCTCAGCGGTAGAGCAGTTGACTGTTAATCAATTGGTCGTAGGTTCGATCCCTACCGCCGGAGCCAATTTTCCCGAAAGTACCTGAATTCAGCAACTTTCCCCTTCTGGGGTCCGTTACTGTGACACCAGACTGTGACACCGCTGCGGTTGTATCTTGCGCGTCGGTCTCCGGAACGGAGCCCGAAGATGACCGCTCTTCCCCACCGCACCCGCCGGGACGGCGGCTACCACTGGCGGCGCAAGGCCCGTCCGCAATCCACAGATATATGCGATATCTGGGTGTCTGCCAGGATAATGGAGGCGCTGGCCTCCGAAAGCAGCGAGGCGCGCGCTGCTTCGTTAACCTGACCTTTCGCGACGGCACGGTGGTTTGCGGGTATTTCGGAGCGTATTCTTTGACGGCAACCGACCCGGACCGTAGCGATATCTATCTGGAGCGGTTATATACGTTTGACGATGGTTGGCATGAGGCACAGCCTCCGCGCGGCGTTTGGGTGTCACTTGCCGATCTGCGGCTGATCGAGTTCATCTGCAACGACACGGCGGAGGGAGCATGAAACGGCAGGTATTGATCGACGATGACCGGCCTGACGGTCTTGAGGTTTTCGTGTCGGGGCAACAGACAGACAAGGGCTATCAGACCGCGACTTCGCATCCGACGCAAGCGCCCCCACCGGCACCAAGGTTGCCTTCCGGCGGCTCGGCTGTTTCGGTCCCGAAAACGTCCTGAAAATCGAGGGAGCACGCCATGGTCTTCAACTTCATCAAGGGTCAGTTCATCGACGTCATCGAATGGACCGATGACACGCGCAACACCATGGTCTGGCGGTTCGAACGCTATGGCAACAACATCATGATGGGCGCGAAGCTGACCGTGCGCGAGGGGCAGGTCGCCGTCTTTGTCCACGAAGGCCAGCTTGCCGACGTGTTCGAGCCGGGGCTCTACGAACTGCAGACCAACAACATGCCGGTCATGACCGCGCTGCAGCACTGGAGCCACGGGTTCAATTCGCCCTTCAAGTCGGAAATCTACTTCGTCAACACCCGCCGCTTTCCGGGGCTGAAATGGGGCACGCAGAACCCGATCATGCTGCGCGACCCTGAATTCGGGCCGATCCGGCTGCGCGCCTTCGGCTCCTACACCATCCGGGTCAGCAATGCGGCGACCTTCATGAAGGAAATCGTCGGCACCGACGGCGATTTCACCCAGGACAAGATCTCGGGCCAGATCCGCAACATCGTGGTGCAGAAGGTCAGCCGCGTGCTGGCCGGTTCCGGCGTCCCGGCGCTGGACATGGCGGCGAACACCAAGGAACTGTCCGATATCGTCCGCGAAGGCATCGACCCGACGATGGATGAATACGGGCTTGATCTGGTGGAATTCTACATCGAGAACATCTCGCTCCCTCCCGAGGTCGAGAAGGTGCTCGACCAGCGCACCAGCATGGGGATCGTGGGCGATCTGGGCAAGTACCAGCAGTTCTCGGCCGCGCAGGCGATGCAGAAAGCCGCCGAAGGCGGCGGCGACAGCGGCATGGGCGCAGGGCTGGGTGCGGGCATGGGCATGGGCATGGGCATGGCGATGGCGCAGGGCATGAGCCAGGCCGTCGCCGGGCAGCAGGCGCCCCAGCAACAGGCGCCCCAGCACACCCCGCAGGCCGCCGCCGCACCACCCCCTCCCCCGCCGCCGCCGCAGGCGACCGTCTGGCATGTGGCGGAAAACGGCCAGACCAGGGGGCCGTTCGACGGCAATGCACTGGCGCAGATGATCCCGCAGGGCAGTTTCGACCGCAATACGCTGGTCTGGTCGCCGGGGCAGGACGGCTGGAAGAAAGCGGGCGAGGTGCCCGAGTTGCAGAGGCTCTTTGCCAATACACCGCCGCCCCCGCCGCCCCCGGCGGGCTGAGCCCCGCGCACGGTTGACCGGAAACCGGCGGCATCGGTCCGTCCCGCGGCGCCAGGGTCCTTTCGCCGGGCGCGGCTGCGCCCGGCAGCGCCCGCGAAGTGCCATGGGCGGGCGGGCGGGGCGCTGAGCGGGCGCTTCTTCCCGTCCCCCGGCAAAGACCTGCGCCGGTCCACCGGGCGCGGTCTTGCTCCGGGCGCCGGGATCGGGGATGATCCGTTGCAGGAGCAAGGGGGCCCCGGCCCCCGACGGGCAGAGACCCCGGGGACAGAGCATGGCAACCACCGAGACCGAACACCGATTTCCCTGCGTCCAGTGCGGCGCGTCCCTGCGTTTCGTGCCGGGGCTGCAGACCCTCGCCTGCGAGTATTGCGGCCATGAGCAGGAGATGCCGAAGCTCGATGACGCCACGCGGATCAAGACCCTGCAATCGCTGGACTATCACGAGGCTGTCGCCAAGACCCTGCCCGAGACCGAGATCGAGGAAACGCGGGTCATGAACTGCCAGACCTGCGGCGCGCAGGTCGAATTCGAAGCGGACACCCATTCCACCGAATGCCCGTTCTGCGCCACGCCGGTGGTTTCGGATACCGGCACCAACCGCCACATCAAGCCGCAGGCGGTGATCCCCTTCGCGCTGTCGGAACGCGACGCGCATGAAAAGATGCGCGCCTGGCTGCGCGGACGCTGGTTCGCGCCGGACGGGCTGAAGAAATACGCCCGCTCGGACGGGCGGCTGAACGGGCTTTACGTGCCCTATTGGGCCTTTGATGCGGACACGCGCAGCAGCTACACCGGCGAACGCGGCACGCATTACTACGTCACGGTGCGCGGGCCAAAGGGCAAGACCCGGCAGGAGCGGCGCACCCGCTGGCGGCGCACGTCGGGGAGCGTGGCGCGAAAGTTCCACGATGTGCTGGTGATGGCCGCCCGCAGCCTGCCGCGCCCGATGGTGCGGCGGCTGGAGCCCTGGACCCTGTCGGAGCTTGAGCTTTACAGCCCGAAATACCTCTCCGGCTTCCGCGCCGAAGCCTATACCGTGGACCTGCCCGAAGGGTTCGATATTGCAAAGCAACGCATGGACGAGGTGATCCGCAACGACATCCGGCGCGATATCGGCGGCGACGACCAGCGCATCCACAGCGTCAGCACCGCTTATGCCGATGAACGCTTCAAGCACCTGCTGCTGCCGATCTGGATGGCGGCCTATCGCTACCGCGACAAGAGTTACCGGTTCATCGTCAACGGCCAGACCGGGCGCGTGCAGGGCGAACGGCCGTGGTCGGCGTGGAAGATCGCGGGCGCGGTGGCGGCGGTGCTGCTGCTGATTGCGCTGATCGCCTTTGTCGCCGAGCTTGGACAGTGAGGAGGCGGCCGACATGATCCTGTGCTGCGGCGAGGCGCTGATCGACATGCTGCCGCGCGAATCGCGCGACGGCGAACCGGCCTTTGCGCCCTATCCGGGCGGTGCGGTGTTCAACACCGCTGTCGCGCTGGGGCGGCTGGGGGCGCCGGCGGGGTTTCTGGGCGGGCTTTCGCGCGACCTGTTCGGGCGGATGCTGGAGGATGCGCTGCGCGCCGCCGGGGTGGACCCGTCGCTGGCGCCGCGCTCGGACCGGCCGACCACGCTGGCCTTTGTCACGCTCACCGGCGGGCAGGCGCAATACGCCTTCTATGATGAAAACACCGCGCTGCGGATGATGACGCCTGCGGACCTGCCCGCGCTGCCCGACACCGTGCAGGCGCTGTTTTTCGGCGGCATCAGCCTGATGGGCGACCCCTGCGGCGCGGCCTGTGCGGCGCTGATGGCGCGCGAATCGGGCGCGCGCGTGACCATGATCGACCCCAACATCCGCCCCGGATTCATCCGCGATGAAGCTGCCTATCGCGCGCGGATCGGTGCGATGATGGCGCAGGCCGATATCGTCAAGCTGTCGGACGAGGATATGGGCTGGCTTATGGGGCCGGGGCCGGGGGCGGTGGCGGACCATGCGGCGGCGCTGCTGAAGGGGGGCGCGCGCGTGGTGATCGTTACCGAAGGCGCGCAGGGCGCGCGCGGCTTTGCGCGCGGCGGCGTCACGGTCCGGGTGCCCGCCGTGCGCGCGACGGTGGTCGATACCGTGGGCGCGGGCGACACTTTCAACGCCGGAGTTCTGGCCGCGCTGGCCGAAACCGGCGCGCTGAGCAAGGAAGCGCTGGGCGCGATCAGCGCCGACACGCTGGCAACGGCGCTGCGCATGGGCGCGGCGGCAGCGGCGGTCACCGTTGCGCGCGCCGGGGCCAACCCGCCCTGGCGGCGCGAACTGGAGCGCTGAGGCCGATGCGGGCGCTGGTGCAGCGGGTCAGCCGGGCCTCGGTCAGCGCTGACGGGCGCGTGCTGGGTGAAATCGGGCCGGGGCTGATGATCCTGGTGTGCGCCATGCAGGGTGACGGTGATGCGCAGGCCGAGGCGCTGGCCGAGAAGATCGTCAAGCTGCGCATCTTCCGAGATGATGCGGGCAAGATGAACCGTGCCCTGCGCGACACCGGTGGCGCGGCGCTGGTGGTCAGCCAGTTCACCCTCGCCGCCGACACCACGCGCGGGAACCGCCCCGGCTTCTCGGCCGCCGCCCCGCCCGATGAAGGGGAGCGGCTTTACACGCGCTTCGCCGAGGCCCTGCGGGCGCGCGGGATCACCGTGGCCACCGGGGCATTCGGCGCCGACATGGATGTGGCGCTGGTCAACCAGGGGCCGGTGACGATCTGGCTGGAGGTGTGAGCCGGTCGCGCGATATGGCGTGACGGAACAGGCCGGGGGGCCAGCCCCCGGACCGGACCATAAGCCGGGGGGCCAGCCCCCCGGACCAGGCCGATAGCCCGGGGGGCCAGCCCCCCGGACCAGGCCGATAGCCCGGGGGGCCAGCCCCCCG
>JAFIEE010000053.1 GCA_020832705.1 Paracoccaceae bacterium
CGGGCCCGGCGGGCCGGTGTGCCGCCCCACCGCGCCCCCCCCCCCCCCCCCCCCCCCCCCCCGGGCGGGGGGGGGGCGCCCCCCCCCCCGCCGGGGGGGGGGGCGGGCACCCTCGGTGGCGTCTGGGGGCGCGGGGGCAGGGGCGGGGCGGGCTCAGGGGCGGGCGGTCAAAGCGCCGCAGCCACCCGCGCGCCCTGGTCGATGGCGCGTTTGGCATCCAGTTCGGCGGCCACGTCGGCGCCGCCGATGACGTGCAGTTCGGTATCGGTGCCGGTCAGGGCATCGGCCAGCGTGCGTTCGGGTTCCTGCCCGGTGCAAAGCACGAAGCTGTCGGCGGCGATCACCTCCTCGGCGCCATCGCGGCGCAGATGCAGCCCGGCATCATCGAAGCGCAGGTATTCGACACCGCCCAGCATCCGCACGCCGCGCATCTGCAGGCTGAGCCGGTGAATCCAGCCGGTGGTCTTGCCCAGCCGCTTGCCGGGCTTTTCCGCCTTGCGCTGCATCAGCGTGATGGCACGGGCGGACGGTTCGGGGCGCGGGCCTTCGGGGGCCAGCCCGCCGGGGTGCTGCGCGGGGTCGGTGACGCCCCAGACGCGGGCCCAGTGCGCTGGCTGCAGCGTCGGGCTTTCGCCCGCGTGGGAGAGGTATTCGGCGACATCGAAGCCGATTCCGCCCGCGCCCAGGATCGCCACACGGTCGCCCACCGCGGCCCCGCCCTGAAGCACATCGGTATAGCGCAGCACGTTTGCGCGGTCCTGGCCGGGGATCCGCGGGTCGCGCGGGCGCACGCCGGTGGCCACCACCACGGCGTCGAACCCCGCCAGCGCCGCCGCATCGGCCGCGGTGTTCAGCCGCAGCGCCACGCCCGCCCGGGCCAGCATGGTCGCGAACCAGTCCACCAGCCCGTGAAACTCCTCCTTGCCGGGGATCACGCGGGCCATGTTGAGCTGCCCGCCGATCCGGTCAGCGGCCTCGAACAGGGTCACCGCATGGCCGCGCTGCGCCGCCACGATCGCCGCCATCATCCCCGCCGGACCCGCCCCGGCCACGGCCACGCGGCGGGGGCGGTCGGTGGGGGTGTAGGTCAGTTCGGTTTCATGCCCGGCCCGGGGGTTGACGAGGCAGGACGCCACCTTGCCCTGGAAGGTGTGGTCCAGACAGGCCTGGTTGCAGGCAATGCAGGGCGCGATTTCCGCCGCCCGGCCCGCGCGCGCCTTGGCCAGAAATTCGGGGTCGGCAAGGAAGGGGCGCGCCATGGACACCATGTCGGCATCGCCGCGCGCCAGCACCTCCTCGGCCACCTGCGGGGTGTTGATCCGGTTCGAGGTGATCACCGGCACCCCCACCGCCCCCATCAGCTTGCGCGTGACCCAGGTGAAATTCGCCCGCGGGACCGAGGTGGCGATGGTGGGCACCCGTGCCTCGTGCCAGCCGATGCCGGTGTTGAGCACATCCGCGCCCGCGTCCTCGACCGCGCGGGCAAGGCGCAGCACCTCGTCGAAGGTCTGGCCGTTTGGCACCAGATCCAGCAGCGAGATGCGGTAGATCACGATGAAATCGCGCCCCGTGGCGGCGCGGATGCGGCGCACCACCTCGACCGGCAGGCGCATGCGGTTGGTGTAGGCGCCGCCCCAGCGGTCGGTGCGATGGTTGGTGTGCAGACACAGGAACTGGTTGAGGAAATAGCCCTCGGATCCCATCACCTCGACCCCGTCATACCCGGCCTCGCGGGCACGAATGGCGGCGGTGACCATGTCCGCGATCTGCTTTTCGATCCCGTCCTCGTCCAGCGCGCGGGGGGGAAAGGGGGCGATGGGGGCGCGGATGGCCGAGGGCGCCACGCAGTCGGGGCCATAGGCGTAGCGGCCCGCGTGCAGGATCTGCATGGCGATCCGCCCGCCCGCATCGTGCACGCGGTCGGTGACGACCCGGTGGTTGGCGATGTCGGTGTCGGTGAACAGACCCGCCGCGCCGGGAAACACGCCGCCCTCGGCATTGGGTGCCATGCCCCCGGTGACCATCAGCCCCACGCCGCCGCGCGCGCGCTCGGCGTGGTATTCGGCGACGCGGTTCCAGTCGCCCAACTCTTCCAGCCCGGTGTGCATCGAGCCCATGAGCACCCTGTTGGGCAGGGTCAGGGGGCCGAGGTCGAGCGGGGTGAAGAGCGTGGGATAGGGGGACATGGGGGGCTCCGGCAGGTTTGCCGGGAGAGTGTCAGGGTGGCGCCGGGCTGTCATCCGTGCCGCTGCGTCACCGGCGGGTCCGACCTTGCGGAGCGCCCGTGCCGGGCGCGGGTCTTCTGGCACTGCGTGCGGTTTTTCAGGGGGCATTCTGCCCCCTCTGCGCGCGTGCCGCGCGCATTCACCCCCTGAGGATATT
Organism: Paracoccaceae bacterium; assembly: GCA_020832705.1. GTDB lineage: Bacteria > Pseudomonadota > Alphaproteobacteria > Rhodobacterales > Rhodobacteraceae > Rhabdonatronobacter. The sequence goes on from JAFIEE010000053.1 coordinate 2,383, forward strand.
TTTGCACAGATGATGGGGGGATCAGCGCTGCCGCAGCCGCGCGCGGGTGCGGCGCAGGGTGCCGGGGCGCAGCGCGGCGGCGAGGATCACGCCCGCGGCAAAGGCGGTCAGGTCGGCGATCCATGTGGCGGCGGTTTCGACCAGCAGGCCGAGGGCGAGGCGCGCCAGCAGGAAACTGCCGATCAGGCCGAGGGCCGTGAACCGGGCGCGGGGGCTGGCCGCATCGCGCCACCGGGCCAGCGTCCAGGCGCCGACGAGGGCCAGCACGGCGGGGGTGGCGCCGAGGAGCCAGCCGGACCCGTCGGTCAGGGCGCCGAAGGTGGCCGCGCCCAGGGCGCCGGGCAGCAGCAGCAGAGCCGCAAGCGCGCCCTGGCCATGGTGGCGGGCGGTGAACTTGCCCAGCGCGGCCAGCAGCACGGCGGAGAGGGCCGCCTGGGCGGGTCCGGCATGGACCAGCGGGTAGCTGAGGTAGCGCAGCAGGTGTTCGGGCGGGGCCTGCCGCGATCCGATCATCCAGTGCTGCACGGGGGCGGCGAAGCCGAAGCGTTCGACGGCCAGCAACCGCCAGCCGGGTGCCGTTGCGCCGCCGACCAGCCCCTGCGCGCCGGCCCAGAAGGCCAGTTCCACCGCACCCAGCGCCAGCAGCACGAGCCAGAGGAGGCCCGGCAGGGGCAGGAGCAGCGGTTGCGCAGGGTCCGGCGGTGGATCGGGGGCCGGATCGGGGGGTGTGTCGGGCGGATGCTGGGGCATGGGCGGTGCGGGTCCTGTGGCCTTGCGGGTGCTGTGGCCTTGCGGGTCCTGGGGCCAGGCGAGTGTTGGGGCCGGCGAGTCTGGGGGCCGGGCGGGGTGGCTGGTTGACCTTCAACCGGGCCAGCGATAACCGGAGCGGCAATGCATTTCCAGCACGGAGCGACTGCTGATGTCCGACATGGCCACGCCCACGCACAGGACGCGCGTCTTTTCCGGGGTTCAGCCTTCGGGCGGGCTGACGCTGGGCAACTACCTCGGTGCGCTCAAGCGCTTTGTCGAGGCGCAGGAGCGCGGGACCGAGACCCTGTATTGCATCGTCGACCTGCACGCGATCACGGTCTGGCAGGAACCGGCGAAGCTGCGCCATGCCACGCGGGAGCTGGCGGCGGGGTTCATGGCGGCCGGGATCGACCCGGCGCGCTCGATCCTGTTCAACCAGTCCCAGGTCAGCGCGCACGCGGAAATGGGCTGGGCGTTCAACTGCGTGGCGCGGATGGGCTGGCTGAACCGGATGACCCAGTTCAAGGACAAGGCGGGCAAGAACCGCGAGAACGCGAGCGTGGGGCTCTTTGCCTATCCCAATCTGATGGCCGCCGATATCCTGACCTATCATGCGACCCATGTGCCGGTGGGCGAGGATCAGAAGCAGCATCTGGAACTGACCCGCGATATCGCGATCAAGTTCAACCACGATTATGCGGTGGATTTCTTCCCCGTGGTGGAGCCGGTGATCGAAGGTGTGGCCACCCGCGTCATGTCGCTGCGCGACGGGACGAAGAAGATGTCCAAGTCCGACCCTTCGGACATGAGCCGGATCAACCTGACCGATGACGCCGACACCATCGCGCAGAAGTTCCGCAAGGCGCGCACCGATCCCGAGCCCCTGCCGGACGCCCCCGAGGGGCTGGAAGGCCGGGCCGAGGCGCGCAATCTTGTCAACATCTACGCCGCGCTGGCGGACTGCACGCCCGAGGCGGTGCTGGACGCCTATGGCGGGCAGGGGTTCGGTGCGTTCAAGCCTGCGCTGGCCGATCTGGCGGTGGCGAAACTGGCACCGATCAACGCCGAGATGGCGCGGCTGATGGATGATCCGGCCGAGATCGACCGGATGCTGGGCGAAGGCGCCGACCGCGCGGCGGCGCTGGCGCATCCGATCCTCGAGGCGATGTTCGAGATCATGGGCATGGTGCGGTCACGGCCGCGTACACCGCGCTGATCCCGAAGCTGTCCGGGCCTGTGACCGATGCGGGGCGCGCACGCGCAACGGAAACGAAAACGCCCCGACCGTGGCCGGGGCGTGTCTGGACCTGAGAACCTGCGGCGCAGCGGTCAGATGATCCGGACCTGGGTGCCGATCTCGACCAGTTCGTACAGATATTCCACATGCGGGTTCATCAGGCCGATGCAGCCGTTGGACGCCCGGCGCCCGATCTTGGCGGGGTTGTCGATCCCGTGGATGCGGTAATACTGCCAGCTCAGGTTCATCGCCCTTGTGCCCAGCGGATTGTCCGGGCCGGGGTGCACGATCTCGGGCAGCGAGGGGTCGCGCTCGCGCATCCCCGGGGTGGGGATCCAGGTCGGTTCGAACCGCTTGAGCGTGACATGGGTGTAGCCGCGGCGGGTGAACTCCTCGGACATGGGCACCGAGGTCGGATAGACAAGCTGCACGCTCTCATCCTGCGACCAGTAATAGAGCGCGCGCGAATCGGTGTCGCACAGGATCGCGCCCTTGTTCAGGTTGTCGAAATGGTCGCGCCACTCGTGGCTGCGGAAGCCCATGACGTTGCGCCGCGCGGTGCGGACCGGGCTTTCGGCTTCGTAATCGGGCAGCGCCTGTGCGCGCAGGACCGTCGGCGCCGCAAGCCCGCCAAGGGCGACAGCGCCGATCAGCGCCCTGCGTGAAATCATCTTGCCAGCCATAACTCTCTCTCTCGCCTCACGTCTTCGGATCGGCACATAGATGTGAAAATGCGGCCTGTTTGGCAAGTCACGAGCCTGTGGGCAGGGCCGGAATCGGCGCGTTTGTGGCATTGCGGTTGCGGCCTGGTTGCTGGCCGCGTGCGCAAACCGGTTCAGGATGCCGCCAGAAAGGTGTTGTTGTCGGCCTTTGCGGTTACGGCATAGCCGTGATGCTGCAGCAGATCGCGCAGCCACGGATCCTGCGTGACCGGTGTGGCGGAATGCGATTCGAGCACCAGCAGCGGGCGGCAGCGGGAAATCGTCGCCTCGGCGCCGCGTAGTGCGTCCAGTTCGTGCCCTTCGACGTCAAGCTGGATCAGCCCCACCTGCGCCGCGCCCACGGTGGCGTCGATGGTATGGATGGGGATGGTCTCGAACCCGGCTTGCCGGTGCGGATTGCGCGGCGCCGCCAGCCGCGAACCGCCGCCTAGCGCGCGGCCCTGTCCGTCATGTGTGCGGATCGTGGTTTCCCCCGGCGCCGCGCCCAGCCCGCCAAGGTGCAGGCTGCAGTTCGAAAGAGTGTTCAGCCCGCAGGTGGCCATGGCGCAGCCGTGATTCACGCGGTTCGGTTCGAACGCCCAGACGCGGGCGCCGCGGCGTGCGGCCAGACGGCACAGGAAGGGCAGGAAGTCGCCGAAATAGGTCCCGGCGGTGACGATGTCACCGCCCGCGAAATGCGTCCGGATGGCCTGCAGCGTGGCGCGTTCCCAGACCTGACCGCGCATGATCGCCCGGGCGCAGGGGCGGTGGGCGGATTCGGCGGGCACGCAATAGACCCCGTGCCAGTTGCGGGCGATGTGGAACGCGACCGTGGTGCCGATTGTCCTGTCGCGCATGAGGGCCTCCGGTGGGATGGGTGGCGGATCGCCGGGGCACCGGGCGGTGCCCCCCGGGCATTGGTGCGTGATCCGGGCATCCAGGTCAAGCACACGGCGCCGCGCCCGAAACCGACCCGGCCCCGGGCCGGTGGCGGGGGGCCGCTGCGTCGCAGGGACCGCGGCGCGCGTGCGGCCGATGCCGGGGCTTGGTGCGGTGTCGGATGGGCGGCGCGCATGCGGTTTTCGCGCCTGCGCCGTGGGGCTTGTGCAAAGGCGCTTGCGCAACCGGCGCTCCTGCCGTCAGGATAGCGCTCATTCCGGAAATCGAGTCGGGCACCGGTCGGATCGGACGCGCGACCCGTCGGGCCGGTGTTGCACAGGAGAAGCATGCGTTGACGAACCCCACCCAGGCCGCCCTTGCCGAGGCCGCCGACGCCCGCAGTGCGCTGGATCGGGTGCGCGACCGCATTCTGGCCGATGTGCGCGCGGGTGTGCTGAAGCCGGGGCGGGTGATCGCGCCCGCGGCACTGGCTGCCGATCTGGGGCTGGCCGAGGACACGGTGCGCGCCCTTCTTGGCCGACTGGTGGATGAAGGGTTCCTGCATGGCGCCGCGGCCGAGGGCGCACCTGAGGGCGGGCTTGCGATCCGCGAGCTGGGCGAGACCGAGGTGCTGGACCTCTACAACGCCCGCGCCGGGATCGAAGGGTTTTCCGCCCGCCTGCTGGCCGAACGCAACGACCCGGCGCTGAACCGGCGGCTTCTGGATGTGATCGGTGGTGCGGCGCGTATGGATGCGCGTAGCGAGCAGGCCTATTTCGACGCCAACCACATGATCCACCGCAGCATCGTATCGGCCACGGATAACGCGTTCCTGCTGGGCTTCTTTGACAACCTGTGGCGGCGCGGGGCCTGTTTCGGCCTGTTTGCCAGCATCGACAAGGTCGATGTCGGCGCCTCGCTGGCCGAGCATACCGCGCTGGTGGAGGCGATCGCCACCGGCGACGGTGCCATGGCCGCCGAGCGTATGATCGCGCATGTGCGCGACGGGTATTTCCTGTTTCTGGATGCGCGGCAGGACAGCCCCTTCTGACCCCGTTCTGGCCCCGTTCTGACACGGCGTCCGCGCCCGCCCTCCCGCGTCACCCGCTGTCATCACAGCGGACAAGCGCCCCGTGCGGGCGCCTGTCGGACGCCGGGCAAGCGCCCGGCCGAAACCCTGTCAGCGCTGCGCGAGCTGCTCGATCGTGGGGCGGAACTGTTCAAGCGCGTAGCCGTAGCGTGTGCCCGCGGCAATCAGTTCATCGGTGGGCCGCTTGCCCGCCAGGGCCAGTGCCCAGACGATGGACGACCGGTTGCCCGAGGCGCAATAAGCCAGGACCGGCCCCGCTGAGTCTTCCAGCGCGGCGCCCTGGGCTTCGACGTTGTCCATGGTGATCGCCCCGCCGACGACCGGGTTCAGCACGAAGCGCAGCCCCGCCCCCTCGACCGCGGCGCGGATGGCTTCGGCCTGCACCTCGGGCGGGATTTCCCCGTCCGGGCGGTTGCAGATCACCGTGGTGAAGCCCGCGTCGCGGATCGCGGCCACGTCTTCGGGGGTGATCTGCGGCGATACGGCGTAGCCGTCGGCGATGGGGCGAATCTCCATGGTCCTGTCCTTTGCGCTATGTGGTTCAGGCGGCGGCCAGCCGGTCCACCCGCTGACGGATCGGCGGCGCGGCCAGCATCCCGGCCACCATGGACAATAGGAAAACGATGCCGCCGGTGCCACCCCAGCTTATCGAGGCGATGGCCGGTCCCGGGCACAGCCCCACCAGCCCCCAGCCCGCGCCGAACAGCACCGAGCCCAGCACCAGGTTGTGGCCCAGCCGCGGGTCCGGCTTCGCCGGAAAGGTCCCGCCAAGTGCGGGCGCGGCGCGGCGTGTGGTCAGGTGCCAGGCCACCAGCATCGGCAGGATCGCCCCGCCCAGCACGAAGGCCAGCGTTGGGTCCCAGGCGCCGAACACATCAAGCCAGCCCTGCACCTTGGTGGTGTCGGTCATCCCCGAGACCAGCAGCCCGGCCCCGAACAACCCGCCCGAAGCGGCGGCAAGCAGAACACGTTGCATCAGATCACCCCCAGAACATGCCGGAACACGAGCATGGTCAGCCCGCCCGCCAGCAGATAGAACACCGTCGCCACGATCCCGCGCAGCGAGAACCGCGAAATCCCGCACACCCCGTGCCCCGAGGTGCAGCCATTGGCCAGCCGCGTGCCGATGCCGACCAGCAGGCCCCCGGCGATGATCACCGCGAGGTTCGAGGTGATGTTGGTGCTGACCTCCACGCGGTAGAGCGGCAGCATCAGCGCCGGCACCACCACCAGCCCGGCCAGAAAGGCCGCGCGCTCGGCCCAGTCGCGCAGGCCCGAACGGTCCACCAGCCCGCCGATGATCCCGCTCGCGCCCATGATGCGGCCGTTGAACAGCAGAAACAGCGCCGCGGCACTGCCGATCATCAGGCCGCCGACAAGGCCCCATATCCAGTCCATAGGTATCATTTGGAAAACTCCATCCGTGCAGGGGGCGCGGTGGCCACCTGCTCCTGTTCCATCATCTGATCCGGGATCAGAGCTTGTTGACCGGCACCTTCAGATACACGGTGCCGTTGTCTTCGGCCGGCGGCATCTGGCCCGCGCGCATGTTGACCTGCAGCGAGGGGACGATCAGCTTCGGCATGTCCAGCTTGGCGTCGCGCTCGGTGCGCATGCGCACGAAATCCTCGCGCGTCTTGCCCGCGCCGACATGGACGTTGCGTGCCTTCTGTTCGCCCACCGTGGTCTCCCAGGCGTATTCCGCGCGTCCCTCGGCCTTGTAGTCGTGGCCGACGAAGATGCGGGTTTCGGCGGGCAGGGCAAGGATCTTCTGCACCGATTCCCACATGGTATCGGCCGACCCGCCCGGGAAGTCACAGCGTGCGGTGCCGAAATCGGGCATGAACAGCGTGTCACCCACGAAGGCCGCATCGCCGATGACATAGGTCAGGCAGGCGGGCGTGTGGCCCGGCGTGTGCAGCACATCGACGCGCAACTGGCCGATGTGGATCGAATCGCCCTCGTCGAACAACTGGTCGAACTGGCTGCCGTCGCGCTCGAACTCGGTCCCGGCGTTGAACACCTTGCCGAAGGTATCCTGCACCACGGTGATGTTGCGTCCGATGCCGATCTTGCCGCCAACCTGCTCCTGCAGGTAGGGCGCGGCGCTCAGGTGGTCGGCGTGGACATGGGTTTCCAGCAGCCATTCGACGCGGTATCCCTTGTCCTTGACGAAGGCGATGACCTCATCGGCCGAGGCCGTGCTGGTCCGCCCCGCGGCATAGTCGAAATCCAGCACCGAATCGATGATCGCGCAGGCGCTGCCGCCCGGATCGCGCACCACATAGGTGATGGTGTTTGTGGCTTGGTCAAAGAACGAGGTCACTTCCGGCTGCATTGTCTCACCCCTGTCTGGTGTGCTGTCATCTGGGGGCAATATAGCGACATCAAAACATATTGCAAGAAGTGAATGTTATATTCGGGTGTTCCCTAGCCACGGCGCGTGCGCGGGCCGCCGGGCTTGGTGGTGCGCGGGGGGGGCGCGGGCGAAAGGGCCCTGTCCGGGTGCAGCTCAAGGTCTGGAGAGACGCCAATGCGAAACGATACCGGCACCTTGCATGTCATTCTTTCGGGATGCTCGGGCGGGGGGAAGTCGACATTGCTGGCCGCGCTGGCGCGGCGCGGCTTTGCCACCGTGGAAGAGCCCGGCAGGCAGATCGTCGCGGAGGAAATGCAAGGCGCGGGACAGGCGCTGCCCTGGGTCGATGCCGAAGCATTCGCGCGGCGGGCCATCGCCATGGCAACCCGTGACCGTGCACGCGTGCAGGGCGCGACAGGCTGGGTATTCTTCGACCGCGGGCTTTTCGATGCCGCCGTCGCACTGGAACACGCCGCCGGAGTGCCCGCCGCGGCCACGCTTGCCGGGCATCAGCGCTTTTTCCGGAAGGTCTTTCTGACCCCGCCATGGCGTGAAATCCACCACTCCGACGATGCGCGCAAGCTGGCCCTGGCGGAGGGGATTGCCGAATACCATCGGTTGCGCGATGCCTGCCGGCGGCTTGGGTATGATCCGGTCATCCTCCCGAAGGTCGATGTCGACGCGCGGGCAGATTTTGTCCTCACGCGCCTTTCCTGACAGTATGGGTGCCAACCCGCCGTCGGGCAGCTTGCAAGAGCGCACGAAGCGGCGCCGGGGCACCGGAACGGACATTGGAGGACCAACCATGCGCAGCGAAAAGATCACCTTCACCGGCCATGACGGCCACGCGCTGGCGGCACGGCTGGACCGCCCCGAAGGCGCGGTGCGCGCGGCGGCGCTGTTTGCGCATTGCTTCACCTGCTCCAAGGACATCCACGCCGCGCGGCGTATCGCCGGGCGGCTGGCAGCGCGCGGAATCGCCGTGCTGCGCTTCGATTTCACCGGTCTGGGCCATTCGCAGGGGGAATTCGCCAATACCGATTTCTCGTCCAACGTGGATGATCTGGCGGCGGCGGCGGCGTGGATGGCGGAACAGGGCATGGCGCCGAAGCTTGTGATCGGGCATTCGCTGGGCGGGGCCGCTGCCATCGCCGCAAGCCCCCGGATCGACAGCCTGCGCGCGCTGGTCACCATCGGCGCTCCGGCCGAACCCCGGCATGTGCTGGGCAACCTGGGCACCGCGCTGGAGACGATCCGCGCGGAAGGTTCGGCCACGGTGACGCTGGAGGGGCGCGACTTCACCATCCGGCGCGGCTTCGTCGAGGATGTGGCGCAGGCGGAACTGGAACCGGCGCTGGGCAGGCTCAGGGCGGCGCTGCTGGTCCTGCACGCCCCGCGCGACATGATCGTGGGGATCGAGAATGCGCAGCAGATATTCGTGGCGGCGAAACACCCCAAGAGCTTTGTGACGCTGGATGATGCCGACCACCTGATCTCGGCCCCCGCCGATGCCGACTACGCCGCCGAAGTGATCGCCGCTTGGTCGGCCCGGTATCTGGAGCTTGTGCCCGAGGAAGCGCCCGGGGACGCGCCCGAAGGCGTGGTTCGCGTGGCCGAGGCCGAGGGGGGGCGCTTCCGGCAGGATATCGTGATCGACGGACGCCACCAGCTTGTCGCCGATGAACCCGCCGCCATGGGCGGCGACGATGCGGGGCCGTCGCCCTATCAGTTGCTGGCCGCCGCGCTGGGTGCCTGCACCACCATGACCCTGCGCATGTATGCCGGGCGCAAGGACTGGCCGCTGTCGCATGTCACCTGCGACGTGACCCACACCCGCTGCCACAGCGCGGACTGCGCGGATGGCGAAGGCAAGGGCCGGATCGACGTGTTCACCCGCGCGCTGCGGATCGGGGGCGATCTGGACGATGAGCAGCGCGCACGCCTTCTGGAAATCGCCGACCGTTGCCCGGTGCACCGGACGCTGGAAGCGCAGGCGGTGGTGCGCACGCGGCTGGCGGAGTGAGGGGAAGTAGCGCCCGCAGCGCACGCCCCGCCCACCCACCCGCGCGCGCTGCGGGCCCCCCCCCCCCCCCCCCCCCCCCCCCCCGGCGGGGGGGGGGGCCCCCGCCCCTGCGCGGGCGCAGGGGCGGATCAAAGGCCGTGGCGGCGGTCGTAGCCGTTGGGCGGTGGCGGGGTCCAGCCCGTGAGGGCGTCGGCGGCAGGGGCGAAGATGTCGACCTGCAGCGGGTGGCAGGTGGCCGTGTCCGACGAATGTTCGGACCCGCAATCCCCGCCCGGACAGGCCGAGAGCACGCCCAGCAGATCTATCTCGGCGAAGAGTTCGATGTAATCGCCCGCCCGTGCCGGGGTCGCCTTCATGAAATACTGCCCCGTGTCGGCGGTAAACCCGGTGCACATGAAGACGTTGAGCACGTCATGCACCATGGTCTCGGCCTCGGCCACCGGCAGGCCGGTTTCGGTCACCAGCGCGCGGGTCAGGTTGGAATGGCAGCAGTGGTGATACTCCTGCCCGCTCAGCAGATGGTGGGTGTAGGGGTCGCAGCGGGTGCCGATCACGTCATGGACGCCGCCGCCAAAGCCATCGCGCCCGTACCAGTCCAGCGTGTCGGTGATGATCGTGGCCATGGGGCGCAGATACGGCAGGCAGGACCACAGCCTGTCGCCGGTGGTGACATGGGTTCCGTGCAGCGCGCGGGTCTTGCCGGAAAAGAAGCGCTCGGACAGGTTGGCGGCATGAAACAGGTTCAGATCGCCCACCTGCGGCCCCTCGGCGCAGGTGATGCGGAAGAACTGCCCGGCGGGCACGCGAAAGGCGCGGGCATGCCGTGGCGGCACGGTTGTTTCCGCGACCTTCGCCGCGCCGCGCCGTGCGGCAGCGTAAAGCGCCAGATCCGGCTGCGGCAGGGTCTGCACCGGATAGCAGATCACCGGCGCCACGGCGCGGCGGGCATCCGCGTCGTCCGGGGCGGTGCTGGAGGGCGCGGCGGTCATGACCCGCGCCCAGGGGCCAGGCACCGGGCGGGCTGGCGCCCCTTGGGCAGCGCCTGTTCGGCCCCGCAGGCGGCGCAGCGATGCAGCACCCGCCCGTCCGCCAGCGCGCGCCGGTCCTCGCGCCAGCGGCAGGCGCGGCGCTTCCAGGGTTGCAGGATCATGATGACCGCCACGGCAATCAGCAGGGCAAGGATGATGTACATGCCCCATGGGTCGCGCAAATCGGCCGGTGATTCAAGCGGTCCCGGGCGGCTGCTCGGCGAAACCGCACTGCCCGGCGGTCACGGCGCGTTGAGCACCCCGGCGGCCCGCAGTTCCGCGCGTGCCGGATACCACATCGGGACTTGCGGCAGGGCGCCCAGGGTTTCGATGAACGGTTCGGCGATCGCCTGCGCGCGATAGATTGCCAGATCGCGCTGCATTTCCACCCGCGGATCGATCATCCCGTAGCCCCGGTGCGGCGGCAGGCTGTAGCCGTGAAATCCCAGCCGCGCCTGCGGGCCCAGGCTCCGGTCGCCGCCGCCGACAAAGATCAGCGCGCAGGCCGAGGCGCAATGCCCTTCCACATGGGTGGCCAGCCCGTGTTCGCGGATGACGCGCACCGCGCCGCGGGCCTCGTAGACGCTGCCGCCGTTGCTGTGCAGGATGATGCGTTGCACGCCCGGATTGACCGCCAGCAGGCGCTGCATGGCCTCGGTCAGGCCGAAGTCCACGGTGCCGGAGAATGCCAGCTCCCGCCCGTCCGCGGACAGGTCCAGGACGAAATCCGGCGGAGGAATGACGATCGGCGCCGGGCGCACAGGCTCGGTCCGGGCCAGCGCCACCCCGATGAAGAACAGCCCCGCCAGCGCGCCGCCCAGCAGCACGCGCAGGATGAACTCGTCGATGGGGCGGGGCATGGGGCGCATCGTCCGAAGATGTCGCAGCAGGCCCGAACGCGCCACTGGTGGCGCCTCACAAAACGGTGACGACCGCGCCGCGCGTCGGCTCGATACCGGTCCGGAGCCATGTTCCGGAGTCGTTCGCGGCGAGTTTTGCACCGTTCACGCCACCGTAATATTGCCGACATGGAAACGCTATACGATTCAGTTACTTGGCGCGCGGGCATAAAATAAACAAGCAAAAACAGCAACTTGCAGGTGCGCACAAAAATTAGGCAGATCGTTGAGCGCGCCGGGATTACAGGGGAATCCGGCCTGCCGGGAAACCTTCCCACAGAGTTATCCACAGAATCCGGGGATAGCTTAACACTTGAAAATCCCTGCCGGGCGTTGCAGCGAGGGCAAGAATCGCCCACTTCGGGAACATCATGGATTCGACCCCTGCAACATCCGGCCCTGCCCTGACCGGGCACGCCTGCATCCAGAGCTATCTGCGCACGCTGGACAACTCGCCCGGCGTGTACCGGATGCTCAACGCCCAGTCCGAGGTGCTGTATGTCGGCAAGGCGCGGCAGTTGCGCGCGCGAGTGTCGAATTATACCCGGCCTTCGGGGCATTCGGCACGGATCGCGCGGATGATCCATGAGACCGCGTCGATGATGTTCCTGACCACCCGCACCGAGACCGAGGCGCTGCTGCTGGAGCAGAACCTCATCAAGCAGTTGAAGCCGCGCTACAACGTGCTGTTGCGCGACGACAAGAGCTTTCCCAACATCCTGCTGCCGCAGGACCATCCGTTTCCGCAACTGCGCAAGCACCGGGGGCGGAAATCGGTCAAGGGCCGCTATTTCGGCCCTTTCGCCAGTGCGGGCGCCGTCAACCGCACGCTGACCCAGTTGCAGCGTGCGTTCCTGCTGCGGACCTGCACCGATTCGGTGTTCAACAGCCGCACAAGGCCCTGTCTGCTGTATCAGATCAAGCGCTGCGCCGCGCCCTGCGTGGGCTATGTCTCCGAGGCCGAATACGCCGCCCTGGTGGCCGATGCCGAGCGGTTCCTGTCCGGGCGCAGCACCCACATTCAGGCGCAACTGGCCGAGGAGATGCAGGCGGCGGCCGAGGCGATGGAATTCGAGCGCGCCGCCGCCCTGCGCGACCGGATCCGGGCGCTGACCAATGTGCAGCAAAGCCAGGGCATCAACCCGCAGGGCGTGACCGAGGCCGATGTGATCGCGCTGCATCTGGAGGGCGGGCAGGCCTGCGTGCAGGTGTTCTTCATCCGCGCCAACCAGAGCTGGGGCAACCGCGATTTCTATCCCCGCACCGGGGCAGGGGCGGAGGCGCCGGAAATCCTGCAGGCCTTCGTCGCGCAGTTCTACGATGGCAAGGAACCGCCGCGCCTGATCCTGCTGTCGCACCCGCCCGAGGACGAGGCCCTGCTGGCCGAGGCGCTGAGCGAGCGCGCGGGCCGCAAGGTTGCGCTGGCCGTGCCGCAGCGGGGCGAGAAGGTGGAGCTTGTGGCCAACGCCCTGCGCAATGCGCGCGAGTCCCTGGGCCGGCGCATGGCCGAGGGGGCGGCGCAGTCGAAACTGCTGGCCGGGCTGGCCGATGCCTTCGATCTGGATGCGTCCCCGCAGCGGGTGGAGGTCTATGACAACTCGCATATCCAGGGGGCGAATGCGGTGGGTGCGATGATCGTCGCCGGGCCGGAGGGGTTCCTGAAGAGCCAGTATCGGAAATACAATTTCAAGCCGGGCGAGGTCACGGCGGGCGACGATCTGGGCATGATGAAGGCCATGCTGAAGCGCCGTTTCGAGCGGCTTCAGCGCGAGGATCCGGACCGCGAGGGCGAAACCTGGCCGGACCTGCTGCTGATCGACGGCGGGCCGGGGCAGGTGGCGGCGGTGGCGCAGGTGCTGGCCGATCTGGGCGTGGATGACGTGCCGCTGGCGGGCGTGGCCAAGGGCGTGGACCGTGACGCGGGCAAGGAAGAGTTCCATCGCCCCGGCGCCCGTCCCTTCGCGCTGAACCGCAACGACCCGGTGCTGTATTTCATCCAGCGGCTGCGGGACGAGGCGCACCGCTTCGCCATCGGCGCGCATCGGGCCAAGCGGGGAAAGGCCGTCAGCGCCAGCCCGCTCGATGACGTGCCGGGCGTGGGCGCGGCGCGCAAGCGCGCGCTGCTGGCGCATTTCGGTTCGGCCAAGGCGGTGACGCGGGCGGGCCTGGCGGACCTCAAGGCCGTGCCGGGCATTTCCGAGGCCCTGGCGCAGACCATCCACGACCATTTCCACGCGCGGGGATAGGCGGCCGGACGCGGCGGTGGCGGCTGGGGGCCCCTGCGGACCGGCGTTGCCGCCCGGCGGGGCATTTGTTGCGCCTGCACGTCATGCCGGGGGGGCCGAGGCAACCATGACGGGGCGACCGCGCCCGGCTCACCCCGCCAGAGCGCGGTCCACCGCCTTGATCTGCGCGTCCACGTCGATGGCGGTTTCGCTCGGCACCTCGAAGTCGCGGTCCTCGAACACGTCGCGGTCGGGGTGGGCGGCGCGGCGGGCCGCAAGTGCCGCGTCGCGCGCCTGCACCAGCGCGGCGATCTGGGGCCGGAACAGCGTCACCATCGCCGTCAGCCAGCGGTTTGTCGGCCAGCTTGGCGCGGCGTGGTCGATGGCGAAATGCGGCAGCATCCGGATCACGTCCGCCGCCGGGTACCAGGTGTCGGCCGTGACCCAGCGGTTGGTGGTGAACAGCCCCGTCGCCGCGCCGAACCGGTCCATGGAGATCGCCACCAGATGCGAGAGCGCCTTGTCGCCCGCGGGCCAGTCGCGCGTGGCGGCTTCGGGGATCGGGGCGCAGCCTGCGGGCATGCCGCCCGCGCGCAGGAACAGGTGGAAATGCCCGTGCTCGCCGTTGCGGTGGGCGTGGTAGTAGTATTGCGACTGCGTCTCGCGGTCATAGACATCGCCCTTGGGGTAATGGGTCAGCTTGACGAACTGGCCCTGACCCTTCAGCACCTCGCCGACCACGTTCAGCCCGGCCTTGCGCAGCACCCGGATGCATTCGCGCACCTCGGCGCCCGCGGCCTGCATGGCCCGCAATTCGTCACGGGGCAGGGCGGTCAGATCGGGGGCGGGAATGTCGCGGGGCATCGGTATCTCCTGCTTCGGCGGCTCAGGCGGGACTGGTTCAGGCGGGACTGGTTCAGGCGGGGCGGGCGCCGGGCCAGCGCAGCAGCCCGCGCCCGGCCAGCCCGGCCAGCCCGGCAATCAGCGCCACCGAGCCGACCTGCCAGACCAGCACCATAAGCGCGGCATCCTGCATGTGAAAGAAGCGCAGCCCGAAATTGCCCAGACCCGCCGCCGCCAGCGCCGCCAGCGCCAGCGTCAGCCGCGGGGCCAGCGGCACCCCGCGCCGCAGCATCAGATACAGCACCAGCCCCGGAAGCGACCCGATCAGCGCGATATAGAGAAAACACGCCGGGTCCGGGGTCAGCCGCAGCCCCTCGGGACCCAGCGCCCACCAGTCGCGCAGGCATCCGAGCGAGAGCGTGCCCAACCAGAGCGCGCCGGGCACCACCGGCAGCAGGCGCCACAGCGGCGGCGCGCCGGGAATGGTCAGTGCCAGCGCCGCCACCGCCGCCGCCAGCCCGGTGGCCAGCGCGGCGCCCTGTTCAAACAGGAAGCGCGCATCGCCCAGCCGCTCGGCCAGGTCCGGGCGCGGCCCGATGGCCCAGACCATCGCCGCGGCGAAGGCCAGCGCCAGCACCGCCCAGCCCAGCGCCCGGCGCAGCGGATGCGCCAGCGGGCGCAGCGGCCTGGCCTCGCGCGCCAGTCGGGCGATCAGCGCATCGGTGGCGCCCTGGCTCTGTTCCTTGTCGTTCACGGCTCGGTCGGTCCTTTCACCCGGTCACTCCTTCCACAATGTGCCGCGCATCTTGCGCATGGCACGGTGTATCGCCACCTTCAACGCCCCCACGGTCGACCCGCTCGCCGCCGCCGCCTCGGCCAGCGACATCTCGCGCAGGCGCAGCAGTTCGACCGCCTGCCGTTCCGCCGGGGTCAGATCGCCCATCGCCTTGCGCACCGACATCATGTTCACGACGGTTGCCTCGGTGATGTTCGCCGACGCGTCGAAAAAGGTTTCGGCCAGGTCGGCGGCGGCCAGGTCGATCGCCGCGCGGCGGGCGTAGCGGCGGGCGTTGTCGGCCAGCCGGGCGCGGGCGATGGCCACCATCCACGGCAGGAAGGGCCGCGCCGGGTCCCAGGTGCCGCGCGCCTGATGCAGCGACAGAAGGATGTCCTGCACCAGATCCTCGGTATCCTCGGGTGACAGCCAGGGCGCACGCCGCCGCACCAGCCGCCGCATCCGCGCCGCCACCTCGGCCAGCAACTGGCGATAGGCCGCGCCGTCGCCCGCCTGCGCGCGCGTCATCAGCGGCTCAAGTGCCACCGCATCCCCCGTCCGGCTGCGCGCTGTCTTCATCAAGCGATCCCTGCCGCGCCCTGCTGTTCGGATATTACCCCGGAGGGCGACAAAAGTTACACGCCGGGTGCGGATTTTCTGTAACCCCCTGCCACCCGCCCCCGAACCCCCTGACACCGGGACGCGCCGACAGAGCCGCCCCGAGGAACGAGAACAACAGAATCCTGTCAGGGAGGCTTTGATGCCGGAGATCACCGAAAGCTGTCGCAAATCCGGGCTGCGCGCGGGGTTGCGTTCGTCCACCGCCTTGAGCCTGGCGCTGATGCTGGGCGCCGGCGCGCTTGGCACCGCCGGGTTTGTTGCGGTCACGCATGTGGGGACGGCGCAGGCCACGACCTGCGCCGCCAATCCATGTGCCGCCGACCCGTGTGCGGCGAACCCTTGCGCGGCCAACCCCTGCGCGGCGAATCCCTGTGCCGCTGACCCCTGTGCCGCAGGCGATCCCTGTGGCCCTTGCGGTCCGTGCGGCCCGTGTGGCGCCGGGGCGGGCGCGGCGACCGGCTGCTTCGTGCCTCGGCTGGCCGAGGCGTCGAACCCGTGCGCGGCAGACCCCTGCGCGGCGCATGACCCCTGCGCGGCAGACGCTTGCGCGGCGAACGCCTGCGCCGCGGACCCCTGCGCGGCGAACCCCTGTGCCGCGAACCCTTGTGCCGCGAACCCCTGTGCCGCGAACCCCTGTGCCGCGAACCCCTGTGCCGCGAACCCTTGTGCGGCGGCCAATCCCTGCGCGGCGGATGATCCCTGCGCCGCCTGCGCGCCCTGCGGCCCGTGCGGCCCCTGCGCCGCCGCCGCCCCGCCGCCCGATGTCAGCGACGCGGAACTGCAGGCGCTTTACGACTGCCTGATGGAGTCCATGGGCCAGCAGGAGGCCGCGCTCGAGTCCGGGCTGGTCATGGCCTCCTGGACCCAGTCCGACCGCCCCGAGGGCAGCGATTTCGCCGGCTGGACCAATTTCGCCGCCACGCCCTACATCTCGTTCACCCATGGCGAGCGTTTCGCCACCAACCATGCCAACGCGATCGCGGCCGAGGTCTACGGCCTCTACGAGGATATCGGCACCATGCCCGCGGGCGGGATCGTGGCCAAGCCCACCTTCAGCATCGGTCGCGACGGGCAGGCGTTCTGGGAAACGCTGTTCCTGATGGAAAAGGCCGAGGCGGGCATTTCGCCCGATACCAACGACTGGATCTATACCGCGATCATGCCGGATGGGTCGCTCATGGGCCGGACGCTGGGCGCGAACTCGGACGGCATGTACTTCTGCGCGGCCTGCCATATGGGCGGCGGCATGGACACCGATGACCTGTTGTTCATGGAGCCGCAATACCGCGTGCAGGACTGATGGCCGCGCTTGTGCGCGACCGGCCCTGACAGGGCCGGAGCGCCGGGCGGCCTGGAACCTCCGCCCGGCGCAAGAGGAACCGGTGCGCGCCCGTCGCGCGCCATGCAGGGAGAATGCGGATGACAGCACGGCGCCGCCGCTGCCGCGCGCGTCCCCGGGCGGGGGTGTTGCTGGCGGCTTTCGCATCGCTGCTGCCCGCGGCGCTGCTTGCCGGGTCAGCGGAGGGCGAGGCCTCGCTGCACCTTCGCTTCGACGGAGCGGCCCGGGTTTTCACGCTGGTGACCGAAGGCGGACGCAGCGGCTTCACCCGGTTTGCCGTGCTCGATGCGGTGAGTATCGAGGGGCAGGCCGGCCCGGCCCGCCTGGTCGTGGAAATCACCCTGCCCCCCGGCGCGGCCAGCGGCGCGCCGCCATGGGACGCGCGCATCAGTTTCCGCCCGAAGGGGTTCCGCGATTACTGGGTTTCCCCGCCCGCGTTCCCCGAAGGCGCCCTTGTGATCGAACACCTGACCCTGAGCGATCCGGCCCCGCGAATTGCGGGGCGTTTCGATGTCCCGCTGTGTTTCACGCGCTCGCCGCTGCATCCGCCCGACCCGGCGCGCTGCCTGCCCGCTTCGGGGCGGTTCGACACCCCGCTGGTGCCCGGCGACTGAACCGAGGAGAGACTGCCATGCCCACGTTCCGCCCCCTGAGCGCTGCGCTGCCCGTGGTCTGCGGCGCGCTGCTGGCCGCTGCGGCCGGTGCGACCCCCGCGCAATGGGAACGCGCCTGGCCCGACACCGATTTCACCCGCAGCACCGTGGAATTTTCCGAGATCATGTCCGGCGGGCCGCCCAGGGACGGTATCCCCGCGATCTGGGCGCCCGAGTTCATTCCCGTGGCGCAGGAAACCCGGCTGGATGACCGCGAACCGGTCCTGACCTACGAGCACGAGGGCGAGGCCGCGCGTGCCTATCCGGTCCGCTACCTGATGTGGCACGAGATCGTCAACGATGTGGTCGGGGGGGTGCCCATCGCGGTCACCTTCTGCCCGTTGTGCAATTCCGCCATGGTGTTCGATGCGCGGGTGAACGGGGAGCCCCTGACCTTCGGTGTCTCGGGGCTGCTGCGTCATTCGGACATGATCATGTATGACCGCGAAACCGAAAGCTGGTGGCAGCAGGCGGTGGGTGAGGGGATCGTGGGCGATTACGCGGGGGCGTGGCTCACGCCATTGCCCGGCTGGATGGAAAGCTGGGCCGAGTTCCGCGACCGCAACCCCGACGGGCGGGTGCTGGACGAACCGGACTGGCGCCGCGCCTATGGGCAGAACCCCTATGTCGGCTATGACACCGCGGCGCGGCCCTTCCTCTATCGTGGCGAGGATCCGCCGCACGGGATCAACCCGCTGGCCCGCGTGGTTCGGGTGGGGGACCGCGCCTGGACCTTTGCGCGGCTGCGCGACGAGGGCGAGATCCGCGAGGCCGGCGTGGTGCTGACCTGGACCCCGGGGCAGGCGTCGGCGCTGGACAGCGCCACCATCGCCGCCGGGCGCGATGTGGGCACGGTGCGGGTGCGCGATGACGCGGGCCGCGACCTGCCCCATGACATCCCCTTCGCCTTTGCCTTCCACGCCTTCTTTCCCGAGGGGGAGTGGATGCTGGGCGACTGACCCCCCGCGCGCGCCCCCGGGCGGCAGCCCGGTGCAGCCCGGTGCCGCCATGCGGCAGCCCGGTGCAGCCATCGGGCCTTGGCGCCGGGTCGGCGACCGCAGCCTGCCCGCGCCGCGCGCCGCGCGGGGCCCCGGCCCCCGGGCTGAGCCCTGCCACGGGCGGCGCCCGGCGGGCGCCCGCCCCGACCCGCCCGCGCGGGGCCGGGGGGGGCCCCGG
>JAFIEE010000002.1 GCA_020832705.1 Paracoccaceae bacterium
GCCGACGGAAGACGGGCGGGAGCGCCTCCCTGCCCTGCTTGATGGGCGGCGCGGGGCGCGCTCCTGCAGCCCCGGCTTGCGCGGCCATGTCGGGCTGGAGTATTTTCGGCAAGAAAATGAAAGTCTTTACGGAAAGGAACGCGTGACCATGCATGATGCCACCGCAGAAACCGACGGCTACGTGCTCACCCACACCATGTTCCGGATCAAGGAGCCGGTGCGCGCGCTGGAATTCTACGAGCAGGTGCTGGGCTTCCGGCTGATCACGCGGCTGGATTTCGAGGAGGCGCGGTTTTCGCTCTACTTCCTGCAGCCGCGCGGGCATGCCGATCAGGCCGATGGCTCGCTGGCGGCGACCTTCTCGCGCGCGGGGCTGCTGGAGCTGACCCATAACTGGGGCACCGAAGGTGACGACACCGAAATGCATTCGGGCAACACCGATCC
Organism: Paracoccaceae bacterium; assembly: GCA_020832705.1. Lineage (GTDB taxonomy): Bacteria > Pseudomonadota > Alphaproteobacteria > Rhodobacterales > Rhodobacteraceae > Rhabdonatronobacter. The sequence goes on from JAFIEE010000002.1 coordinate 445, forward strand.
CAAGGGGTTCGGCCATATCTGTATCAGTGTGCCCGACATCAAGGCCGCCTGCGCCCGGTTCGAGCGCCTGGGCGTGACCTTCCAGAAGAAGCTGGGCGCGGGCGGAATGAAGGAAATCGCCTTCATCCGCGACCCCGATGGCTACTGGATCGAGGTGGTGCAGCCGGACCTGATGGAGGGGCTGGTGGGGCCGTTCAGGCGCTGAGGTGTCGCAGCGCATCAGGGCTGCGCCCGGCCGCGTTCTGCGCTATATGGCGAAGCTGTCCCGCACAGGTGCCCGACCATGAGCCCCGAGCAGTTCCGCAAGCTGAGCGCAGCCCTGCCCTTCTGGGTCTCGCTGGGCTTTCTGCCGCTGATCGCCGCCGCTGCGGTCTGGGGCGGCTGGTGGCTGCTGGCGATGCCGGTCTATGGCTGGGGCGTGTTCACGCTGATGGATTTCCTGACCGGGCTGAACGAGGACAACCCGGATGTGGAGACGCCGCTGGCGGACCTGTTCTGGTACCGGGCAATCACGCTGATCTGGTTTCCGGTTCAGTTCGGGGTGATCTTCGGCGCGCTGTGGTGGGTCTCGGTCACTGATCATCTGCACTGGGCCGAGGTGGTGGCGCTGTTCTTTGGCGTCGGTGTCATGTCCGGGGTGATCGGCATCGTCTATGCCCATGAGTTGCTGCACCAGCGCACCCGGCTGGAGCGCTGGCTGGGTGATCTGCTGCTGGCCTCGGTGCTCTACAGCCATTTCCGGTCCGAGCATCTGCTCGTGCATCATGCCTGGGTAGGCACCCCGCGCGACCCTGTCACGGCGCGGCTGGGCGAGGGGTTTCAGGCCTATTTCTGGCGCGTGCTGCGCGACTGCCCCCCCTCGGCCTGGCGGGCCGAGGCGGCGATGCTGGCGCGCCGGGGCCTGCCTGCGTGGCACTGGCGCAACCCGTTCTGGCGTTACGCCGCGCTGCAGGGCGGGTTTCTGGCGCTGGCGTTCTGGATTGGCGGCTGGGCGGGGCTGGGGCTGTTTCTGTGGCAGGCCTTCATTGCGATCTGGCAGCTTGAGCTGACCAATTACATCGAGCACTATGGGCTGACCCGGCGCCATCTGGGCGAGGGGCGCTATGAGCCGGTGCGCCCGCACCATAGCTGGAACGCGGCGCACCGGGCCTCGAACTGGCTGATGATCAACCTGCAGCGCCATTCGGACCACCATTACAAGCCCGAGCGCCGCTTTCCCCTGTTGCAGACCTATGCCGAGGACGCGGCGCCGCAACTGCCCTACGGCTATCCGGCGCTGACCACGCTGGCGATGATCCCGCCCCTGTGGCGGCGGTTCATGAACCCGAAGGTCCGCGCCTGGCGGCGGCGGTTCTATCCGGATATCGCGGACTGGGCGGCGTATGATGCCCATGCAACGCCCATGCCGCGCGGGGCGCACTGAGGGCAGGCGTCGGAGGAGGGCGCCGCCCCCGGCCCGGCTGCGCCGGGCCTCCCCCCGGAGTATTTTGCGGCAAGATGAAGGGGGGTGGGCGCGGGTCAGTTCGGGGGTGGCTCGAGCCTGGTGACGGTGTCGATGCTCAGATAGACCTGCGCGCCACGAATCTCGACCGTGCCGGTGCCTTCGATGGCGCAGGTGCGGCGGCGGTCGACCATGAAGCTGCTTTGCTGGCAGTTGGCCTCGATCTCTTCGCGAATGGCGCGGCCGGCGTCGATGACGGCGCCGTGAATGCCGCGTTCACCGTGGCGCAGGAAGCCGAAGCCGCCGCCGGTGCTGGAGGGGTCGAAGTAGATGTGGCCCTCGAAACTGACCGGGGTGCGGTCCATTTCGGCGAGGTAGGCGTCGAAACTGATGGGCGGTTCGGCGCTTGTGCTGCTGGCGGCGACGAGGGCGAGCGCGGTGGCAGTGGCGGTGATGGGTTTCATGACCGGGTCCTCCTGCCGGTCAGTCTGGCGCGATGGGGCGGGCACGGCAAGGCCGCTCAGCGCTTGCGCCGTGCGGGCAGCGAGACGGCGATGACGATGGCGAGGCCCGCGAAGCTGAGCCAGGGCAACGCCTCGCCCCGGAAAACCCAGCCGAACACCACCGCGAAGCCCGGCATCAGGAACATCACCAGCGAGGCGCCGTTGGCGCCCGCGCGCCGCACCAGCATGTAGTTCAGCAACGCAGGCGCCACGGTGGCCAGCACCACCAGCGCGGTCAGCACGACCCAGACCGAGGGCGCTTCAGGCAAGGCGCGGGCGCCGTCGATCACAAGCGCGGCGGGCAGCATCAGCACTGCCCCCACAGCGAACATGGCGGCGCTCAGCACCAGCGGCGGCAGGGGCGCGCGGCGGCGGAACCAGACGTTCCCGGCGGCATAGCTGAGCGGCGAGAGCAGCGTCAGGAACGTGCCCCACCCGGCCTGCCCCATCCCGTCGGCCACCAGCGCAGGCCCGGCAATCAGCACCACCCCCGCCAGCCCGAGCACGATCCGGATCACCTGCGCGCGGCTGACGGGTTCATCGCGCAGCGCCACCGCCGCCAGTCCCAGCGTGAACAGCGGCATGGTGGCATAGAGCATGCCGCCCAGCCCCGAGGGGATGTATTGCATCCCCGCCGCCATGGTCACGAACGGGATCGCGATCACCAGCACGCCGCCCACCAGCGCGGTCACCAGATCGGACGCCGCATAGCGCCGCCGCGAAGCCAGAAGCAGCGCCGCCACCACCAGCAGCGGCAGACCCAGCACGGCGCGGAGCGCGCCCAGCGTGAAGGGCGGGAAATGCTGGACCGAGAGCGTGATCAGCAGCGGCGCGGCGCCGAAGCCCGCCGCCGTGAGCAGCAGCAGAAGCGGGGCCGGCACGCCTGACCCTGCGCGGGCGGATCAGCCGTCCATCTCGAATCCCAGGTGCCGGGCGACGGTGAAGATGTCCTTGTCCCCGCGCCCGCACATGTTCATCACCAGCAGGTGATCCTGCGGCAACGCGGGCGCGATCTTCAGCACATGGGCCAGCGCGTGGCTGGGTTCCAGGGCCGGGATGATCCCTTCGAGCGCGCAGCAGCGCTGGAAGGCATCGAGCGCCTCGTCGTCGGTGATGCTGACATATTCGGCGCGGCCGGTTTCATGCAGCCACGCGTGTTCCGGGCCGATGCCGGGGTAATCGAGGCCCGCGCTGATCGAATGCCCTTCGAGGATCTGGCCGTCGGCGTCCTGCAGCAGATAGGTGCGGTTGCCGTGCAGCACGCCCGGACGCCCGCCGGTGAGGGAGGCGCAATGCTCCATCCGGTCATCGACGCCGCGGCCCCCGGCCTCGACCCCGATGATGCGCACCGACGGATCATCGAGGAACGGGTGAAACAGCCCCATGGCGTTGGAGCCGCCGCCAATGGCCGCGACCAGCGAATCCGGCAGGCGGCCTTCGCGCTCCATGATCTGGGTGCGGACCTCCTTGCCGATGATCGACTGGAAATCACGTACCATGGCCGGATAGGGGTGCGGACCGGCCACGGTGCCGATGCAGTAGAACGTGTCGCGCACATTGGTCACCCAGTCGCGCAAGGCATCGTTCATGGCGTCCTTCAGCGTGCCGCGCCCCGAGGTCACGGGCACGACCTCGGCGCCCAGCAGCCGCATGCGGAACACATTGGGCTTTTGCCGCTCCACGTCATGGGCGCCCATGTAGACGATACATTGCAGCCCGAAGCGCGCGCAGACCGTGGCGGTGGCCACACCATGCTGCCCGGCCCCGGTTTCGGCGATGATGCGGGTCTTGCCCATGCGCATGGCCAGCAGGATCTGGCCCAGCACGTTGTTGATCTTGTGCGCGCCGGTGTGGTTCAGCTCGTCGCGCTTCATGTAGACCTTGGCGCCTCCCAGCGCCTCGGTCAGGCGTTCGGCGAAATAGAGCGGGCTGGGGCGGCCGACATAATGGGTCCACAGATCATCCATCTGCGCCCAGAAGCGCTCGTCGGTCTTGGCGCGCTCATACTCGGCTTCGAGTTCGAGGATCAGCGGCATCAGGGTCTCGGACACGAAACGCCCACCGAAGATGCCGAAGCGGCCCTTCTCGTCGGGGCCGTTCATGAAGGAATTGATCAGGTCGTCGGGCATGTCGTGTCCTCCGCTGGGCTGAGTTCGCGTTTAAAGCCGATATGGCTTGGCGTAAAGCCGAGGCGGGCGTAAAACGCCCGCGCATCGCGGCGGCTGGCGTTGGTTGTCAGTTGCATGAGCGCGCAGCCTGCAGCGCGGGCGCGCGCGGCGGCGTCATCGAACATCCGCGCACCAAGACCGGTGCCGCGCATCCGCGATGCCACGCGCACGCTTTCGATCTGCGCGCGCCGGGTGGCGCCCAGCGACAGCCCGGTGATGAAGGTGATCTGATAGGTGGCGACCGGTGCGCCGTCGATTTCGCCCAGGATCACGTGATTGTCCGGCTCAGCCAGCAGGCGGGCGAAGGCGCTGGCGTAGGCGGTGTCGCCCGCGTCCTCGCGCATGGCGCCCAGCCGGTCATCGCGCAGAAGCGCAAGGATTGCGGGCAGGTCATCCGCCCGCGCCTGCCGGAACATCACCGCGCCGCTTCCCATGCCGCCCCTCGCCGCCTGCCAGAGGTGCAGATGTAGCCCCCGCCCCCGGCGCGGTAAAGCGCGCGGGTGACGCAGCGACCGTCAGGCGCGGGTGGCGATGGTCAGCAGGTAATCGGTCTGCATGCGCACCGTGCCGTCATCGGCGCGGTTGTGGGCGGCGATGACCCGGCCCAGATCGGCGCGCAGGGCATCGGCGCCATCGGCACCGACCACCTGCAGCGCGCGGATGGTGGGGCCGAAATACGCGGCGAACACATCCAGCGCGTGATCGACCGAGCGGAAGAAGGCATAGCCGGTGCCGCGCTGGAAGGTGAAGTCACCGGCCCCGTCCCCCAGCAGGGCCGTGATTCCCGCTTCACTGCCCCAGACCAGCGGCGAGGGCGCGCCTTCGGGCGGGGGCGCGTGGCGGGCGTGGGCGCCGAAGAAATCGCGCCCGAAGCCTTCGGGCATCCAGTTCGCCAGCACCAGCCGCCCGCCGGGGCGCGTGACGCGCAACGCTTCCGTGGCGGCCCGGCGCTGGTCCGGGGCGAACATGATCCCGAAGGCCGAGGTGACCATATCGAAGGCACCGGCATCAAAGGGCAGGTCCTGTGCATCGCCGGTGCGGAAATCGATCTCGCTGCCCTCGGCGGCGGCGCGGCGGCGTGCGGCGTCGATCAGGTTCGCGGCGATATCGATTCCCGCGACCGCGCAATACCGGCGCGCGGCAATGAGGGCGATGTTGCCGCTGCCACAGGCGATATCGAGCACGCGCGCGCCGGGGCGCGGATCGGCGATGCGGACCAGATCCTCGGCGATCATCATGGTCTGGCGGGCGATCACGTTGAAGTCACCGCTTGACCACAGCTTGCGCCCGGCCTGGGTCAGAGCGGCAGTGTCCGGCACGGAGGCACCTTGCATGGCCTTTCTCCCGGCTGGAAAAGGCGGCAGCATAGCACATTTTGCCCAGTTCCGCAGCCCCTGGCCTGTATCGCCCCCGGAAATGGCGGATGCGGCGCGGTCGCGCGCTGGCGTCGGTTCCGCTTGAAGGCGCCCGGAAAAACTGATTTTGTGCCGCCCGATCATCCGCGCTCGCAGGCCCGCATGTCCAGACCCGCCCCCCGCCGACCCGAGAGCGCCCGCCAGCCCGGCGGTGCGGCCGCCAGTCCACGCCATTTCGTTTTCCTGCTGCTGCATCGCTTTTCGATGCTGGCCTTTGCGTCGGCGCTGGAGCCGCTGCGACTGGCCAACCGGGCCGCCGGGCGCACGCTCTACACCTGGCGGCTGGTGGGCGAGGACGGCGCCGAGGCGGAGTGCTCCAATCGCACCCGCTGCCGGCTGGATGGCGGGTTGGGCGATATCGAGCATGGCAGCATCGTGCTGGTCTGCGGGGGGATCGACGTGCAGCAGGCGACCACGCCCGCGATCGTGAACTGGCTGCGCCGTCAGGCCCGCCACGGCGCCGCCATGGGCGGCATCTGCACCGGCGCCCATGCACTGGCCCGCGCCGGGTTGCTGGACGGGCGCGAGGCCACGATCCACTGGGAAAACCATGACGGCTTCGCCGAGGCCTTCGACGCGGTCACGCTGAACAAGACGGTGTTCGTCATCGATGCCAACCGCATGACCAGCGCGGGCGGCACCGCCTCGCTGGACATGATGCTGACCCTGATCGCCGATCATCACGGCAAGGACCTGGCCAACAATGTGGCCGACCAGTTGATCTATTCCGCCATCCGCACCCACCGGGACACGCAGCGTCTGTCGATCCCCACACGCATCGGCGTGCGTCATCCCAAGCTGGGCCGCGTGATCGAGATCATGGAAAGCCATATCGAGGATCCGATCAGCCCCGCCGACCTGGCGCATGAGGTGGGCATGTCCACCCGGCAACTGGAACGGCTGTTCCGGCGCTACCTGAACCGCAGCCCGAAGCGCTATTACATGGAACTGCGGCTGGCCCGGGCGCGCAACCTGCTGATGCAGACCGACATGAGCGTGATCAACGTGGCGCTGGCCTCGGGGTTCACCTCGCCGTCGCATTTCTCCAAATGCTACCGGGCGCATTACAACACCACGCCCTATCGCGAACGCGGGGCGCAGGGCAGCGGCTCCCCCAGCGGGTCCGAGGATACCGACAGCGCCACCGCCCGGGCACACCTGACGGACAGCGGCTGAGCGCGCCGCGCGGGGGGAGCGGCGCGCGGCTCCGGCGGGACTTCAGGCCGACACCGCGTGCGCGGGCGTCAGGCGCGCAGGCGGCGCATCCGGGGCGCGCGCAGTCATGGCCAGCCCGCAAACCGGTTCAGTCCAGCTCCAGCGGTTCCGAAGGGCGTGCGGCGGCGCGAAACGCAGCCTCGACCAGTGCCATGGTGGCATAGGCATCCTCGATCCCGCTGAACAGCCGGTCATCCTCGCCCGCGTCGAACCGTTGCAGGTTGCGCATCGGCCCCATGAACGAGTCGATGAACCAGCCGCCGCGCAGCGGCACCGCCTCCCAGTCGCCGCCCTTGCGGCACAGCCACAGCTCGTCCGGTTCGCCGTTGGGATAGTCGTAGCAGACGCCGAGCTTGATCATCGCCGCGCCCTCGGTGCCCTCGATCCGCCACCAGGCACTCTGGAACTTCCGCCCGAACGGGTGGTTGTGATTGATCGACATGAGCGCGCGCAGGGGCGCGGGGTAGTCCAGGATCAGCGAGGTGCGCGTCTGCGCGAATTCGGGCGCGCGCGGGTCGGCGATGGTGCGCGCGAACACGCCCGAAGGCGTGCCCGCCAGCGCGCGCAGCGTGTCCAGGTAATGGATCGAATGCACGGCAATCTCGACCCGCTCCATGGGGATCAGGAACGGAAAGATATGCCAGGGCGTGTAGATGTTCAGATGCACCTCGACCTCCAGCAACTCGCCCAGCAGCCCCTGTTCAATGGCCGCCCGCGCCGCCATCATCATGGGCGAGAACCGGAGCTGGAAATTCATCGCCGCCTTCAGCCCCTTGTCGCGGCAGATCGCGCGGATCGTCCGGGCCGCCGCCTGATCCGGCCCCATGGGCTTCTGGATCAGCACCGCCGCGCCATCAGGCAGAGCGGGCAACACATCGGCGATGGCCCCGGGCGGCAATGCCAGGTCATAGACCGCGCCTGTGCCGAAGGCTTCGGCCGCCGCCGCCGCGCTGTCGAACACGCGCGCGATCCCCTGCGCCTTGGCCACGGCTTCGGCGCGGGCGCGGTCGATATCCACCGCTGCCGCCACCGGCAGATCGGCCATCGCATAGGCGGGCAGATGCGCATCCTTCACGATACCGCCGGTGCCGATGATGACGATGGGTTTCGGCGCGGCGGGGGCGGGCCAGAACTGGGGCAGGTCCGGGGTCATGCCGCAGGCTCCTTGCGTTCGACCAGCAGGATATGTTCGCAATACATCACCGTGCGGCCCTCCTGATTCAGGGTTTCGCAGATTTCCACCACCTGCCCGTGACCGGGGCGTTTGGGATCGTCGCGCTTCTCGCCGATGGTGACGCGGGTGCGGATGGTGTCGCCCGCATGCACCGGGGCGGGAAAGCGCAGCCGCTCGTAGCCATAGGTGAAGGCGCGCGGGTTGATCACCGTGGCGGTCAGCCCGATACCGATGGCAAAGGTCATGGTGCCATGGGCCACGCGCCGGCCGAAGGGTTGCGTCGCGCACCATTCGGCATCCATGTGATGCGGGAAGAAGTCGCCCGAATGTCCGGCATGAAAGACGATATCCGCCTCGGTGATGGTGCGGCCAAAGGTCTCGCGGCTGGCGCCGGTCTCGTAGTCCTCGAAGTACTGTTCGTGCTGCATCTCCCCCCCTATTTCGCCTGCGCAAGGCATTTTGCCCTGTCGAATCGATACCCTGCCCATAGCGATGGCAAACACCCTTCTCCTGTGCAAGCGTTTTGTTCATGAAAAAGTTTTTGACATAGCAAAAATCTTGTGAAATGCATCTGGCAGGGATGTCAACGGGGGGAGTTCGGAATGGCAGAGATCGGCGTGCATGCACGGGGCCTGCCGGGCCTGCCCGAGGATCACGCGGCGGTGCCCGTGTGGAACGCCGAGGACTGGTATTTCGAGGATTTCGAGATCGGCGACCGCATCCGCTCGATCCGCCGGACCATTTCCGAGGGCGAATCGATGCTGTTCAACAGCCTTGTGATGGACCACCACCCCTATGTCTCGGACGAACGCTTCGCCGCCGAGGCCGGCGTATTCGGGCGTCGGCTGGTTGCGGGGGCGATGGTGTTTTCCTATGGGCTGGGACTGGCGGCGACAAACTGCCTGAACTCTTTTTCCTATGGCTATGACCGGCTGCGCTTCATCAAGCCGGTGTTCATCGGCGACAGCATCTACACAATCCGCGAAAACCTGTCCAAGCAGGTCCATAACGACACCATGGGCAAGCTGCGCGTCAGCTATTCGGTCTACAAGGGCGAGGGCGAACTGGCGCTCTATGCCGAGCATCTGCTGACCGCGCTCTACCGTGATCCGGCCGCCCATGCGGAGGCGGTCGCCGCAGCGCGGGCCGAACGCGAGGGCGCGCGCCATGGCTGAGATCACCCTGCGCGGCATGACCTGGGACCACGCGCGCGGCTATGACCCGATGGTGGCCACCGCAACCGAATGGGCGCGCCGAAACCCCGGCGTGCGGATCATCTGGGAAAAGCGCTCGCTGCAGGCCTTTGCCGACCGCCCGATCCGCGAGATGGCCGATACATACGACCTGATGGTGATCGACCACCCGCATGTGGGCGAGGTGGCGGCCGAAGGCAACCTGCTGGCGCTGGACGGCTGCGGCCATGATGACGCGCTGGCCGCACTGGCCGCGCAGACGGTGGGCCAGTCGCATGCCTCCTACAATTTCGGCGGGCGGCAATGGGGGCTGGCGATCGACGCCGCAACGCCGGTTGCCGCCTTCCGCCCGGACCTGCTGGACGAAGCGCCCACCCGCTGGGAGGATGCGCAGGCGCTGGCCGCGCAGGGGCGCGTGGCTTTCGCGTTGGTGCCGATCAACGCGCTGATGACGCTGTTCGGGCTGGCGCGCAATCTGGAGTATCCCGTGGCCGAACACCCCGAGCATTTGCTGGCCCGCGACCACGGCGCGCATGTGCTGGGCGAGTTGCGCGCCATGGCCGCAAATCTGGACCCGCGCTGTTTCGACTGCGACCCCATCGCCATCTATGACTGGCTGAGCGGCGACGCGGACGCGCCCGCCTATTCGCCCTTCGGCTATGGCTATACGAATTACAGCCGTGACGGGTATTGCCCGCATCCGCTGGTCTTTGCCGACGCGCCGGGCTTTGGCGACAACGGGCCGCGCGGCACGGTGCTGGGCGGGACCGGGATCGCCGTCTCGGCCCGCACGCGCCACCCCGAAGCCGCGATGGCCTATGCCTTCTGGATCGCCGGGGCGGAATGCCAGAAGGGGCTGTTCTTCGCGGCAGGCGGCCAGCCGGGCAACGCGGTCGCCTGGGAAGACCCGGCCTGCAACGCCGCGTGCCGCAATTTCTTCACCAATACCCGCGCCACACTGGAAACCGCCTGGCTGCGCCCGCGCTACAACGGCTACATGGCCCTGCAGGACCGCGCGGGCGATGTGGTGCGGGCCTGCCTGAAGGGTGAGCTGGCGGTGCCGACCGCGCTGGATACGCTGGACCGGCTTTACCGGGAGACGCGCGCATGACCCCGCTGGCGCAGGCAAGCCGCCCGCTGGACGGGCTGGTGGTGGTGGATTTCTCGCAGTTCCTGTCAGGGCCTTATTGCGCGCTGAAGCTGGCCGATCTGGGCGCGCGGGTGATCAAGATCGAACGCCCCGGCGTGGGCGATCTGTGCCGCACGCTGTATCTTTCGGACACCGATATCGGCGGCTCCAACAGCCTGTTCCACGCCATCAACCGCAACAAGGAAAGCTTCACCGCCGATCTGCGCGACGCTGGCGACCGCGCGCGGCTGCGCCACCTGCTCGCGCAGGCCGATGTGATGATCCAGAACTTCCGCCCCGGCGTGATCGAGCGGCAGGGGTTCGGGCATGACGCGGTGCGCGCGCTCAACCCCGCCATCGTCTATGCCTCGATCTCCGGCTATGGCGAGGACGGGCCATGGGCCGGGCTGCCGGGGCAGGACCTGCTGGCGCAGGCGCGGTCGGGGCTGCTGTGGCTGAGCGGCAGCCGCGACGACCCGCCGATGCCCATGGGGCTGGCGGTGGCGGACATGCTGGCGGGCGCGGCGCTGGCACAGGGTGTGCTGGCCGCGCTGGTCGGTCGGTTCCGCACCGGGCGCGGGGCGCATGTGCAGACCAGCCTGCTGGAGGCGATGATCGATTTCCAGTTCGAGGTGCTGACCACGCATCTCAACGATGGCGGGCGGCTGCCGCAGCGCGCGGCCGAGGGGGGCGCACATGCCTATCTGGGTGCGCCCTACGGGGTGTATCAGACCGCCGATGGCTGGCTGGCGCTGGCCATGACGCCCTCGCTGGAGCGGCTGGCGGGTCTGCTGGACCTGCCCGCGCTCAAGCCCTATTGCGACGATCCGCGCAAGGCGATGACCGCGCGCGATGCTATCCGCACACTGATCGCCGGGGCAGTCGCCAGCCGCAGCACGCAGGCCTGGCTCGATGTGCTGCAACCCGCCGACATCTGGTGCGCCGAGGTGCTGGACTGGCCGCAACTGATGGCGTCCGAGGCGTTCCGGAGGCTGGACATGGTGCAGCCTATCGCCGGGCCAGGCGCGGCGCTGCAGACCACCCGCGCGCCCCTGCGCGTGGACGGGCAGACGCTGGCCAGCCCCCGCGCGGCCCCGGAGCTGGGCGCGGACCGGGCGGCGATCATTGCGGAATTCGGACTTGACGGTGCGCAGGATGATGCACCGGCAGCAGGGATCATGGCGCGAGGCACTGCGCGATGACGGGCGGGGCACACCCCCGCCGCATGACAACTGGGGAGGAATGACATGGGACGATCACTGAAGGCACTGACCCTCGGCGTGTCGGCCACGGCGCTGATTGCCGGGGCAGCGGCAGCCGAAATCGACTTCGGGAACTTCGATGGCTACACCCTGCGGGTGAAGCTGATCGGCGGCGCGCAGTATGAACCGCTCTACGCCGAAATCGGCGCATGGGAGGAAATGACCGGCGCCACGGTGCAGATCCTGTCGCGGCAGAACCATTTCGAACTGGACCGCGAGATCAAGCAGGACATCGCCGCCGGAACGCTGAACTGGTGCGTGGGGTCCAACCACACCAGCTTCGCGCCACAATACGGCAACATCTACACCGACCTGAATGACCTTATCCCGCAGGAGGTGCTTGACGCTTTCGTGCCGCTGGTGCTGGAGCATTCCACCGTCGGCGGGCGGCTGGTGCAGTTGCCGCGGCATTCGGATGTGTCGAACCTGTTCTACATCCGCTCGCTCTATGAGGACGAGGCGCGCGCGGCCGCCTTCGAGGCGGAATACGGCTACCCGCTCGCCCCGCCCGAGACATGGGAACAGGTGCGCGATCAGGCGATGTTCTTCGCCGATCCGCCCAATTTCTTCGGCACCCAGTTCGTGGGCCGGGACGAGGCGATCACCGGGCGCTTCTACGAGATGCTGGTGGCCGAAGGCGGGCAGCTCTTCACCGACGACTGGGAACCCGCCTTCAACTCCGAAGCCGGGGTGCGGGCGCTGTCCTGGTTCGTGGACCTGTATGAAGCCGGGGCCGTGCCTGCGGGGGTGCCGAACTACCTGTGGGATGACACCGGGCTTGGCTTTGCCTCGGGGTCGGTGGCGCTGAACCTCGACTGGGCGGGCTGGGCGGCCTTCTTCAACTCCGAAGAGGATTCGGCCATCGGCGGCAATGTCGGCGTGACCCGCGCGCCCATGGGCGCGGCCGGGGTGCGCACCGGATGGTCGGGCAGCCACACCTTCTCGGTCACCGAAACCTGCGACAACAAGGAAGCCGCCGCCTCCTTCGTCACCTTCCTGACCGACCACGACCGCCAGATGGTCGAGGCGCGGCGCGGCCTGCTGCCCACCCGCACCGCCGTGTGGGAAAGCGCCATGGGCGAGTTCCGCGACGCAGGGGACGATTTCATGGTCGAGGTGTTCGAGACCTTCCAGACCTCGATGGCCGAAGACGCCTTCACGCCGCCGCTGATCGCCGAATGGATCGAGGTGTCGAACGAGCTGTGGCCGCGCCTTCAGGCCGCGATGGTCGGCGACATGACCCCGCAGCAGGCGCTGGACGAGGCCGCCCGCGAGGCGCTGGTCATCATGGAAGACGCGGGCTACCGCTGAGCCGACAACTGCCCGGCGCGCGGCCTGTCCGCGCGCCGGGGCCGCAATCACGAAGGACACCCCATGCTGCGCGCCCTTCGCGTGCGCCAGACGGCGCTTGCCCCCCTGATCCTGCTGACACCGGCTTTCACGGTGATGCTGTTCGTGGTGGCCCTGCCGCTGGCGTTTTCGCTCTATACCTCGATGACGCCCTACCGGCTGATCCGGCCCGAAACGCTCGATATCTTCATCGGCACCCGCAACTATGTCCGGCTGTGGGACAATGCCGCGTTCTGGGCGGCGTTCTGGCGCACGATCCTGTTCCTGGCCATCGCCCTGAACGCGGAGCTGCTGCTGGGGCTGGGGATTGCGCTGCTGATCAACAAGCTGACCTGGGGCCAGCGCACGCTGCGCACGATCATGATGTTCCCGATGATGTTCTCGCCCATCCTGGTGGGCTTCCAGTTCAAGTTCATCTTCAACGACAACATCGGCATCGTGAACAATGCGCTGCAATCGCTGGGGCTGACCGACCGCGCGATTCCGTGGCTGGTGGATGCGCAGCTTGCCATGTTCTCGATCATCGTGGCCGAGGTGTGGATGTCCACCTCGATCTTCGCCATCCTGCTGCTGGCGGGGCTGCTGGCCATGCCGCGCGACCCGGTCGAGGCCGCGAAGGTCGATGGCTGCAATTCATGGCAGGTGTTCCGCCACATCACCCTGCCCTTCCTGATGCCCTTCATCTTCATCGCCATGACGATCCGCAGCCTGGACGTGGCGCGGGCCTATGACATCGTGCATGTGATGACCGGCGGCGGCCCGGCGGGCCGCACCGAGCTGTTGTGGACGCTGATCGCGCGGGTCGGATACGACAACGCCCGCATGGGCGAGGCCAATGCCATGGCCTATGTCTCGACGCTCCTGTCCATCGCCTTCACCGTGTTCTTCTTCCGCAAGCTGATGGCGGCGCGGCGCTACATGGGGGGTGCGGAATGACCCGGGCGCTGAAGCAGCGGCTGTCGGCGGCGGCGCTGTGGCTGGTCACCTTCCTTCTGATGGTGATCATGTGCATCCCGGGGCTGTGGGTGGTGCTGTCGGCCTTCCGCCCCAACCGCGAGATCCTGGCGCGCCCGCCCGTGTGGGTGCCCGAGCGGCTCACGCTGAACAACTTTGCCAAGATCTTCGGGCTGGGAGAGGCGCAGGTAGCGATCCCGGTGGGGTCCTATTTCATGAACTCGCTGGTGATCGCGCTGACCTCCACCTTCGTGGCGCTGGTGATCGGCATGGCGGGGGGCTACGCCTTCGCGCGCTTCCGCTTCCGGTTCAAGAATTCGCTGTTCCTGTCGCTGATGCTGCTGCGCACGGTGCCCGCGATCGCGCTGTCGCTGCCGCTCTTCATGCTCTGGAGCCGGCTTGGCATCATCGACACGCAGATGGGGCTGATCATCGTCTATATTGCGCTCAACGTGCCCTTTACCATCTGGCTGATTGACGGGTTCTTCCGCCAGATCCCGATGTCGCTGTCCGAGGCCGCGCAGGTCGATGGCTGCACCCGCTGGCAGGCGTTCTGGAAGATCGAGTTTCCGCTGGCCAAGGGCGGGATCGCCGCGGCCGGGGTCTTTGCGTTCCTGACCTCGTGGAACGAATACGCGCTGGCGGCGCAGCTCACCCGCTCCACGGACAGCAAGACCCTGCCGGTGGGGCTGATGGACTTCACCGCGCAGTTCACCATCGACTGGGCGGGCATGAGCGCCATGGCCGTCATCATCATCGTCCCGGCCCTGATCCTGACCTTCCTGGTTCAGAAACACCTGATCCGCGGGCTGACCTTTGGCGGCGTGAAAGGGTAACCATGGCCGAGATTTCACTGAAGAAAGTCGTCAAGTCCTACGGGCGCACCCCGGTTGTCCATGGCATCGACCTGGAAATCGCGGACAATGAATTCGTGGTGCTGGTGGGGCCTTCGGGCTGCGGCAAGTCCACCACGCTGCGGATGATCGCGGGGCTCGAGGATATCTCGGACGGCGAAATCCGCATCCGCGGGCGACTGGTCAACGACCTGCCGCCGCGCAAACGCAACATCTCGATGGTGTTCCAGAACTACGCGCTTTACCCGCACATGAGCGTGCGCGACAATCTGGGCTTCGGGCTGAAGATCGCGGGGCAGTCCAGATCCGTGGTCGCCGAACGCGTGGCCGAGGCGGCGGGCATCCTGGGCCTGTCGGACCTGCTGGACCGGTTGCCTGCGGAACTGTCGGGCGGGCAGCGCCAGCGTGTCGCCATGGGGCGTGCCATCGTCCGCCACCCCGATGCGTTCCTCTTTGACGAACCGCTGTCGAACCTGGATGCCAAGCTGCGCGGCCAGATGCGTGCCGAGATCAAGAAGCTGCACCAGAAGGTCGCCAGCACCATCGTCTATGTCACCCATGACCAGATCGAGGCGATGACCCTGGCCGACCGGATCGTTGTCATGCGCGACGGCCATATCGATCAGGTCGGCACCCCGATGGAGGTGTTCAACCACCCGGTCAACACCTTCGTCGCCGCCTTCATCGGCTCGCCGCCCATGAACCAGTTGCCCGCGGTGGTCGATGCTGGCCGTTTGCGGCTGGAGGATGGCACCACCATCGCCGTACCCGAACGGCTGCGCGCGCGCGTGCGGGCGGGCCAGAAGCTGATCCTGGGCGTGCGCCCGGACGATATAAGCCCCGAAGGCTACGGGTTGATGGAGGACGGCGAAAGCGACCGTGTGGACCTGCTGGTCGACATCGCCGAGCCGCTGGGCATGGAAAGCCTGATCTACTCGCGCCTTGCCGGGCAGGAGGTGCAGGCCAAGCTTTATGGCCCGCGTCTGGTCGCACCCGGCGAGCGGCTGACCTGCCGCATTTCGCTTTCGCGCGCGCATCTGTTCGACGCCGGAACCGGCCGCAACCTGGAGGCCGAGTGATGGCGCGGATCGAACGCATCGCCCTGGCCATGGTGGATCTGCCGCCGCAGACCCTGCGCACCGATGCGATCCAGAGCTTTGTCAGTCAGGAAACCCCGCTGCTGACCATCACCGACGCCGATGGTGCCGAAGGCACAGGCTATGCCTATACCATCGGCACCGGGGGCCCGGCGGTGATGAGCCTGTTGCGCGACACGCTTGCGCCCCGTCTGATCGGACGCGAGGCCGAGGAAATCGAGGCGATCTGGCGCGACCTGCTGTTTGCCACCCATGCCACGGCGGTCGGCGCCATCACCTCGCTGGCGCTGGCGGCGGTGGATACGGCGCTGTGGGACCTGCGCTGCCGCCGGGCGGGGCTGCCGCTGTGGCGCATGGCGGGGGGCGCGAAACCTTCGGTCCCGGTCTATTCGACCGAAGGCGGCTGGCTGCATATCGACACGCCCGCGCTGGTGGATGACGCGCAGGCGGTGCAGGCGCAGGGCTTCGCCGGCGCCAAGGTCAAGATCGGCAAACCGCATCTGGCCGAGGATGCCGCCCGGCTGGGGGCCGTGCGCGCGACGGTCGGCGATGCGTTTCATCTGATGGTCGATGCCAACCAGGCCTTCACGCTCAACGCGGCGATGATGCGCGCCGACATGCTGGCCGGGCACGGGATCACATGGTTCGAGGAACCCATGCCCGCCGACGATATCGGCGCCCATGCAAGGCTTGCTGCGCACTCTCGCGTGCCGGTGGCGGTGGGCGAGAGCCTTTATTCCGCCAGCCAGTTCAAGGATTACCTCGACCGGGGCGCGGCTTCGGTGGTGCAGGTGGATGCGGCACGCATCGGCGGGATCACGCCCTGGCTGAAGGTCGCGCACATGGCCGAGGCGTTCAACATTCCGGTCTGTCCGCATTTCCTGATGGAGCTGCATGTCAGCCTTGTCTGCGCGGTGCCGAACGGCTGGATGCTGGAATACATCCCGCAGCTTGATGCGATCACCACCTCGCGGCTGGACCTGCGCGACGGGCGCGCGCACGCGCCGCAGACGCCGGGACTGGGGATCGACTGGGACTGGCAGGCCATCGCCGCCCGCACCGTGGCGGGCAGCGCAAGCGAGATCGCACAGGGAGGATGACATGCAACGGATGGGAATGGTGATCGGGCTGAAACCCGAAAAGGTCGAAGTCTACAAGCGCCTGCACGCCGATGTCTGGCCCGATATTCTGGCCATGATCAGCGCGTGCAACATCACCAATTATTCGATCTTCCTGAAGGAGCCGGAAAACCTGCTGTTCGGCTACTGGGAATACACCGGCGCGGACTTCGAAGCCGACGCGGCCAGAATGGCCGCCGACCCGCGCACGCAGGAATGGTGGGATGTCTGCATGCCGTGTCAGGTGCCGCTCGACACCCGCAAGGACGGCGAATGGTGGGCGATGATGGAAGAGGTGTTCCACCATGACTGATGCCGACCGCCTGGCGCAACTGCAGGGGTGTTACACGTCGGTCATCCATGACGTGATGCGCGCCATGGGGCTGCGCAACTTCACCCTGCCCCCTCGCATCCGCCCGCTGCAGCCCGAGGCCGTGCTGACCGGCCCGGCATTCACCATCCAGGGGCGGCTGGACGAGACAGCCGACCCGCACGAAACCCTGCTGGCCTGGACCGGACTGCTGTCGCAGGCCCCGGCGGGGCATGTCTGGACCTGCCAGCCGCATACGCATCTGGTGGCGCAAATGGGCGAGCTTTCGGCCGAGACGCTGCACCGCAAGGGCGTTCTTGGCTGCGTGGTCGATGGCGCGCTCAGGGACACGAATTTCCTGCTGCGGCTGGGTTTCCGCGCCTGGGGCACGCACCACACCCCGCGCGATGTGGTGGGCATGTGGCTGCCCACCGCCACCGGGGCCAAGATCATGATCGGCGAAGTGGCGATTGCCCCCGGCGACTGGCTGCACGGGGACCGCGACGGCATGGTGCGCATCCCCGCCGCAAGGCTGGACCCGGTGATCGCGGCCGCCGTCACCGCGATGAACACCGAAAGCATGGTGCGCAAGGCGATCCTGGAGGGCATGGACCCGCAGGACGCCTATGTGAAACACGGCAAGTTCTGATGCGAATCGCCGCGCTGGATATCCGCGCCTGCCGCCTGCCGCCCCTGCCCGGGGCGGACAGCCTGCGGGGCGGCACCGGCGGCGCGATGGATTGCGTGGTCTACACCCTGCGCACCGACTGCGGGCGCGAAGCCGCGATGCTGGGCTTTGCCGGCCGCTCGGCACTCGGCACGGCGCATACCGCCGCAGCCTCGCTGCGCCCGTTCCTTGCAGGGCGCAACGCGCTGGACCGCGAAGCGATCTGGCACGACTGGCGCCGCGCCGACCGCTGGTGGCATCACCTGCCGATCTTTGGCTGGGGGCCGGTGGATGCCTGCCTGTGGATCCTGGCGGCCGAGGCCGCGGGCCAGCCGCTGTGGCGCTATATCGGCGGGGCGCGGGCCGAGGTGCCGGTCTATGCCTCGTCGCTGGTGCTGGACGGGCCGGACGCCTATGCCGCCGAGGCCCGCGCGGTGCAGGCCGCGGGCATGGCGGGATACAAGATCCACCCCCCCGGCCACAGCCTGCACGCCGATATCGAGATCCACCGCGCCGTGCGTGATGCCGTGGGGGACGGGTTCGCGCTGATGTCCGACCCGGTGCAGCCCTATACCTTTGACGAGGCGCTGCGCCTTGGGCGCGAGCTCGAACGGCTGGGCTATCTGTGGTACGAGGAACCCCTGCCAGACGAGGCCATGGGCGCACTGGCCGAACTGACCCGCACGCTCGACATTCCGGTGGTCGGCACCGAGGTTCTGGCGAAGCATCCTTATTCCGTGGCCGATGTGGTCGCCCGCCGGGTGGTGGACGCCGTGCGCGCCGATGTCTCCTGGAGCGGCGGCGTGACCGGCGCGCTCAAGACCGCGCGGCTGGCCGAAGCCTTCCACATGAACTGCGAAATCCACACCGCCATCTTCCACCCGCTGGAGATGGTGAACCTGCACCTGTGCGGCGCGGTGCAAAACAACACCTTTTTCGAACTCCTGTGGCCGATGGAGCCCTTCGGCTTCGGGCTTGCGGGCGCGCTGCCGGTGGCACAGGGCGTAGCCCGCCTGCCCGAGACCCCGGGCCTGGGCGCCGCGCTGGACCGCGACGCAATAGAAAACGCGACACTGGAGGTTGTCTGACATGGCCGCCACAGACTCCCGCCTGCTGCTGCTCTCGCCCGGCGACAGCGTCTATGTGCTGCGCGACCAGGTTGCGGCGGGCGAGGTCATCGCGGTTCAGGGCCGTCATGTCACCGTGCCGGTGGCGCTGGGGCTGGGCCACAAGATCGCCCGCGTGGCGATTGCCGCCGGAGAAAAGGTCATCAAGTACGGCGCGCCGATAGGATCGGCCAGCACCGCGATTGCACCGGGCGAGCATGTGCATCTGCACAACCTGCGCAGCGATTACACGCCGACCCATTCGCGCGATGCCGCCTCGGACACAGGGGAGGAAACCGCATGAACAACGCTGCGAAGACCGCGCCCGCCCTGCGGGGCTATCCGCGCCGCGACGGGCGCAAGGGCATCCGCAACGTGATCGCGGTGGCCTATCTGGTGGAATGCGCCCATCACGTCGCCCGCGAAATCGCCGGGATCGACCGCGCGGCGGCGCATGTCATCGGCTTTCCCGGCTGCTTTCCCAACGTTTACGCACAGAAGATGATGGAGCGGCTGTGCACGCATCCGAATGTGGGCGCGGTGATGATCGTTTCGCTGGGCTGCGAAAGCTTCGACCGCGACCGGCTGGCGCGCGTGGTGGCCGAGAGCGGCCGCCCGGTGGAAACGCTGGTGATCCAGAATGCGGGCGGCACGCGCAGCACCATCGCCGCCGGGCAGGACTGGGTGCGCGCGCGGGCCGCCGAGCTGGCCGCCGCGCCTACCGTGCCGATGGATGTGTCGGAACTGGTGGTGGGCACGGTCTGCGGCGGGTCGGACGGCACCTCGGGGATCACCGGCAACCCGGCGGCGGGCGTGGCCTTCGACCGGCTGGTGGCAGCGGGCGCGACCTGCATCTTCGAGGAAACCGGCGAGCTGATCGGCTGCGAAGAGATCATGGCCGCCCGCGCCGCCACGCCCGAACTGGCCGTGGAGCTACGCGCCAGCGTGGACAAGGCCGCGCGCTATTACGCCACGCTTGGCTTCGGCAGTTTCGCCGTCGGCAATGCCGAAGGCGGGCTGACCACGATCGAGGAGAAATCGCTCGGCGCCTACATGAAATCCGGTCAGTCGCCCATCTCGGGGCTGATCAAGCCCGGTGACATCCCGCCGCGCGGCGGGCTTTACCTGATGGATGTGGTCCCCGACGGCGAGGTGCGCTTCGGCTTTCCCAACATCTCGGACAATGCCGAGATCGTCGAGATGATGGCCTCGGGGGCGCATTGCACGCTGTTCGTCACCGGGCGCGGGTCGGTGGTGGGTTCGGCGCTGGCGCCGGTGATCAAGATCGCCGCCAACCCGCATATGTACCGCCGCCTGGCCGAGGACATGGACATCAACGCCGGACGCATTCTAGAGGGCGCTGCCTCGGTTGCGGAGGTCGGCGCGGAGATCTTCGATTTCGTCTCTGCCCTGGCCGCCGGCAAACAAAGCGCGTCCGAGGCGCTGGGGCATCAGGAGTTCATCCTGACCTACAAGAGTTTCGAACCGATCGGACCGGCCTGTCTGCCGGTTTGAATGAACGATGAGGGACCCATGGGACGACTGAACGGCAAGACCGCGCTGCTGAGCGCGGCGGGACAGGGGATCGGGCGCGCTTCGGCGCTGGCCATGGCGCGGGCGGGCGCGCGGATCATCGCAACCGACATCAACCCGGATACGCTGGCCTCGCTGAGCACCGAGGCCGAAGGGCTGGCGCTGGAAACACGCCTGCTGGACGTGCGCGACCCGGACGCGGTGGCCGCGCTGGCCGCCGACCTGCCCGCCCCGGATGTGCTGTTCAACTGTGCGGGCTTTGTCGCACATGGCACGATCCTGGATTGTGACGAGGACGCCTGGGCCTTCAGTCTGGATCTGAACATGACCGCCATGTACCGGATGATCCGCGCCTTCCTGCCCGGGATGCTGGCCGCGGGCGGTGGCAGCATCATCAACATGGCCTCGGTCGCCTCGTCGATCATCGCCGCGCCCAACCGTTTCGTCTATGGCGCGACCAAGGCGGGGGTGATCGGCATGACCAAATCGGTGGCGGCGGATTTCGTCACGCAGGGCATCCGCTGCAACGCCATCTGCCCGGGCACGGTGCAAAGCCCCTCGCTGGAGGATCGGCTGTCGGCCACCGGCGACTATGAAAGCGCCCGCGCGGCCTTCATCGCGCGCCAGCCCATGGGCCGGATCGGCACGCCCGACGAGGTGGCGGCGCTGGTGGTCTGGCTCGCCAGCGACGAAAGCGCCTTTGTCACCGGGCAGGCGCATGTCATCGATGGCGGTTGGGCGAACACCTGAGTCCGCACCGCTGAACGCAAGGAGAAAGGGAGGCACGCCATGGAGTTCATCGACACCCACCAGCACCTGATCTATCGCGACCGGCTGGGCTATGGCTGGACCGCAGGCATCGACGCGCTGGCGACCGGCGATTTCACGGTCGCGGATTACCAGACGCTGACCGAAGGGCGCGGCATCGCCGGAACCGTGTTCATGGAATGCGCGGTGGATGACGCCGATTATCAGGCCGAGGCGCGGTTCATCGCCGGGCTGATGCGGCAGCCCGGATCAGGGATTCTGGCGCAGATCGCCTCGTGCCGCCCGGAGACCGAGGCCGGGTTCACCGACTGGCTGGACGAGGCGGCGGACCTGGGCGCGGTGGGTTTTCGCCGGGTGCTGCATGTGGTCCCCGACGAGGTCTCGCAAAGCCGGACATTCCGCGCCGGGGTGGCCGAGATCGGCCGGAGGGGGCTGAGTTTCGATGTCTGCGTGCTGGCGCGGCAACTGCCCATCGCCCGCGCGCTGGCGGCGGCCTGCCCGGATACGGTGATGGTGCTGAATCATTGCGGCGTGCCCGATATCGCCGGGGGCGCCTTCGACGCCTGGGCGGCCGAAATCACGGCGCTGGCCGCGCATGAGAACATGCATGTGAAGCTGTCGGGGCTGACGGCCTATTGCGCGCCGGACAAGCGTGATCTGGACACGCTGCGTCCCTGGGTGGGGCATGTGCTGGACGCCTTCGGGCCGGCGCGCATGGTCTGGGGCGGCGACTGGCCGGTGGTCAACCTGGGCTCCGGTCTGCCGGACTGGATCGACCTGTCGCGCGCGCTGCTGTCGCCGCTGTCGGCCGACGAGGCAACGGCGATTGCGCAACACAACGCGCGGCGGGTCTATCGCCTTCCGGACAGCTGATCGCGCCGAACGGCGCAAGTTTGCGACAGCGACAGGCGCGCGCGGCGAAACCATGGCGGTCATGGCCATGACGAACAGGACATTGCACAGCCCCTGTCGCCCGCGCTGTCTGCCGTGCTGTTGCCGCACCGGGAAATCGGGCACAGCGGCTGCGAGGCGCTGCCGAGCGCGGCCTCACACGGGGCGGCGGCGCGTATAGAGCACCGCCATGCTGTCATGCAGGGTGATCGGCCCGCCCAGATAATCGCTGCCGATACCGGGCGTGCGCAGGGCCACATGCCAGCCGCCCCCCTCCAGCCCCGGCACCGGCATCGTGACGGGGTCGATATCCATCAGCGGCTTGCCCTCCAGATGCGCGATCATGAACACCTGTTCACCGTCCGGCCCGTGTCGCAGCGCGCGAAAGGCGACGGTGCCACCCGTCGGCGTGTGATAATCGATCACGTCGCCCGGACCGTAGTTGTCCCGCAGCCAGGGCCGCGCAGACCGGAAGCTGCGCAGCTTCAGCATGTAGCCGGTATGCGCATCGCCCAGCCGGTCCAGATACTTGGCGACATTGCAATAATCGTGCATGTCATCCATCCACGCGCGCGCCACGCGCTTCAGCGCGCCCGCATCATAGGGTGCGGGCCCGTCCAGCGGCGGGTCGACGGCGTTCAGGAGCGCTGCCATCACGTCCAGATCGTATTCCGTGGCCTCGACAAGCGCGGGCAGCGTCATCATGAACCGGCCCAGCGCCGCGCGGTCGGCAAACCCCAGCGCCTTGAGCCGGGTGAAGTTGCCCGGCTCGGAATAGGTGTATTCATCCACCTGCCAGTTGAGCGAGATCGCCTCCTCGGCCACGACCTTCACGCCATACTGATCATCCTGATTGCGGATGAACCCCCAGCTTGCCCGCGCCATGGCGTTCAGGAAATCCATCGGCACGCCGGGAAAGGCCACATAGGTCAGCATCTGCGCCGCCGGATGGTCATAGGCCTTGTCCAGGATCTCCATCCGCGTGTCGCCAAGGCGCGTGTTGATGTTCAGCTTCGGGCTGATCTGGGTGCCCCGGCGCAGCGTGTCGTGGTTGGCGCAGCCGGAAATCCAGTTGGCCCCGTGGCGCACGATTTCCTGAATGCGCCAGAACTTCGACAGCCAGAAGGTATAGAGGAACGGCGTATTGTGCGCGAAGGTCAGCGGGCCCCACTGGAACACGTCATCGTCGCGCTGGGCCTCGAGCACCGCGCGATAATCCGAGCTCAGCTCCCAGTCCTCGTCGGGCCAGGGGCGGCCATCCTCGAACACGAACCAGGGGCGGTATTTCCGGCCCGCGACCTCCTGCACGATATCGGCCATTTCCTGCAGATACGCGTCGTCATGGCGCAGCATCTGGGCGTCGGCGTCCCACCACTTGAAATCCTGCGCCCCGTCCACCCGCACGCCGTCGGCACCGAAATTCACCTTGCGGCGCTGCATTTCCAGCAGGATCGCGCGCACGACGGGGTGACGGTAGTTCATGTTCTGGCCATACATGTTCGGCCCGGCGAAATAGTGGTGGCTGAGGCCGCGCAGACCCTGATTGTCGCTGTGCCCGAAGACCACATCCAGGATCAGCTTCTTTGGCCCGCCGGGGAAATTGTGCAGCACCGCGGCCAGGTCCACCAGTTCGTCGGGCCTGTCGGTTTCCAGCAGCGAGGGGTTCACCGCCGCCATGCCGGTGATCACCACGTCATACCCCCAGTTGGTGGTGTCGGGGCGGCGGATATCGACCATCAGCCGGTCGTCCTGATCCTCGACCTCGGTCCAGAAATCGGGCCCGGCCTCGTAGACGGTCGTCGGCTCCACCGGCAGCAGTTGCACCGCGTCATAGCCCAGAAAGATGCGCTCGGACGGCTCCAGCGGCCCGCCCTGGCCGACCCTTTCGGCCAGAGCCTCGAACTGCCGGGTCAGCCCGGCGATGCTCATGCTTGCCGTCGCCGTGGGGACATGGATCTGCAGGATGTTCGACGGCGGGCCGAACTTGTGGACCGCGTCCTGAGGTAGCGCGGCGTAATAGCCCTTGTCGGCCCGGGCCGCCTGCATGGCGTCGATGTCGTAATACTCGGCCGGGGCGAAGGGACCGAACGGCACCGAGGCCGACAGCGGGTCGAGGCTCCGGTTCCAGCGGTTTTCGGCATCGCGCCAGACCAGCGAATAGAAGCTGCCGATACGGTCCCGGGTGCCCGCCTGCATGCCGTCGATGGCCGCCACGCACCACGCATCGACCCGCGCCACCGGAATACGGGTGCGGCGAAAGGTCAGCGTCTGGCGCGACCGCAACAGCGCCGCCGCGCCGTCGATGTCCAGCACCTCGATGAAGATGTCATCGTCGTAGACCCGGCGCTCCTGAAGTTCGGGCGCCCAGAACACCACTTCGCAGCGGGCGCCCCGGCGCTGCGCGCCCATCCGGCGGGCGATGCGGCGCGCCGCGTCGAAGGCGGTGGCGCCGCTGTGCAGTGTCTCGCGCAGCCAGTCCGCCAGCGCGGCCGTGGCTTCGGTGTCCTGCGAAATGGCACTGTTGCTTCCGGTCTCGGACATGGTTTCCCCTGATGTGCTGCGGCGGGCGTGCGCGCAGGTCTGCCCGATGAAGCTAGAGGATATGGCGCGCCGGTCCAGCACCCCGCCGGACCGGTCAAGGCATTCGGGGCGGGGCGGTTGCGGGCCAGGGCCGGACGGGCGAAACCCGGCTCAGACTTCGCGGACGGGCTGGACGCCGGGCTTCCACAGGTAGCGCAGCACCATCTGCACCGCCTGTGCCTCGCGTTCCTGGATCATGGTGGTGGCGCCCAGGTCGCGTTCGAAGATCACCGACAGGGTCTTCATGTTCGAGACGTAGAAATAGCCCAGCGCGGCGATCGAGATGTAAAGCTGGATCGGGTCGATCCCGTCGCGGAAGATGCCTTCCTGCCTCCCCTGATCAAGGATCTTCTCGATCTGCCCGACCAGCGGCGAATGCAGGGCCGGGATGTCCGGCAGGGACTTCAGGTAGGCGGCATTCTGCACGTTCTCGGTGGAAAGCAGGCTGGTGAACCACGGCTTGTCCAGGAAATGGCGGAAGGTGAAGCGCACCAGCCGGTCCATCGCCTCGTCCGGGCTGAGCGCCTCCAGGTTGAGTTCGCGCTCACCCGCGCGGATCTCGGCATAGGCATCCAGCAGGACCGCGCGATAGAGGTCCTCCTTGTTGCCGAAATAGTGGTAAAGCAGCCGCTTGTTGGCGCCCGCGCGTTCGGCAATCGCATCCACCCGCGCGCCGCCCAGCCCGTGCTCGCAGAATTCGGCGCGCGCAGCCGCAAGGATCGCCTCCTTGGTGCGCTCCGAATTCCGCGTCCGGCGGGGACGCTCAGCCGCCCCCGGTCTGCGGGCCGCGGTCCTTGATGAAGAGACGTGTGACAAGGCGTTGGATCACCGGAATGCTGAACAGGATCGACAGGACGACCAGCCCGCAGATAACCGCAGACACCGGCCGGGTAAAGAACGGGGTCAGATCGCCGTTGGACAGCGCCAGGCCGCGGCGCAGGTTCACATCCAGCAGCGTGCCAAGGATGATGCCCATCACCAGCGGCGCCATGGGATAACGCATCTCGCGCAGGAAGAAGCCGATGATGCCGAAGGCCAGCATCACATAGACATCGAACATGCGCTGCGCGATGGCGAAGGAGCCGACCACACACAGCACATAGACCACCGGCATCAGCCGTTCGCGCGGCACGGTCATCACCCGCAGCAGCACCCGCGTCAGCAGCAGTCCCAGCACCAGGATCGCCAGCGTGGCCAGCGCCAGCATGGCCACGACCTTGTAAAGGAAGGGCGCGTTTTCCACCATCAGCATCGGGCCGGGGCGGATGCCGTGGATATACATGGCCGCAATCAGCACCGCCGCCGCCGCCGAACCCGGCAGGGCCAGCGTCAGCGTGGGGATCATGGAGCCGGGAATGGCGGCGCTGTTGCCGGTCTCGGCGGCGATCAGCCCTTCCAGGCTGCCCTTGCCGAAGCGGTCGGCCTCGGCGCTCTTGCGCTTGGCGGCGGCATAGGACCCCCAGGCGCCGATATCCTCGCCCACGCCGGGGACGATGCCGACAAAGGTGCCGATTATCCCGGAGCGCACCGTGGTCCGGCGGTATTTCCACACGTCCTTGATGCGGGGCACCACCCGGTCCGAAGCGTCGATGATATGCGCCGAAACCCGGCGCTTCATCACCACCAGAATCTCGGCCAGCCCGAAGGCGCCCACCATGGCCGGGATCAGGTCGATGCCGCCGCCCAGCGCCGGCACGCCGAAGGTGAAGCGGCGAAAACCGTGCAGCCCCTCCATGCCGATCATCGCCACCAGCAGGCCCAGCAGCCCCGCCACATACCCCTTGATCGGATCGTCGAACGCCGTCAGCCGCCCCGAAATCACCACCCCGAAAAGCGCCAGCCAGAAGAATTCATAGGAGCCGAAGTTGAGCGCGGCTTCGGTCAGCAGCGGGGCCAGCAGCGCCAGGCAGACGATCCCTACCAGGGTGCCCAGCGCCGACGAGGTGGTGGCCAGCCCCATCGCCAGCCCGCCCTTGCCCGAAAGCGCCAGCGGGTGCCCGTCCAGCGTGGTGGCGGCGCTGGCGGGCGTGCCGGGAATGGCCAGCAGGATCGCCGTGCGGCTGCCGCCATAGATGGCACCCACATAGATGCACATCAGGCTCAGGATCGCCTGATCCGGCGCCATGGGATAGGTCAGCGTGACCAGCAGCGCCACGCCCATGGTTGCCGTCAGCCCCGGCAACAGCCCGATGATGATCCCCAGCAGCGTGGCCCAGAGCACGTTGAACAGCGACTGCCAGGTCAGGAAATGCGCAACGCCGTCGCCCAGAAGGGCCAGACCCTCAAGCATGATGCCCGTCTTTCGTTTGCTTGCCGCCCGTCGCGGTCATGGCAGGCGCACCAGAAATCCGGTTTCGAACACCACCGACACCGCCACACCGACGATCACCGCCTGCACCGCGGCGGTCAGCGCCGTGCGCCAGAGCGGATGCGGTGAGGGCGCGAAGACCCGTTCGAACAGCACGATGAAGACGAAGACGAACACCGCCGACGCCGCCCAGAACGGCAGCCATCCCACCAGCACCAGCGCATAGCCCAGCGCCAGCGCCATGGTCACCGCCACCCGTGCGGCCTGCGAGGTCACGAACCCCGCGCCGAAGCGGCGCCATCCCGCGCCATCGCCAGCCACCCGGACCGAGCGCGCTGCAAGGATCGCGCCGCAGAGCGCCAGCGCAATCCCCAGCAGGCCCGGGACAAGTCCCGGCACCGTGGCGGGGTGGATGCGCCGCACCTCCAGCCGTGGCATCTCCCACGACATCCAGACCACCGCGACTCCAAGCACCAGCAGGACAACTCCCGTCAGCAGATCGGCGCGCACCATGTGCGCGCCGTCGCCCTCGGCTTCCGGGGGCTGGTCCGGCACCGGACCGCCCGCACCCGGGGGCGCGGACGGATCTGGAGACTCGCGGCTCACTGGGCGCTGACCTCGCTCATGGTGTCACAGTCGAAGCCCAATTCGATGGGATCAATCACCGCTTCGCCGCGCGCGGCCTTGCCGCAGGCATCCGCAATGGCGATGGGGATCGACCTTTCGCGCGCCAACTCGCCCCAGGACGGCGCCAGCACGGCGCCGAAGCCCTCGGCATAGTCGCGCAGTGCCTCCGAGGTGGCGACGTGGTTTTCCCAGATGTCGTCCATCGTGGCGATCACCTCGTCCGGCACACCGCGCGGGATGAAGATGCCGAAGTAGTCAGGCGCCAGCGGCATGTCCAGCCAGTCGGTGATCGGCGGCACCGGGTCCATGCCTTCGACCACCAGCGGCTGATCCGACAGGATGGCCAGCGGCCGCAGGCGCCCGCCGCGCGCAAGTTCGATCTGCTCAACGGCAAGCTGCGTGGTCACCATCGCCTCGCCTGCGGCCGTTGCGGTGGCCGCCGGTGCGCCGCCATCATAGGTGATCATGCGGAAGTCGAAATCGCCCGCCGTGGCCAGGCTGGAAATCGCCGTCCCGCCCGAGGAGGTCACCCCGGCGGTGGCGACCGTGATCTCGTCCCCGCGCGTGCGGAACGCTTCGAGCAGCGCGCCGAAATCCTCGAACTCGCTGTTCGCGGGCACGCTGACCATGGGCGCATTGGCCACCGAGAGGTAGATGTGCCAGTCGTCGATCGAGGTATCCTCGATCAGCCCGCTGACCGCATAGGTGGCGTTGTTCTTGATGGCGTTGGCGGTCCAGGTCATCCCGTCACGGGGCGCGTTCAGCACTTCCTGCGTGCCGATGGAGCCCGAGGCGCCGGGCTGGTTGACGATCACCACGTTGACGCCCAGCGCCTCGGCGATGATCGGCGCGGTGACGCGGGTGACCTGGTCGGTGGACCCGCCCGCGCCCCAGGGCACGATGATGTTGATGGGGCCGCCGGGCTCCCAGTCCTGCGCCATGGCGCCGGTGGCCAGTGCGAAGCTTGCCAGCGCCCCCGCGGCAAGCCGCGATCCAAATCGATGTGTCATTGTTCCGGTTCTCCTCCCAGGCAACTGCCGCGCAACGGGCAGCACGCGGGCAAGCCTGTGGCGGTCGGGCGCATCTGTCAAGCCATAAGTAACCATCCGGTTCATTTTCGTTCAGGGCAGCCCGCCGGGTCTGGCACCGGGTCAGCCTGTCGCTGCACCCTCCAGCCCCTCCAGCACCCCACGCAGATAGCCAAGCGAAGCCGCCGCCGTCGTGGCGCCATCGGGGACATAGACGAAGGGTTCCACCGCCACCGGGTGCGGCCAGTGCGCCGCGCGCAGCGCGGCCAGGAACGGCGCCATGCGATCCGCCCCCTGCCCCGGTCCGCGCCGGTTGCTGTCATTGAGTTGCACATGGGCGATGCGCCCGGTGGGCAGCCAGCGCGCGGCCAGATCGGCCAGTGGCTCGGCCTCGCCGCGCAGCGCGTGGCCGGTGTCGATCATCAGTTGCAGCCCCGGCTCGGCCACCGCGTCCAGCAGCGCCGCACCTTCGGCCAGGGTGGTGATGAAATCGGCTTCGTCGGCCGAGATCGGCTCGATGCAATAGACCATCCCGGCCGCCCGCGCCCGCGCCCCGGCGGCGGCCCAATGCTCCAGCGCCACCGCCCGCGCGCGCTCCGGGTCTGGGCCCAGACGGCGCTGCTTCGGCGATCCATGGACCAGCACGCGGCCCCCCAGCCCCGCGCAAAGGTCCACCAGCGCCGCCAGCGCATCGCTCACGCATGCGCGCATCGCCGGGTCCGGGTCGGTGATCGACAAACCCTCGGGCGCGATCAGCAGCCAGTGCAGCCCCGTCACCTCCAGCCCGTGATCGGCGACAATCGCGCGGGCCTCGGCAACCTGGCGGTTGGTCATCCGCGTGGGGTCCGGGGCCAGCGTGTAGGGCGCGATCTCCAGCCCCGCATAGCCCATCGCGGCGGCCATGCGGCACTGCTCGGCCAGGCCCACCCCGGCCAGAACCTCGTTGCACAGGCTGAATTTCATCGCTAACCCCTCTTATGCCGCCGTGTTTGGGCGCCGTATTGGCACGGTCCCTGCCAGGCGCATGCTGGGGCGGCACGGCCCGCCCTGTCAATCGCCCGACGCCGCATCGACGCCCCGGGCCGGACCGTCGAAAGGACGCGCATGGACCTTCAGATGCTGTTCTGGCTGACGCTTGCGCTGGGCGCGGGGGCGATTTCCAAGGGCGCCACCGGGCTGGGCCTGCCCTTGATTGCGCTGCCGCTGCTGACGGCGGTTGTGGGGCTGCAGCAGGCCATCGGCATCATGCTGGTGCCGATCCTGGCCACCAACATCTATCAGATATGGGCCTATCGCGCGGCGCGGGCGCTGCCGGGGCTGGCGTTCCTGCCGTGGTTTCTGGGCCTTGGCGCGGTGGGGATCGGGCTGGGCACCTGGGCGCTGGACACGCTGCCCGAGCGGACGCTCGAGGCCGGTCTGGGTGCAATGCTGCTGGCCTATGTGGGGCTGCGGCTGGCGCGCCCCGGTTTCGTGCTGTCGGCGCAGGCGGCGCGGCGGCTGGGTCCGGTGGCGGGGCTGGCGGCGGGCACGCTGCAGGGCGCCACCGGGATCGCCGCGCCTGCGGGCGTGACCTTCATGCACGCGCTGGGGCTGGAGCGGCAGGCGACGGTTTTCGCGGTCTCGGCCATGTTCCTGGGCTTTGCCCTGGTGCAGTTGCCGGCGCTGGTGGTGGCGGGCATCTATCAGGCGCACTGGCTGTGGCTGGGGCTGTTTGCGTGCATTCCGGTCTTTGTCTTCATGCCCGTGGGGGCCTGGCTGGGTCGGCTGAGCAGCCCGCGCGCCTTCGACCTGATGATCCTGGCCTTCCTGACGCTGGCCGGGGCGCGCATGGTGATCGGCGCCTGAGCGGCGCGACATTCACGCTTGACCGAAGCGCCGCGCCGGGGATAAGTAACCATAAGGTTACATAAGGGCACACCAGCGGCGTGCCATCAATCAGAAAGGACGGGGGCGATGGGCGAACAGCGGCTTGGCCTGATCATGCATGGCGTCACCGGGCGCATGGGCTACAACCAGCACCTGGTGCGTTCGGTCCTGGCGATCCGCGATCAGGGCGGGATCATGCTGCAGAACGGCGACCGGCTGATACCGGACCCGATCCTTGTGGGCCGCAATGCCGACCGGGTGCGGGCAGTGGCCGAACGCCACGGGGTCACGCGCTGGTCCGACGATCTGGACGCCGCGCTCGCCAACCCGGACGACACCGTGTTCTTCGACGCGGGCACCACGCAGATGCGCGCGCAACTGCTGGAACGCGCGCTGGCGGCGGGCAAGCATGTCTATTGCGAAAAGCCCACCTCGGACGATCTGGACACGGCGGTCAGGCTTGCCCGCACGGCGCGGGCCTCGGGGCTGAAACACGGCGTGGTGCAGGACAAGCTGTTCCTGCCCGGCCTGATGAAGCTGGCCATGCTGCGGGACGCCGGGTTCTTCGGCAAGATCCTGTCGGTGCGGGGCGAATTCGGCTATTGGGTGTTCGAAGGCGACTGGCAGCAGGCGCAGCGTCCCTCGTGGAATTACCGCCTGGCCGATGGCGGCGGCATCATCCTCGATATGCTCTGCCACTGGCGCTATGTGCTGGACAACCTGTTCGGCGAGGTGCGCGCGGTCTCCTGCCTTGGCGCCACCCATATCCCCGAGCGCGTGGACGAAGCGGGCAACTGCTACACCGCCGATGCCGACGATGCCGCCTATGCCACGTTCGAACTGGAGGGCGGGGTGATCGCGCATATCAACTCGTCCTGGACAGTGCGGGTGCGGCGCGATGATCTGGTGACCTTTCAGGTGGACGGCACACACGGGTCCGCGGTGGCGGGGCTGCACAAGTGTTTCACCCAGCACCGGGTGAACACGCCCAAACCCGTCTGGAACCCGGACCAGCCGCAGACCATGAACTTCCTTGATGACTGGGAGGAGGTGCCCGACAACTGGCCCGCCGACAACGGCTTCAAGGTGCAGTGGGAAATGTTCCTGCGCCATGTCGCCGAGGATGCGCCCTGGCCCTACGGGCTGGAAGCGGGCGCCAAGGGCGTGCAACTGGCCGCGCTTGGCCTGCAATCATGGAAGGAACGCCGCTGGCTGGACGTTCCCGCGCTGGAGTTCTGAGACATGCCCGCCATCACCCTGCCCCACCCGGACGGCACGCTGAAACCCCACACGCTGACGGGCGCGCCGGTGCCGCTGGCGCGCCGCCGCGCCGATGCTTTCCCGCGCGTGGTCTTTGCCGCGGCGCATGTGGTGGCCGATCCGCTGGCCGTGCATGACCCCTGGCTGACCCCCGCGATCGACTGGGACCGGACGCTGGCGTTCCGGCACCGGCTGTGGGACCTTGGCCTGGGCGTGGCCGAGGCGATGGACACCGCGCAGCGCGGCATGGGGCTGGGCTGGGCGGAGGCGCAGGAACTGATCCGCCGCGCGCTGGCCGAAGCCGCCAGCCGCGATGATGCGCTGATCGCCTGCGGTGCCGGGACCGACCATCTGGACCCCGGGGCGGGCATCGGCATCGATGATATCCTGCGCGCCTATGACGAGCAGTTCGCGGTGATCGAAGGCTATGGCGGGCGCATCATCCTCATGGCCAGCCGCGCGCTGGCCGCCGCCGCGCGCGGGCCCGATGATTACGCCCGCGTCTATGACCATGTTCTGAGCAACAGCAAGGAGCCCGTCATCATCCACTGGCTGGGCGAGATGTTCGACCCGGCGCTGGCGGGCTACTGGGGCCACGGCGACCACATGGCGGCGATGGAGGTCGCGCTCGACGTGATCGCCGCGCATGCGGACAAGGTCGACGGGATCAAGATCTCGCTTCTGTCCAAGGAAAAGGAAATCACCATGCGCCGCCGCCTGCCGCCGGGCGTGCGCATGTATACGGGCGATGATTTCAACTATGCCGAACTGATCGCAGGCGACGAACAGGGCCATTCGGACGCGCTGCTGGGCATTTTCGATGCCATCGCGCCGGTGGCCTCGGCGGCGATGGAGGCACTGGGGCAAGGCGACGAAGGCACCTTTCACAGCCTGCTGGCGCCCACCGTCCCGCTGTCGCGCCACATCTTTGCGGCGCCGACGCGGTTCTACAAGACCGGGGTGGTGTTCATGGCCTATCTGAACGGGTTGCAGGATCATTTCACCATGGTCGGCGGACAGCAGAGCGCGCGGTCGGTGCAGCATCTGGCCGAGCTGTTCCGGCTGGCCGATGCCGCCGGATGTCTGGCCGATCCGGACCTGGCCACCGACCGCATGGCGCGCGTGCTGGCGGTCCATGGCGTGACCCCGTGACCACCCATTCGAATGACGCGCCGCGCCTGCGGGTGGTCGAAGCGGCGGCCTTCGAACGGCCCGTGACCTTCCGCTTCCCGTTCCGCTTCGGCGCGGCCTCGGTCGCAGCCGCCCCGCAGGCGTTTGTCCGGGTGGTGGTGGAGGATGCGCAGGGCCGCCGCGCCACCGGCTGGGCCGCCGAGATGATGATGCCGCGCTGGTTCGACAAGTCGCCCGACCTGAGCGTGGCAGACAACATCGACCAGTTGCGCCGCGCCCTGCGGCTGGGGCTGGACGCGCTTCTGGGCGCGGGCAGCGCAACGGCGTTCGGCCTGCACGCCAGCGCCGCGCCGGGGCACGCGGCGGCTTGCGCGGCGCAGGGCATGGGCGGGCTGATCGCCTCCTTCGGGATGGCGCTGCCGGACCGGGCGGTGCTGGATGCGCTGTGCCGTCTGCACGGGGTTCCGGCGGTGGCGGCGCTGCGCGCCAACCTGCCGGGGCTGGATACATCCCTGACCCCGGACCTTGCGGGGTTCGACATGGCCGCCTTCCTCGCCGCCCGCCCCGCCCCGGACCGGATCGCCCTGCGCCATACCGTGGGCCTGGGCGATGCGCTGACGGTGGAGGAGATCGAAACCCCGCTGGGGGATGGGCTGCCGCAAAGCCTCGATCAGGTGATCGGCACCTGTGCCCCGCGCTATTTCAAGCTCAAGCTTTCCGGCGACCCGGCGGCGGATACAGAACGGCTGATCCGGATCGCGGCGGTTCTGGACGCGCGCGCCCCCGGCTGGCAGGCCACGCTGGACGGGAACGAACAGTATCCCGGTCCGGACCCGCTGGCCGACCTGCTGGACCGGATCGCCGCGCATCCGGCACTGG
This sequence comes from Paracoccaceae bacterium, assembly GCA_020832705.1. GTDB lineage: Bacteria > Pseudomonadota > Alphaproteobacteria > Rhodobacterales > Rhodobacteraceae > Rhabdonatronobacter. The sequence continues at coordinate 34,272 of JAFIEE010000002.1, forward strand.
CGGGGCTGCGCGCGGGGCTGCTGTTCGTGGAACAGCCCATGGCGCGCGCCGTGACACTGGGAACCGACGTGTCCGCCCTTGCCGCTCGCGTGGCGCTGGAGATCGACGAATCCGACGCCGATCTGACCTCTTTCCCGCAGGCGCGCGCACTGGGCTATACCGGCGTGTCGTCCAAGTCCTGCAAGGGGGTCTATCGCGCGCTGCTGAACGCGGCGCGGGTCGCGCAGGGCAATGCGACCGGCGCGCGGCTGTTCCTGTCGGCCGAGGATCTGACCGTGCAGCCGGGCCTTGCCCTGCAACAGGATCTGGTGCTGGCGGCCGTGACCGGCAACACCCATGTGGAACGCAACGGCCACCATTTCGTCGCCGGAATGGGCCCCGCGCCCGAGGCCGAACAGACCCGCTTCGCGCAGGCGCATCCGGACCTTTACACCGTCAGGGCCGGGCAGACCCGCCTGCGGATTGACGGCGGCATGATCGCACTGACCAGCACACTGGCGGCGCCGGGCCTCGGCTGCGCGCTGGCGCCGGACGCGGGCGCGTTGGCCCCCCTGAAGGAAGGACCCGCCGCATGAGCGACAATATCCTGTCCATCAACCTGGCCACCACGCGCCAGAAATGGGGCTTCGCCGAAGCCGTGGATGGCTGCCTGGCGCGCGGGATCACCGCGATTGCGCCCTGGCGCGACCAGATCGCCGCCATCGGCCTGGCCGAGGCCGCGCGGATCGTCCGCGCCAACGGGTTGCGGCTGACCGGGGTGTGCCGGGGCGGCATGTTCCCCGCCGCCGATGCCGCAGGGCGCAGCGCCGCGCTTGAGGACAACCGCCGCGCGGTGGACGAGGCGGCGGAACTGGGCGCCGATTGTCTGGTGCTGGTGGTGGGCGGGCTGCCCGAAGGGTCGCGCGACATCGCAGGCGCGCGGGCGCAGGTGGCCGAGGGGATTGCCGCGCTGCTGCCGCATGCGCGCGCATCGGGCGTGCCGCTGGCGATCGAACCCCTGCACCCGATGTATGCCGCCGACCGCGCCTGCGTGAACACGCTCGATCAGGCGCTGGACCTGTGCGCGGCGCTGGGGCCCGGCGTGGGTGTGGCCATCGATGTCTATCACGTCTGGTGGGATCCGGGGCTGGCGGCGGCGATTGCGCGGGCGGGGCGGATGGGTGCGATCATGGCGCACCATATCTGCGACTGGCGGGTGCCGACCCGCGATCTGCTGCTGGACCGCGGCATGATGGGCGACGGGGTGATCGACCTGCCCGGCATCCGCGCCATGATCGAGGCCGCAGGCTGGAACGGCCCGCAGGAGGTCGAGATCTTCTCGGCCCAGGACTGGTGGCAACGCCCCGGCGACGAGGTTCTGGCCGTCTGTCAGGAACGTTTCGAAAGCGTCTGTCAGGCGGGGTGAACGCACACCTGCGCGCGGCCAGCGCCACAGTTGACCCGCTGCCGGCGCGCGGCGTGTCAGAATGTCGTCGTCAGCCGGTAGCCGGGCGCGTAATGCTGCGTGACCTGCGTGATCGCGTGCTCCCCCGTCCACGTGATCCGCGCCATCGTGAAGACCGCGCTGCCCGGCGCGCAGGCCAGCGCGTCGGCAATGGCCGCATCGGCGGCAACGGCGCCAAGGGCCAGATCGCCGCGCGTGAAGGCCACGTTCTGCACCAGCCAGGAGTTGGCATCGACCTGCGCCAGGTCGATGTCCAGGATCGCGGGCACGGCGACCGGGTTGATCCAGCGATCTTCGTAGACATGCGGCGCGCCATCGCTCAGATGCAGCGCACGCACCCGCAAGAGCCGTGTCTCCGGCGCAAGCGCCAACGCACGGCACACCCCGGCCGGGGCGGTACCAAGCGCGCGCGCAATCAGGGCATAGCCGTGGGCAGCGCCGCGCGCCTCGACCTCCTGCCGGATCACCGGGATCGCCAGCGTCGCCTTGCGCAACGGGGTCATGACCACCCGCGTGCCGCCCTTGCGTCGCCGTTCCAGCAGCCCGGCCTCGGCCAGATCGCGCAGCGCGCGGTTCACGGTGGCGCGCGCGCAGCCCCACTCGGTGGCCAGTTCGGCCTCGTTCGGGATCAGCGCGCCCGGCGGCCATTCGCGCGCCCGGATACGCCGCAGCGCCTCGTCGCGCGCGTGCTGCCAGCCAAAGGCGCCCGACGGCCGGTCAGAGGGCATCGCGCAGCCCCTGCAGCGTGCGCAGATAGGCCGCCGTGATCGCCGCGCGGGCCCGGTGGCGCCCGCCCCGGACCAGATGCCGCCCGGCGGACCAGACCTCGGCCACCGCGCGGTCGTCACCGGCGAATATCCAGGCGTCCAGAGCCGTGTCGCCCTGCCGACCGACCAGGTCCACCGCCCCCCCGTCCAGCGCCAGAAGATCCGCCCAGCACCCCGGCGCAATCGCCCCGCTGTCGCGCCCTGCCGCCTGCGCCCCGCCGCGCGCTGCGCCTTCGAACAGCACCCGCCCGGTGGACCGCCCGGGCCTGGCCAGCGCCGCGCGCGACCGGTCGCGCAGGCGCTGCGAATACTCCAGCGTGCGCAACTCCTCGGTCAGTGCGATACGGATGTTGCTGTCCGACCCCACGCCAAAGGCCCCGCCCGCGCCGAGCCAGCGCACCCCGTCGAAGATGCCGTCCCCCAGCGAGGATTCGGTGATCGGGCAGAGCCCCGCCACCGCGCCGGTGGCCGCCAGCGCCAGCGTCTCGTCCGGGACCATCTGCGTGCAATGGATCAGACACCAGCGCGGGTCCACCGGCGCATGGTCCAGCAGCCAGCGCACGGGCCGCGCGCCATGGGCCGCCTGCACCTCCTCGACCTCGGCCACCTGTTCGGCCAGATGCATGTGGATCGGCCCGTCCCCCAGAGCGACCGCCGCCGCCAGCCCCTCGGGCGTGACCGCACGCAGACTGTGCGGCGCCACACCCGGAACCGTATCGGCGGGCAACCCTGCCAACGCCGCGCGCGTGCCCTCCATCAACCGGGCAAAGCGGTCGGGATCATTGCCGAACCGCACCTGCCCGGCCCCCAGCGCCCGCCCGTCGCAGCCGCCCTGCTGATAAAGCACCGGCAGCAGCGTCAGCCCTATTCCCGACTGTTCCGCGGCGGCGGCAATCCGCGCCACCATTTCCGCCAGATCGGCATAGGGCGCCCCGCCGGGGCGGTGGTGCAGGTAATGGAATTCCACGTTGCAGGCATAGCCCGCTTCCAGCATCTGCATCTGCACGAAGGCGGCGATGGCCTGCACGTCCTCGGGCGTCAGCCGGTCCAGAAACCGGAACATCAACTGCCGCCAGGTCCAGAAACTGTCGCGCGGGTCGGGGCCGCGCGCCTCGGTCAGCCCGGCCATGGCGCGCTGGAAGGCATGGCTGTGCAGGTTCGCGGGCGCGGGCAGCAGGATGTCCAGCCGCTGCCCGCCCGGCGCGGAGTCGCGTGCCACCGCGCCGATCCGCCCGTCTGCGCCGATCTCGACCCGCACATCGCGTGCCCAACCGTCCGGCAGAAGCGCCTGTTGCGCAAAAAGGGTTGTCATGGCGGGCTCCGGCGTGTGGACGGTTGACAGCATCTATTATGTGCAGACATATTATCCGAAGCGGGACGCAAGGCAAGCCGATTCGCCCGGCCGCGCCCGACACCGGAAAGGGACCCCATGGCGGATGCACTGCTGACCAATGCCCGGCTGGCCACGCTGGACGGTCCCGGTTACGGGCTGATCGAGAACGGCGCGCTGGCCATCGCGGGCGGGCGCATCCGCTGGGCCGGGTCCGGCGCCGACCTGCCCGCCGAACATGCCGCCCTGCCCCGGCATGACATGGACGGGCGCCTGGTCACCCCCGCGCCCATCGACTGCCACACGCATCTGGTCCACGGCGGCGACCGCGCGCGCGAGTTCGAATTGCGCCTGCAGGGCGCCAGCTACACCGAGATCGCGCGCGGGGGGGGCGGCATCCTGTCAACCGTCGCCGCCACCCGCGCGGCGGACGAGGACGCGCTGGTCGCCACCGCCCTGCCCCGGCTCGATGCCCTGCTGGCCGAAGGCGTGGCCACGGTCGAGGTGAAATCCGGCTACGGCCTCGACCCGGCGACCGAATTGCGCATGCTGCGCGCCGCCCGGCGGCTGGAGACCCTGCGCCCGGTGCGCATATGCACCACCTTCCTGGGCGCCCATGCCTGCCCGCCCCAGACCGACCCCGACAGCTACATCGACGATATCTGCCTCCCCACGCTGCACGCCGCCCATGCCGAAGGGCTGGTCGATGCGGTGGACGGGTTCTGCGAAGGGATCGGATTCACCCCCGCCCAGATCGCCCGCGTCTTCGACACCGCCCGGGCACTGAACCTGCCGGTCAAGCTGCACGCCGAACAGCTCAGCCACACCGGCGGCACGGCCCTTGCCGCCCGCTACAACGCGCTCTCTGCCGATCATGTCGAATACGCGACCGAGGATGACGCGCGCGCCATGGCCGCCGCCGACACCGTGGCCGTGTTGCTGCCCGGCGCCTTCTACACCCTGCATGAAACGCAGGCGCCCCCCGTTGCCGCGTTTCGCGCCCACGGGGTGAAAATGGCGCTGGCCACCGATGCCAACCCCGGATCCTCGCCGCTGACCTCGATCCTGCTGGCCATGAACATGGGCTGCACCCTGTTCCGCCTGACACCCGAGGAGGCGCTGCGCGGCATCACCACCCACGCCGCCGCCGCGCTGGGCCTGACCGATTGCGGGCGGCTGGCACCGGGGCTGCGGGCCGATCTGGCGGTCTGGAACGTGCAGAACCCCGCCGAACTCGCCTGGCGCATCGGCTTCAACCCGCTTCATCAACGCTGGCTCAACGGTGCCCCATGCTGACCCTCACCCCCGGCGCCACGGCGCTTGCGCAACTTGAAACCCTCTGGCGGCAGGGGCTGCCCGCGCGGCTGGACCCGGCCACCGCCGGTCCCATCGCCGCCGCGGCCGCGCAGGTGGGCGCGGCGGCGGCGGGTGGCGCGCGGGGGGATGGGCGGCCCACCCGGGTCGGGCAGCACGCCCCCGGGAAGAAAGCCGCCGCCGCTAACCCCCCCCCGCCGCGCCAGGGGCGGGGGGGGGGTGGGGGGGGCCCCCCCGGGGGGGCCCCCCCGCCGCGGGGGCGGGGGGGGGGGGCGCGGCGGCGGCGGGTGGCGCGGCGGTCTATGGCGTCAACACCGGCTTCGGCAAGCTCGCCTCGGTCAAGATCGCCGCCGCCGATACCGCCACCCTGCAGCGCAACCTGATCCTCAGCCATGCCTGTGGCGTGGGGGAAGCGCTCGATATCCCCACCACCCGGCTGATGATGGCGCTCAAACTCCTCAGCCTCGGGCGCGGGGCCTCGGGCGTGCAGCCGGAAACCGTGGCGCTGATCGAAGGGATGCTGGCAAGGGGCGTCACCCCGGTGATCCCGGTGCAGGGCTCGGTCGGCGCCTCGGGCGATCTGGCCCCGCTCGCGCACATGACGGCGGTGATGATCGGCGCGGGGGAGGCCATGCTGGAGGGCGAAACTCTCCCCGGCGACGCGGCGCTGGCGCAAGCGGGCCTCGCCCCGGTCACGCTCGGGCCGAAGGAAGGGCTCGCGCTGATCAACGGCACGCAATTCTCCACCGCGCTGGCGCTGGCGGGGCTGTTCGATGCCTGGCGGCTGGCGCGCGAAAGCCTGGTCATCGCCTGCCTGTCCACCGATGCCATCATGGGCTCCACCGCGCCCCTGCAAGCCGAAATCCACGCCCTGCGCGGCCATCGCGGCCAGATCGAGGCGGCGGCGGCCATGCGCGCCCTGATGGACGGCTCGCAGATCCGCGAAAGCCACCGCGACGGCGACACCCGCGTGCAGGATCCCTATTGCATCCGCTGCGCGCCGCAGGTGCTGGGGGCGGCGCTGGACCTGCTGCGCTTTGCCGCCACCACACTGGAAACCGAGGCCAACGCGGTCACAGACAACCCGCTGGTCACCGCGGCCGGCATCATCTCGGGCGGCAATTTCCACGCCGAACCGGTGGGCTTCGCCGCCGATATCATCGCGCTGGCCATCGCCGAGACCGGCGCCATCGCCCAGCGCCGGGTGGCGCTGATGGTCGATCCCACGCTCAGCTTCGACCTGCCGCCGTTCCTGACGCCGGATCCCGGCCTCAACTCCGGCCTGATGATCGCCGAAGTCACCACGGCGGCGCTGATGAGCGAGAACAAGCACCTCGCCAACCCCTGTTCCACCGACAGCACCCCCACCTCGGCCAATCAGGAGGATCATGTCTCCATGGCCGCCCATGGCGCCCGCCGCCTGCACCGCATGACCGCCAACCTCGCCCCCATCCTCGGAATCGAGGCGCTTTGCGCCGCCCAGGGCATCGAATGCCGCGCGCCGCTCACCACCGCCGCCCCGCTGCAGGCGGCGCTCGCCACCCTGCGCGCGCAGGTGCCGCCCCTGGATCAGGACCGCTACCTCGCCCCCGACATTGCCGCCGCCGCCACCCTCACGCGCGCGGGCGCCTTCGCCCGCGCCACCCGGCTGGAGTTCCCGCTGTGATCCATTCCATCATTTTCTTGCCGCAAATACTCCGGGGGGAGTCCAGCCCCCTTGCGGGGCTGGACGGGGGGCAGCGCCCCCCACCACCGCCCGCCACCGGGCACCGCGCCCAACCGGGGGCACCCCCCCATGAGAACCTGCGCCGAAAGCTTTCAGGGCTATTTCCTGCGCCCGCTCGGGCGCGACTACGGCGAAAGGCTGCTGCCGCGCGGGCTGGACATCACCTTCTGCGATCAGCTCTTCCTGATCGGTGGCGGGCTGCTCTGGAATATCTATTTCGCGGCGCTGGCGGTGGGGTTCGGCTTCTTCCTCGCCATCGGTGTGGCGCTGATGAAGTTCAGTGACAACGCCTGGCTCTGGCGCCCGGCCTCGGCCTTCGTGTTCCTGTTCCGGGGCTCGCCGCTGTTCATCCAGTTCTTCTTCTTCTATTCCGCCTTCATCCTGCTGCCGCGCACCGGGATCGAGGTTCCGCTGGGCTTCACCACGCTCACCGTGCAGACCTCGGCGCTGACCACGGCGCAGGTGGGCGGGCTTTTCGTGCTGATCCTGAACACCACCGCCTATTCCGCGGAACTCTTCTATGGCGCGCTGCGGTCGGTCCCCAAGGGTGACCTGGAAGCCGCCGACGCCTATGGCATGGGCGGCCTGACGAAATTCCGCCGCGTGATCTGGCCGAACATGCTGCGGCTCGCCTGGCCCAGCTACACCAACGAGGTGATCTTTCTGACCCATTCCACCACGCTGGTGTTCCTCTCGGCCTTTCCCGCCCGCCAGCAATCGGGCGAGGCGTTCTATTACGCGCGCTATTTCGTCGACCAGACCTTCAACCCCTTCGTCGCCTATCCGCTGGTGGCGGCGTATTTCATCGTGCTGACGCTGGCGATCATCGGGCTGTGCGGGCTGGTCAACCGGCGACTGAACCGGCATCTTCCGCAGGCGCGGCGCCAGCGCATCCGCTTCCGGCCGCAATACATCAGGTAGATCATGCTCGACTGGCTTGCCGCGCACCCCGAGGTGCGCAACATCCGAATCGCCGCCACCGACCTGAACGGACAGGCGCGCGGCAAACGCATTCCCGTGGCCAACGCCGCCAAGATGGTCCGGGACGGTGCGCGGTTTCCCTTCTCGGCGCTCAACCTCGATGTCTGGGGCCATGACATCGAGGACAGCCCGCTGCTGTTCGACACGGGCGATGCCGACGGCGTGCTGCGCCCCACCGGGCGCGGGCCGCTGCCCATGCCCTGGATCAGCCCGCAGGCGGCACTGCTGCCGATCTGGATGTTCCATGACGATGGCCGCCCCTTCGCCGGGGACGCGCGCCACGCCCTGGACCGGGTGCTGGCGCGGTATCGCGCAAGCGGGATCACGCCGGTGATGGCGACCGAACTGGAATTCTATCTGATCGACGATTCGGGCGAGCACTTCCGCCCGCCGCCCTCGCCGGTCTCGGGGCGGCATTATCAGGGCGCCGACACGCTGGCGCTCCGCGCGCTCGATGCCTTCGACGGGTTCTTCAACGACCTTTATGACGCCTGCGCGGCCATGGACATCGCCGCCGACACCGCCAGTTCCGAAGCCGGGCCGGGGCAGTTCGAGATCAACCTGCTGCATGGCCCCGACCCGATGAAGATGGCCGATGACACCTGGCTGTTCAAGCTGCTGGTCAAGGGGCTGGCGCGCCGGCACGGATTCGCGGGCTCGTTCATGGCCAAGCCTTATGACGATCAGCCGGGGAACGGGCTGCACCTGCATTTCTCCCTGCTGGACGCGGAGGGGCGCAACCTGTTCGACGATGGCGGGCCAGATGGCACCGACATGCTGCGCCACGCGATTGCCGGGTGCATGGACGCGATGCCCGGCAGCACGCTGGTCTTTGCCCCGCACGCAAATTCCTATGCCCGCATGGTGCCCGGCGCGCATGCGCCGACCGGCGTCTGCTGGGCCTATGAGAACCGCACGGCCTCGATCCGGGTGCCCGCGGGCAGCCACAAGGCGCGGCGGATCGAGCACCGCGTGGCGGGGGGGGACGTGAATCCGTATCTGATGATGGCCGCGGTCCTTGGTGCGGCATTGAACGGGATCGAGGACGCCGCCGATCCACCCGCCCCGATCACCGGCAACGCCTATGCGCAGGCGATGCCGCATCTGCCCTCGGACTGGGCGGCGGCGGTGGCGGCGTTCGGGACCTGCCCGCAGGTGGCGCGGATTTTCGATGCGCATCTGATCGACAACATGCTGCGCACCAAGCGCCAGGAAATGCGCGACGCCGCGGCGCTGGACGCGGACGCGCTGCGGGACCTTTATCTGGAAACCACCTGAGCGCGGGCGCTGTCGCTGTCGCAGGCGGAAAGGGGGGCTCCCGCCCGTCTTCGCCCCTGTCGGGGCTCATCCCGTTGGGCCGGGCAGCGCGGCGGGGCCGCGCTGCGTGGGGTCCAGTGCGGAGGCGGCGTGCATGATCCGACGCGGGTTGCATTGAGTATTTTCAGCAAGAAAATGAACGGGCTTAGTGGGGCTTGCGCGGTATTTCGGGGACGGTAGGGTAGTGCGAGGTTGAACGGGAGGCGGGCATGGCGGCGGCGCGGCGCAAGATCATCATCGACACCGATCCGGGGCAGGATGACGCGGTGGCGATCCTGCTGGCGCTGGCCAGCCCGGACGAGATCGATCTGCTGGGCATCACCTGCGTGGCCGGGAATGTGCCGCTGGCGCTGACGGCGCGCAACGCGCGGGTGGTGTGCGAACTGGCCGGGCGGGCGGATGTGAAGGTGTTCGCGGGCTGCGACCGGCCGCTCCGGCGCCCGCTGGTCACGGCCGAGCACGTGCATGGCAAGACGGGGCTGGACGGGATCGACCTGCCGGACCCGGAGATGCCCTTGCAGGGCGCCCATGCGGTGGATTTCATCATCGAGACCCTGCGCGCCGCGCCGCCGGGCAGCGTGACGCTGGTGCCGATCGGCCCGCTGACCAATATCGCCACCGCCTTTGCCCGGGCGCCGGAGGTGGTGGCGCGGGTGGCGGAGATCGTGCTGATGGGCGGTGCCTATTTCGAGGTCGGCAACATCACTCCCGCGGCGGAGTTCAACATCTACGTGGATCCGGAGGCCGCAGCGGCGGTGTTCGGCGCCGGCGTGCCGCTGGTGGTGATGCCGCTGGATGTGACCCACAAGGCGCTGACCACGCGCCCGCGGGTCGAGGCGTTTCGCGCGCTGCCCGGGCGCGTCGGTCCGGCGGTGGCGGCCTGGACCGACTTCTTCGAACGCTTCGACAAGGAGAAATACGGGTCCGAAGGGGCGCCGCTGCATGACCCCTGCACGGTGGCGTATCTGTTGCGCCCGGACCTGTTCACGGGGCGGCACATCAATGTGGAGATCGAAACCGAGGGCCGCTTTGCCCTGGGCATGACGGTGGCCGACTGGTGGCGGGTGTCAGGCCGCGCGCCGAACGCGCGCTTCATGGGCGATGTGGATGCGGACGGCTTCTTTGCCCTGCTGACCGAGCGGCTGGCGCGGCTGTAGCGGGGGCGCCGCCCCCCCGCACCCCGCGGGGCGGGCGCGGGGTGCGCGGCCCCCACGGCCCCGAACGACGGGCCGTGGGCGCCGTATTGCAGCTTCAGCCGTCCACGCGCAGCCGGGCGTTTTCCGGGTCATGCGGGCTGTCGGCGGTGACGGTTGCGTCCCAGAGCCGGTCCAGCATCCGGACCTTGAGCCTTGTGCCCTCGGCGGCCAGGTCGGGGCGGACATAGCCCATCCCGATGGATTTTCCGAACACCACCGAATACCCGCCCGAGGTCAGGCGACCGACCTTTTCGTCGCCCGCGTAAAGCGCCTCGCGGCCCCAGGGGTCGGCATCGTCCGGCCCGTCGATGAGCAGCGTGCAGCATTTGGAGCGGATGCCGGTGGCGGCCATGGCGTCCTTGCCGAGGAAATCCTTGGTCATGTCCACGAAGCGCGGCAGGTCGGCTTCAAGGGGCGTGGCATCGCGGCCCAGTTCGTTGCCGAAGGCGCGGTAGCTCTTTTCCTGCCGCAGCCAGTTCTGCGCCCGCGCGCCGACAAGTTTCAGCCCCGCGCCCTCGCCCGCTGCCATGAGCTGGTCGAACAGGTGGTTCTGCATCTCGATGGGGTGGTGGAGCTCCCAGCCCAGTTCACCGGTATAGGCGACGCGGACCGCGCGGACCGGGCACATGCCCAGTTCGATATTGCGCATCGACAGCCAGGGGAAGCGCTTGTTGGACAGTACGGTCGCGGGGTCGGCATCCTTGACCAGCTTGCCCAGCAGATCGCGCGATTTCGGACCCGCCACGGCAAAGACACCCCATTGCGTGGTGACGTCATGGATATCGATCCAGCCGAAATCGCTCCTACGGTCCTCGGCGGCCTTGCGCAGGTAGTCGCCGTCATAGGCCGTCCAGGCGCCCGCCGAGATGAGGTAATACTCGTTCTCGGCCAGCCGGACGATGGTGTATTCGGTGCGCGTGGTCCCGGCTTCGGTCAGGGCATAGGTCAGGTTGATCCGTCCCACCTTTGGCAGGCGGTTGCAGGTGAACCAGTCCAGAAACGCCGTGGCGCCGGGCCCGCGGACCAGATGCTTGGTAAAGGCGGTGGCGTCGATCATGCCCACGCCCGCGCGGATGGCCCTTGCCTCGTCGACCGCATATTGCCACCAGCCGCCGCGGCGGAAGCTGCGCGCGTCATGGTCGAAGCTGTCAGGCGCATCCAGCGGGCCGAAATAGTTGGGCCGTTCCCAGCCGTTGACCTGCCCGAACTGGGCGCCGCGCGCCTTCATCCGGTCATAGCTGGGCGCGGTGCGCAGGGGGCGGCAGGCTTCGCGTTCTTCATCCGGGTGGTGGAGGATGTAGACGTGTTCGTAACATTCCTCGTTCTTGCGCGCGGCGTATTCGGTGGTCATCCAGTCGCCGTAGCGCTTGGGGTCCAGCGCGGCCATGTCGATCTCGGCCTCGCCTTCGGTCATCATCTGGGCGAGGTAATGGCCGGTGCCGCCCGCGGCGGTGATGCCGAAGCTGAAGCCCTCGGCCAGCCACATGTTGCGCAGCCCGGGCGCGGGGCCGACCAGCGGGTTGCCGTCCGGGGTGTAGCAGATGGGGCCGTTGTAATCATCCTTCAGACCCACGGTTTCCGAGGACGGAATCCGGTGGATCATGGACATGTATTCTTCCTCGATCCGTTCCAGATCCAGCGGGAACAGGTCGGCGCGGAAGCTTTCGGGCACGTCATACAGGAACCGCGCCGGGGCGTTGCGCTCATAGGGGCCAAGGATCCAGCCGCCGCGCTCCTCGCGCACATACCATTTCGCATCGGCATCGCGCAGGACCGGGTGTTCGGGGTTGTCCTTGCGATACGCCTGCAGCATCGGGTCCGGTTCGGTGACGATATACTGATGCTCCACCGGAATCGCCGGGATCTTGATCCCCAGCAGCCGCGCGGTGCGCTGCGCGTGGTTGCCGGTGGCGGTCACCACGTGCTCGGCGGTGATCTCGAACCGCTCGTCCGAGGGCACCAGATTGCCGCCCTTCTCCACCATCCTGGTGCAGGACACCACCCATTCCGACCCGGTCCAGCGGTAGCCGTCCACCTGCACGCGGCGCATGATCTCGGCCCCGTGCTGGCGCGCCCCCTTGGCCATGGCCTGGGTCACGTCGGCGGGGTTTATGTAGCCGTCGGTCGGGTGATAGATCGCGCCTTGCAGGTCTTCGGTCCGGACCAGCGGCCAGCGGTCCTTGATCTGGGCGGGCGTCATCCACTCGTAGGGGATGCCCACCGTTTCGGCGGTGGAAGCATAGAGCATGTATTCGTCCATGCGCGCGCGGGTCTGCGCCATGCGCAGGTTGCCGACGACATAGAACCCCGCGTTCAGCCCGGTTTCCGCCTCGAGCTGCTTGTAGAACTTCACGCTGTAGTCGTGGATGTGGCTGGTCGCGTAGCCCATGTTGAACAGCGGCAGCAGCCCCGCCGCGTGCCAGGTGGAGCCCGAGGTCAGCTCGTCACGTTCCAGCAGGGTGCAGTCCCATCCCGCCCGCGCCAGATGATAGGCGATGGAGGCGCCGACCGCCCCGCCTCCGACGACAAGTGCCTTGACATGCGTTCTCATGGTGCGCCTCCGGCATGGAATTCTGGCCTGTCATTGGCGCATTCCCGCGCCTCCCGCGAAGGCGGCCACGACGCATGGGCGCGCGAAAGCGACAAGCGCATGCGGCGTCGGCGCACGAGGGGTGGTGCAGGGGAGGATGCGCCGGACGGCGAAACATTGGCCGCGGCGTTACTCTTTATCAATATATTGCGGTCAAGCTGCCCGAAGCACCAACATGCTTGATTTTGTTCCCCTCATGTTCTACATTTGGCGCAGAGTAACGGAGGTTTGGCCATGTCAACGGACCAGATGACGACCGAACAGACCCTGCCCGCGACTGAAAAGCAGCTTGTCTATGCCCGCAAGCTGGCGCTGCGCAACCGCGTGGTGCTGCCGTGGAAGGTGCAGCAGGACCGGCGCGAATTGAGCCGCTGGATCCGCACCCAGGCCGCGCTCCGCCCGGCCGAGCGCCCGGACACGCCCAGCGCAAAGCAGGTCGCCTTTGCCGAGCGGCTGGCCCGGATCAAGCAACGTCAGGTCCCCGAGGAGTGTTTCCGCGACCGCGGGCTGATGTCGCGCTGGATAGACAGCAACCGCTGAGCCTGTGGCGGCCTATCGCTGCAGCCGCGCCTGACGGCGCAGCATCCAGCCGACGATCAGCACCGCCACGGTGACGATTCCGATGATGATCGTCGCCAGCGCGTTCACGTCCGGGCTGACGCCCAGCCGCACCTTGGAGAAGATCACCATGGGCAGGGTGCTGGCGCCGGGGCCGGAAACAAAGCTGGCGATCACCAGATCATCAAGCGACAGCGTGAAGGCCAGAAGCCAGCCGGAGACCAGCGCGGGCGTGATCACCGGCAGCGTGATATCGAAGAACACCCGCACCGGCCCGGCGCCGAGGTCGCGCGCCGCTTCTTCAAGGCTTTCGTCCATGTCGCGCAGCCGCGATTGCGCGATCACGGCCACGAAGGCCGCGCAGAAGGTGGTATGCGCGATGATGATCGTGGTCAGGCCGCGCCCGGCGGGCCAGCCCAGCGTCAGTTCCATGGACACGAACAGCAGCAGCAGCGACAGGCCGGTGATCACCTCGGGCATGACCAGGGGCGCGGTGATCATGCCGGTCAGCAGCAAACGGCCAAAGAACTGCCCCATCCGCACCAGCACAAACGCCCCCAGCGTGCCGATGATCACCGCCAGGTTCGCCGACCAGAAGGCCACCTTCAGGCTGACCCAGGCTGCGCCCAGGATCTGCCGGTCGCGCAGCAACTCGCCATACCAGCGGGTGGAAAACCCGCCCCAGACCGTGACCAGGCGGCTTTCGTTGAAGGAAAACACCACCAGCGAGATGATCGGCGCGTAGAGGAACACGAAGCCGAAAACCACCGCCAGCGGCAGGACCCAGCCGCGCCCGGTCATTTCAGCTCCCTTCGGTTCTGGACCGATTGCAGCCACATGATCGGCGCCACCACCAGCACCAGCATGACGATCGCCACCGCCGAGGCCACCGGCCAGTCGCGCGCCTGAAAGAACTCGTCCCACAGCACGCGGCCGATCATCAGCGTGTCAGGCCCCCCCAGCAGCGCCGGGATGACGTATTCGCCGATGGCCGGAATGAACACCAGCATGGAACCCGCCACGATCCCCGGCAGCGACAGCGGCAGGGTGACGGTAAAGAACGTCACCATGGGCGAGGCGCCCAGATCCGCCGCCGCCTCCAGATGCGCGTCATCCAGCTTGGTCAGGTTCGCATAGAGCGGCAGGATCATGAACGGCAGATAAGTATAGACGATCCCGATATAGACCGCGAAATCGGTCTGCAGCATGGTCAGCGGGCTGTCGATCACCCCGGCCCAGATCAGGAAGTTGTTGATCACGCCTTCGCGGCGCAGAAAGCCCATCCAGGCGTAGACCCGCAGCAGGAAGCTGGTCCAGAACGGCAGGATCACCAGCAGCAGCAGGATCGACCGGCGCGGTTCCGGCGAGCGCGCGATGAAATAGGCCATCGGATAGCCGATCAGCAGCGCGAAGATGGTGGAGACGACGGCAATGCGGATCGAGGACAGATAGGCATTGGCGTAAAGCCGGTCCTGCACCAGCCAACGGTAGTTTTCCAGCGTGGCGATGATCTGCAGCGTCCCGTCGGCATCGCGCTCCCAGAGCGGCGTGTAGGGCGGGCGGGCGATGATCGCCTCGGCCAGTGAAATCCGACCCAGCACAAAGAACGGGACCAGGAAGAAGACCAGCAGCCAGAGCATCGGAATCGCGATGACCAGCGTGCGCCCGCTGATCCCCAGCCAGCCGAACACCCGCACCGTGCCGCGCCAGGGCGCGCTGCGGGTCAGGGCGTTTCCCGGGGGCGCGGCGGGGTCGGCGCTCATTCGGTCAGCACCCTGAAGGCTTCCGGGCGGAAGCTGGCCCAGACACGTTCATCCCAGCTTATCGGCTTGCCCTCGCGCAGGTTGTTGGGTTCGGTCACGCGCACCATGCGGCCGGTGTCCAGCACCACGCGGAAGGTGGACATGTGGCCGACATAGCCCACATCCTCGACCGTGCCCTGCACCGCGTTGCGCGCGCTTTCGGGGCGTTCGCGGCTGAGCGTGATCCGTTCGGGCCGCAGCGCGCCCCAGACGGTCTGCCCGCGCGTCAGCCCTTCCTGCGGGGGCACCAGAACCGCGCCCCCGACATCCGGGCAGGTCAGCCGCATCATGTCCGGCGCGGCGGCCTCCACCGTGGCCTCGAACAGGTTCACCGAGCCGATGAAATCGGCGACGAAGCGGGATTTCGGGTGCTCGTAGATATCGCGCGGCTCGCCCACCTGTTCGATCACCCCGTCACGCATGACGCCGATCCGGGTGGCCAGCGTCATCGCCTCGTCCTGGTCATGGGTCACCACGATGAAGGTCACGCCCAGGGTTTCCTGAATGCGGATCAGCTCGAACTGGGTTTCCTCGCGCAGTTTCTTGTCCAGCGCGCCCAGGGGTTCGTCCAGCAACAGCACCTTGGGTTGCTTGATCAGCGCGCGGGCCAGCGCGACCCGCTGGCGCTGGCCGCCCGAAAGCTGGTGCGGCTTGCGCCGGGCGAAGGGTTCCAGTTTCACCAGCTTCAGCATCTCGGCCACGCGGGCATAGGCTTCGCGCTTCGGTTTCCCCTCGCGCAGAAGGCCGTAGGCCACGTTCCTTTCCACCGTCATATGCGGAAACAGCGCATAGGACTGGAACATCATGTTGGTGGGGCGCCGGTCAGGGGGCACGCGGGCCATGTCCTGCCCGTCGATCAGGATGGCGCCTTCGGTCGGGGTTTCGAACCCGGCCAGCATCCGCAGGAGCGTGGACTTGCCGCAGCCTGACCCGCCCAGCAGGCAGAACAGTTCGCCCCGGTGGATGCCCAGCGACACGTCATTGACGGCGGTGAAATCGTCGAACCGCTTGGTGATGTTCCTGATCTGGATGAAGGGCCGGGCGGCGGGGTCACGCCACGGTCGGGTATCGGCGGCGATCTGCGAATCGGGCATGGCGGGCGCCTGGCGGCTGGAGGGGGGCCCTGCCCGTGCGCGGCGCGCGGGCAGGGTGGTTCGCTTACTGGCCGGTGCGCACCCGCGTCCACAGCCGCGTCACCGTGCGGTCGGTGCGGGTGTCATAGGTGACACCGGTAAACAGCGTTTCGCTGACTTCCTCGGTCGGGAAGATCGCCGGATCGGTGAAGATATCTTCCTCCACAAACTCCCACGATGCCGCGTTGGCGTTCGGAAACCACACGTAATTGGTGATCATCGCGGTGATTTCCGGCTCCATGATGAAGTTGATGAAGGCGTGCGCGTTCTCGGGGTTCGGGGCATCCGCCGGGATCGACATCATGTCGAACCACTGCATGGCGCCTTCGCGCGGGATCGCATACCACACATTCACGCCGCGGTCGGCTTCCTCGGCCCGTTCGGCGGCCTGAAGCACATCGCCGGACCAGCCCACGGCCACGCAGATTTCGCCATTGGCAAGGTCCGAGATATACTGCGAATTGTGGAAGTAGCGGACATGCGGGCGCGCGGCCATCATCATCTCGGTCGCGGCTTCGAAGTCGGCGGCGTCGGTGGACTGGGGGTCCTTGCCCATCCAGGCAAAGGCGGCCGGGAACATGTCGGTGGGCGAATCCAGCCAGGTGATGCCACAATCGGCCAGTTGCGCGGCGACTTCCGGGTCGAAGATCATGTCCCAGGTGTCGACCTCGAAATCCTCGCCCAGGCGTTCGGCCACCATGTCGATGTTGTAGCCGATCCCGGTGGTGCCCCACATGTAGATCAGCCCGTGTTCGTTGCCCGGGTCATGGCTGGCCGCGGCGGCCATCAGGTCGGCGTCCATATGGGCCCAGTTGGGGATCAGATCGCGGTTGAGCGGCTGATACACCCCGGCGGCGATCTGGCGCTGCATGAAGGTCGCCGTGGGCACCACCACATCGAACCCGGAAGAACCCGCCAGCAGCCGCGCCTCCAGCGTGTCGTTGCTGTCGAACACGTCATAATTGACGGTGATGCCGGTTTCGGCGGTGAAGCGTTCCAGCACCTCGTCGGTGATGTAATCCGACCAGTTGAACACATTGACCACATCGGCCTGCACCGCGCCCGCCTGGGCGATGATGGCGGCGCAGGCGGCCATGACGAAACGGTTTTTCTGCATGGGTGAAGCTCCCTGACGGTTGGTGGCGGCGGCCACGATCACTTTGGGGCGTTGTCCGCCTCTGGGGGAAAGTCTAAGGGGCGGCGACGGCGTTTCACAAGCCAAAAGCTGCGTGATCGGGCGCGCCGTGGGCAAATTTGATCAAAAACCCGGCTCAGCCCAGCATCGCCCGGCGCAGGCGCACGGCCTGCGCAGCCTCGTCCAGCTTCACATCGGCCATGGCCAGCACCTCGCCCGCCGCCACATCGCGCCTGAGCGCCACGCCATGCGCCAGCCCGATGGGCAGCAGCGCCCCCGCCCGCGACCGCGCCGCCGGCACCGCCTTGCCCCAGACGGTCCAGCCGCCTTCGCCGTCCAGCACCGCGCCGGCGCGCAGGTCCCGCTTGGCCACCGCCACCGCATCCCCGCGCCATGCCCGCGTCGCGCCCGTGGCCTCACCACGCAGGGCCGCCGAGAGAACGGAAACCGACAGCTCCAGCCCGATCAGGTGAAAGGGTTTGTACATCGCCGCGTAACGCCCGGTGGAATCGGTCGGCAGCCCGTATTGGCGAAAGCACGCGGCGGCATAGTCACTGGGCGCCTTCAGCACCACATAGACGCCCCAGCGCAGGTCCCGGAACACCGGGCGGCCATCGCGTTCCAGGCTGGACACCACCTCGACCATCCCGTCGCGGTCCAGTTGCCCGCCCAATTCGCGCGGGCGCAGCACATGGGCCAGATCATCCACCCCGCAGGGCGGAAAGGCCAGCCCATCCTCGGGCACGTCCAGCCCGCAGGCATTGGCAATCGCCGCCATTTCGATCGCGGACTTGGTGCCATCCAGAAAGCTGTTGAACATCTGCGGGTTCATTCCGGCCTCGGCGGCCTGCGCAGGTGTCAGCCCGTAGTGGGACCAGACGTCATCGGGCGTTACCGCGTGATAGGCGGGCAGGTATTTCGTGCCCTTCCCGGCGGCAGCGACCTCGAACCCCGTGGCGCGTGCCCAATCCACCATTTCCGACACCAGCGCGGGCTGATCGCCATAGGCCATGGAATAGACCACCCCCGCCGCGCGCGCGCGGTCAGCCAGCACCGGCCCGGCCAGCACATCGGCCTCCACATTCACCATCACCACATGCGCGCCTGCGTCGAAAGCCGCCAGCGCATGGGCGATGCCGGGTCCGGGGGCGCCGGTGGCCTCGATCACCACATCGGCGCCTGCCTGCGCCGCCGCAACGCCGCTGTCCAGAAACCGCGTTCCCGCAATCCGCCCGTCATCCCATCCCACAGCGCGACAGGCCGCCCGCGCCCGGTCGGGGTCCAGATCGGCGATATGGGTGACTTCCAGCCCCGCGATATGCGGCACCTGCGCCAGAAACATCGACCCGAACTTGCCCGCGCCGATCAGCGCCGCCCGCACCGGGCGGCCTGCAGCCTCGCGTTCCGCCGCCAGCCGTGCCAGATTCATCGCCCTCTCCCCTCCTCGACGCCTTCGAAGGCGGGCGCCAACCGCGCGCAGCGTCAGCGAAGCGCCAGAAGGCTTGCGCGCGGATCGCGCGCCCCGCCCGGCTCACGCTACAGAAACACCATCGCCGCCGAAAGCGCCAGCAAGAGCGCCATGATCCGCATGAACACCTGCCACCGGCGCGGAGAGTGCAGGAGCGTTGTCAGCAGCGCCCCGGCCGAGGTCCAGAACAGGCACACGCCCAGGTTCACGCTGGAAAACGCCGTGGCCAGCCGCGCGGCCTCCCACAGCGGCGCCATGCCCGCGCCATACCCGGCCGAGGCCGCAAAGGCCACGGCCCAGACCTTCGGGTTGATCCACTGGAACAGCACCGCCTGCCACAGGGTCATGGGGGTGCCTTCGTCCTCGACCATCCCGGCCGGGCTGCGCGTGGCCTTGTAGTAGTTCCACGCCATATACAGGATCCAGGCCGCCGCCAGTCCCCGCAGCACCGTGCCCAGAACGGGGCTGGCCAGCACCAGCGCGCCCACGCCCAGCGCCGTCACCGCGCCGATCACCCCCACCCCCAGCACCACGCCGAACAGATGCGGCAGGCTGGCCCGGAACCCGAACCGCGCCCCCGAGGCCGTGAGCATGATCACGTTCGGCCCCGGCGAGAACAGGCCGAGGAACAGAAAGGCGTAGAGCAGCGGGTCAAGGAACATCTGGTGCAGCACCCCGGAAAAAGGCCGGCGGAACACCCGCCGGCCAGATCATCAGATCATCTGGTCAATACCGCTATCCACCAAGGATGTAACTGGGGAACCACAGCACGATCGCCGGGAAGGCGACACACATTGCCAGCCCGAAGACCTGCAGCGCCACAAAGGGAATGATCCCCTTGTAGATCTGCTGGATCTTCACCTCGGGCGGGGCCACCCCCTTCATGTAGAACAGCGCGAAACCAAAGGGCGGTGTCAGGAAACTGGTCTGCAGGTTCACCGCCACCAGGATCAGGAACCAGATGATGATCGGATTGCTGATCCCGTCCCAGGTGCCCACATGGCCGCCGAAATCCAGCAGCGCGACGATGGGCGCAAAGATCGGCAGCACGATCAGCGTGATCTCGATCCAGTCGAAGAAGAAGCCCAGCAGGAACACCATGGCCAGCAGCACGAACAGGATCGACCACGGCCCCACGCCGGTATCGCGGATGAAGTTGACGATCAGGGTTTCGCCGCCGATGGCCTTGAAGACAAAGGCAAAGGCCGTGGCCCCGACGAAGATGCCGAACAGCATCGCCACCGTCAGTGCCGAGCGCTTGCAGACCTCCAGGAAATTCGCCCAGGTCAGGCGCCGGTTGTAGGCCGCCAGCAGGATCGAGCCGAAGGCGCCAACCCCCGCAGCTTCGGTCGGCGTGGCAATCCCCATGAAGATCGACCCCAGCACCATGGCGATCAGGAAGATCGGCGGCAGGAAGCTGGAAAAGATCATCTTCCAGAACTCGGTCCGGGTGGAGGGGCCGATATCATCGGCCATGGGCGGCGCCAGCTCAGGGCGGAATCCGCACAACAGCAGGATATAGACGAAGTAGAGCGCAGCCAGCAGCAACCCCGGCATGAGGGCGGCAATGAACACCGTCCCCACCGGCACCGTCAGCAGGTCCGCCATGATCACCAGCATGATTGAAGGCGGGATCAGGATACCAAGCGTCCCCGAGGACGCGATGGTCCCCGTGGCCAGCGGCATGTTGTAGCCCGCCTTCATCATCACCGGCAGCGCCATCAGGGTGATCATCACCACCGAGGCGCCGATGATCCCAGTGGTGGCCGCCATGATGGTGCCCATCAGCGTGACCGACAGCGCCAGTCCCCCCGGCACCCGGCGCAGAATCACCTGCAGCGCATAGAGCAGATCGCGCGCGGCGCCGGATTTCTCCAGCATGGTGCCCATGAAGGTGAACATCGGGATCGCCACCAGCACCAGGCTCTCCATGGTCCCGCCATAGATGCGCAGCGGGATCAGGGTCAACTGCTGCAACCGGAAGGTGCCGAAGACATCGCCCAGCACCGCGAACAGCAGCGCCACACCGCCCAGGATGAAGGCCACCGGATAGCCGGTGAACAGGAGCATCGCCAGAACGGCGAACATCACCAGCGGCAGATAGGTTACGAGAAATTCCATCTAACGGGTTCCCTCTCCGCTCAGGCGTTCTGCTGTGCAGGCGCCGGGGCGCCCTCTTCGGGCGGCGCCGGGTTCTGGTGGCTGTGCGCGTAATAGTTCGACGCCGATTTCAGCGACGGCGGGCCGAACAGGTAGACCATGCACTTCAACGCCACCGACATGCCCGCCAGCGCGATCAGCGCAAAGCCCAGCGGCAGCATCGCCTTGATCACGAACCGGTTCGGAAGCCCGGTCTGCGCCGCCGATCCTTCGCCGATATTCCACGACCGCATGGCATTCTCGATCCCGTACTGCATGACGACATAGCAATAGGGCACCATGAACAGCAGGCACCCGGCCAGTTCGATCCAGACGCGGGTGCGCGGGCGCAGGTTGTCGCGCACCAGTTCGATGCGCACATGTGCGTCCTTCACATAGGCATAGCCCAGGCAGAACAGGAACAGCGCCGCGTGCAGGTGCCACTCAAGCTCCTGAACGCGGGTGGCCGAAAACATCCGGTACCAGTCGGTGCGGGTCCATTGCGGGTTGAAACCCAGATACTGGCGCTGGACCACGTCATACATGATGGCGAAGATCAGCGCCGAAAACAGCACCACCGCTGCGGTGACCCCCACACGGGTCAGGAACGTGGCCAGCCCGTTGCTGGCATCCAGCATGTTCTGGAATATCGTCAGCCGCCCCCGTGCCATGCCATAGGCGAACATGCCCAGGATGATGACGGTCAGCGCCAGCATCAGGTAGGCAGAATAAGGGGTCATGGTTTCGTAATAGGCCAGCAGCGCCTCGGCCTGTTCGTCGCCGCGGTTGGCCAGGCGGCGCAGCGCGTTGATCTCGCGCGTGGTCAGCGCAAAGGGCTGGGCGAACATGACGGCAAACCAGCCCAGCACGCTGGCGGCGGCAAAGGTCGCCGGATTGCCGCGCAGGACTGTGGACGCCACAAGCCCCAGCACCAGCACCCCGACGGTTGCGAAAATCATGGTGGAATCGGACGGCAGCACCACCAGCCAGAAGGCTGCGGCAAGCGAGATGATGCCGCCTGCGGTTCCAAGGGTCTCGCGCAGGGCCATGGAGCGGTTCCTTTCGCGTCATGTGCAACCGCGCGCGGCCAGAAAGCGCCCCCGGCAGTGTGACGGGAAACGTTACGGGGTCACGAGCTTAACCCACGGAACCCACTTAGCCCCACAGACCCTAGTTATACCGGAAGGTGGCGTAGCTCTCATAGACCCGCGCAAAATCAGGGTCGGCGGCCGATTCTTCCGCGATCACTTCGTTCCAGGCGGCCTCGAGCGCCTCCAGGATCTCGTCGCTGAAGGTGTGCAGCGTAACGCCGCGCTCTTCCAGTTCGGCCAGGGCGTCGAACTGGATCGCCTCGCCTTCGACAAAACCGTACAGCAGGTTGGCCTGGCAGACGGTTTCGATCTTGAACTGGGTCAGTTCGTCCAGGCTTTCCCACAGGTCCAGGTTGATCATCAGATCGAACAGGGTGGACTGCTGGTGCCAGCCGGGCAGGTAATAATGCTGCGCCACCTGATAGAAGCCGAGGTTCAGGTCGATGGCCGGCATGGAGAATTCGGCAGCATCGATCGTGCCCAGTTCCAGCGCCGGGAAGATGTCACCGGCGGCCAGAAGCTGGGTCGAGGCGCCCATCTTCTCCATCACCTTGGCGCCAAGGCCGAAGAAGCGCATGGTCAGGCCCTGGAAATCATCGACCGATTCGATGGGCGCGCGGAACCATCCGGCACCTTCGGGGGCCAGAACGCCGCACATGAGCGACTTGATGTTGTGCGGCTCGTAAAGCTCGTCCATCAGCTCCTGCCCGCCGCCATAGAAGAACCACGCCAGGTATTCGCCGGTTTCCGGGCCAAAGGGCACCGAACCCATGAACTGCAGCGCCGGAACGCGCCCGGCCCAGTAGCCGGGGGTGGACCAGGCCATTTCCACCGCGCCGGTGCCAACGGCGTCAAAGGCTTCCAGCGCCGGGACAATGCCGCCGGGCTCCTGGAACTGGACCGTGATTTCCCCGTCCATGATCCGGGTGATGTTTTCGGCAATGCGCACGCCCAAAGTGCCAAGCTGCGTCAGCGACCCGGGATAGGTCGATTGCAGTTGCCAGGTTTCCTGCGCCTGTGCGGCCGGCGCGACCATGGCCATGCAGATTGCGCTTGTGGTCAGAAGTTTCTTCATGGGTCTCCCCCCTGGTTTGAAGTCCGTATCCGGCATGGTGCCGGGGCATTGTCCTTTGCATGTTGCCATGCGCAGGGTGCTTCGGATGGTCAGGAAATACGTGCGACGGTCTTTGCGCCGCTTACGAGCTCCCCCCGGGTCAGGTGGTAAAAGTTTTTTACCAATCTGTCCACGAAAAATTTCACCCGGATCCTGGCATCCTGTTGCGCGGCGGTTGCCCGGTCCCATGCGCAGTGTTGCCGCGCCTGCGAAAGTCCCCCGCCGCACATGCAACATGCACCGGAAAATCACACCGGTCCACCCCGTAACGCAACTTTATTGCCGCGCTGTCCGGCTGAGCGAAACATTCCGCCGGGTGTAGAATTCCCCCATCAACCCCAGCACCAGCACCGCCAGCGCAAAATACAACGGATAGGCCAGCGAGGTGTTGAACGGGTTGTAATTGATGAACGTGTAGCCGCGCGCCTGATCGATCAGGTGAAACAGCGGGTTCCAGGTGAAATAGGGCAGGAAACTGGCGGGCAGGGTGTTCGCCACCAGCATCTTGCCCGAGGCGATCATGTTGAACCGCGTGTAGATCTGGGTCACCAGCTTGACCGCATTCGGCGCCCAGGGCTTGATTGCCAGCAGCACCATGCCGATGGCCACGCCCGCCAGCCATGCCAGGAGCAGCACGCCAAAGGCTGCCGCAGGCTGGTGCACCTCCAGTGGTGTCCAGAGCGCGTGATACAGGAACAGCACCGCAAACAGTGACAAAACCTGAATGTAAAGCTCGCCCAGCGCCGCGCCGCCGATGGCGACGATGGTGTTCATCGGCGCGTGCTTCATCATCGGCGAGGTCGGCCCCTCGGACCCCGCGACCGCCGACAGCGCCTTGACGTGGCACATGAACAGGAAGATGCCGGTCATCAGGAACAGCAGGAAATCGCCCCTGAGCCCCGCGCCCCGCAGCCCGATGAAGGCAAACACCGCCCAGAATACCAGCACCAGCGCCAGGGTCTGGGCAATGTTGATCATCAGCCCGACAAGCGCGTTGCCATGCCCCTTGCGGATCGACCGCACCGCAGCGTGAAAGATCAGCTCCAGCAGGCCGATGGTGACCAGCACGGCGGGGTCGCGGCGGGGATGGCCTGTCATGCGCGTAAGGGTCCGTTCCTTGCCAGCAGTCGCAAGAGGCAGCATAAGGCAACGGCTGCAACTACTCAACTTTATCCCCCGATTGCGCAGAAAGGGTTACCATATGCCGTCCGACCAGATCGAAACCGT
This sequence comes from Paracoccaceae bacterium, assembly GCA_020832705.1. GTDB lineage: Bacteria > Pseudomonadota > Alphaproteobacteria > Rhodobacterales > Rhodobacteraceae > Rhabdonatronobacter. Next base: position 58,604 of record JAFIEE010000002.1, read on the forward strand.
GTTCCGTGACCTTGCACTAAAGGCAGGAGCCGCGATCATGGCGATCCATGACCAGCCCGATATCGCGGTGCGCGCCAAGTCCGACGACTCGCCGGTGACCGCCGCTGACATGGCCGCTGACCGGGTCATCGCCGAAGGGCTGGCGCAGGCATTCCCGGACATTGCGCTGATCACCGAGGAGCGCGCCGAGAGCCACAGCACGCAGGCGTCGCGCTTCATCATCGTGGACCCGCTGGACGGCACCAAGGAATTCGTGCGCCGCGGGGGGGATTTCACGGTGAATATCGCGCTGGTCGAGGGCGGCGTGCCGGTGCGCGGCGTCGTCTACGCCCCGGCGCGCGGGCGGCTGTTCCTGACCCGCGCCGATGGCACCAGTGTCGAGGAAACCGGCCCCTTCGGCCCGGCACCCGGCACGCTCAAGCCACTGCGCGTGGCCACGCCCGACAATGCCGCGTTGCGCGTGGTGGCGTCGAAATCGCACCGGGATGCCGCGACCGACGCCTATATCGCCCGCTACCGGGTTGCCGACATGGTCAGTGCCGGATCGTCGCTCAAGTTCTGCCTTGTTGCGGCGGGCGAGGCCGATCTCTACCCGCGGCTCGGGCGGACGATGGAATGGGACACCGCCGCCGGAGATGCGGTGCTGCGCGGCGCGGGCGGCACGGTGCTGCGCTTCGATGACCATAGCCCGCTGACCTATGGCAAGCCGGGTTTCGAAAACCCGTTCTTCATCGCGCACGCGCCGGGCGTTGCGCTGGTATCAAGCTGAAGCCGCCCTGACCCGGTGCGCAGCCGCAGGCTTCCCATGGCCGACAATACGTCCGGGGAAGTGGCCGCTTAAGGGTGACGCGGGCAGCGCCCCCACCTTTCCCGACGACAGGCGGCGAGCGCGCACGCTCCGGTTGCAGTGCTGCAAATGTGGCGGGCAGGCTGCGCATTTTCCCAGCAATTTTCACGATCCACGCCGATTCGGCCGCAAATACGCCCCGAACCGGGGCCAGAAGCTTGCCTTGCGGCACATGTGGCACAGGCTCAGCGGTGCACGTGAAGGCAGCAATGAAAAGCAGATGGAGTTTCCTGAATGAAACATAAGGTGACCAAGGCCGTCTTTCCCGTCGCAGGTATGGGGACCCGGTTCCTTCCGGCCACGAAATCCGTTCCCAAGGAGATCATGACGCTGGTGGACCGCCCGCTGATCCAGTACGCGATCGACGAGGCCCGCGCCGCCGGGATCACCGAATTCATCTTCGTGACCTCGCGCGGGAAGGGCGCGCTGGAGGATTACTTCGACCGCGCGCCGGAGCTTGAAGCCTCGCTCCGCGCGAAGGGCAAGACCGAGCTTCTGGAGACGCTGGAAGCAACCAACATGGATTCAGGTGCCATCGCCTATGTGCGCCAGCATCAGGCGCTGGGGCTGGGCCACGCCGTGTGGTGCGCGCGCCATCTGATCAAGGACGAGCCCTTTGCCGTGCTGCTGCCCGATGACGTGATTGCCGCCGAAAAGCCCTGCCTGAAGCAGATGGTCGAAGCCTATGCCGATACCGGCGGCAGCATGGTCGCGGCGATGGAGGTGCCGCGCGACAAGGTTCATGCCTATGGCGTGCTGGATGTGCACCCGGCGATCCGGTCGGTGCTGCCGGTCAAGGGGATGGTGGAAAAGCCCGCCGCAGGCACCGAGCCGTCGAACCTGGCGGTGATCGGTCGTTACATCCTGTCGCCCGACGTGATGCGGCATCTGGACAATGTCACCCCCGGCGCGGGCGGCGAGATCCAGTTGACCGACGCCATCGCCGCCCAGATCGCGGCCACCAACAACGTCTATGGCTACCGCTTCAATGGTCAGCGCTTCGACTGCGGCTCCAAGGCCGGATTCCTGCAGGCGACGCTCGCCTTCGGACTGGCGCGGGATGACCTGCGCGACGAACTGGAAGCCTACATGCACGACCTGATCGCCCTGCGGCAGGCGGCCGAGTAGGGCCGCCGCCCGCGAGAGGCTGAAGGCGACCGGCACGGAAAGGCCGGAAACGGCGCGCGCCGTTTCCGGCGTCTTGTTTGAGTATTTCTGGCAAGAAAATGCAGGGGGCGTGCGGCAGGCTGGCGCAACCGTCACCGGAGCGGGTCAGATATTGTCCGCCCGCGGCATGCCCATGATGTGATAGCCGCCGTCCACATGCACGATCTCGCCGGTGGTGTGGCGGCCGTAGTCCGAGGCCAGCCAGGCGGCCGCGCCGCCCACGGCATCGAGCGCGGCATTGGTGCGCAGGGGGGCGTTTTCCTCGGCGTGGCGATAGGTCTTGCGCGCCCCGCCGATGGCCGCCCCGGCCAGTGTCTTCATCGGGCCGGGGCTGAGCGCGTTGACGCGGATGCCCTGCGGGCCGAGGTCATTGGCGAGGTAGCGCACAGTCGATTCCAGCGCCGCCTTGGCCACGCCCATGACGTTGTAGAAGGGCGTGACCCGGTTCGATCCCTGAAAGGTCACGGTCAGCAGCGTGCCGCCCTCGGGCATGAGTTCCGAGGCCCGGCGCGCGGCATCGATGAAGCTGTAGCAGGAGATATCCAGCGAATTGGCGAAATTGGCGCGGCTGGTGTGGATGAAACGCCCGGTCAGTTCCGACTTGTCCGAAAACGCGATGGCGTGGACCAGGAAATCCAGCGTCCCCCAGCGATCGGCCAGCGTGGCGAAGGCGGCGTCCATGGCGGCATCATCGGACACATCCACATCCAGCAGCAGGTCGGACCCCACGCTTTCCGCCAGCGGCGCCAGACGGCGCCCGAAGGCCTCGCCCTGATGGGTGAAGGCCAGTTCGGCGCCCTCGGCGGCCATGACCTGCGCGATGCCCCAGGCGATGGAGCGTTCGTTCGCCACGCCCATCACCAGCCCGCGTTTGCCGCGCATCAACTCTGCCATGCCCCGTTCCCCCGCTCAGCCGTCGAACCGGCTCATGACCAGCGTGGCGTTGGTGCCGCCGAAGCCGAAGCTGTTGGACAGCACGCTGTCGAATTCCACGCCTTCGCGCAGTTCGGTGGCGATTTCCGCGGGGCGGATACCGGGGTCCAGCTCGGTCACATTGGCCGAGGCCGCGATGAACCCGCCCTGCATCATCAGCAGGGAATAGATCGCCTCGTGCACGCCGGTGGCGCCGAGCGAATGCCCGGTCAGCGACTTGGTCGAGGCGATGGGCGGCACGTTGCCTTCGCCGAAGATGCGGCGCACGGCTTCGACCTCGGTCACATCGCCCGCCGGGGTCGAGGTGCCATGGGCGTTGATGTAGCTGATCTTGCGCCCCTCCGGCAGGGTGTCCAGCGCGAGCCGCATGGAGCGCTCGCCCCCCTCGCCCGAAGGTGCCACCATGTCATGCCCGTCCGAGGTGGCGCCATAGCCCGTCAGTTCGGCATAGATCTTCGCGCCGCGCGCCTTCGCGTGCTCCAGCTCCTCCAGCACCAGCACCCCCCCGCCGCCGCCGATCACGAACCCGTCGCGGGTGGCATCGAACGGGCGCGAGGCGGTTTCCGGCGCGTCGTTGTACTTGCTGGACATGGCACCCATGGCATCGAAGAGGCACGAGAGCGTCCAGTCCAGTTCCTCGCCGCCGCCGGCAAAGACGATGTCCTGCTTGCCCATCTGGATCAGCTCGGCGCCGTTGCCGATGCAATGCGCACTGGTCGAACAGGCCGAGGTGATGGAGTAGTTCACGCCCTTGATCTTGAATGGCGTGGCCAGACAGGCCGAATTGGTGGAGGACATGCAGCGCGTGACCATGAACGGCCCCATCCGCTTGGGGCTGCCCTTTTCCACCACGATCTTGTGGGCGCTGAACAGTTGCGAGGTGGACGGCCCGCCCGAGCCCACCACCAGCCCGGTGCGCGGGCTTGACACGTCGCCCGGCTCCAGCCCGGCGTCGGCGATGGCCTGTTCCATGGCAATGAAGTTATAGGCCGCACCCGGCCCCATGAAGCGCAGGTTGCGCTTGTCGATATGGTCTTCCAGCGTGATCTGCGGCAGGCCATGAACCTGGCTGCGGAACCCGTGTTCGGCGTATTCGGGCGCAAAGACGATCCCCGAACGCCCCGCGCGCAGGCTTTCGCTGACCTCGGCGGCGGTGTTGCCGATGGGCGAGACCACGCCCAGCCCGGTGATGACGACGCGACGCATGGCGCCTCCCTTCGCTTGTTCGCACCCGTGTGTAGGGAAGTTGCGGCCATGGGGCAAGCGCGAAGCCGGACGCGCGGGGGTCGGCAGGCGGGCGTGCCGTGGCGGTCAGCCGCTAAACCTGTTGCGCGGTAAACGGTCGCTCGCTAGTCTCCGACCCGGTGTTGCGCCCGCCGGTCAACCGGCGAAGGGCGCACAACCCAAGACCAGAAACCTTTGGGAGGATATGATGACCTACAGATTTGCGGCGCTGGCCACGGCGGCAGCGCTTCTTGCGGCGCCGGTGCAGGCGCAGGACCTTTCGATCGCCACCGGCGGCACCGGCGGGGTGTATTTCCCGTATGGCGGCGGTCTGGCCGAAGTGATCAACCGCCACGTGGACGGGGCCACCGGCAGCGCCGAAGTCACCGGTGCCTCGGTCGAGAACGTGGCGCTGGTGTCGCGCGGCGACAGCGACCTTGCGCTGGCGCTGGCCGATACCGTGTATCAGGCGTTCCACGGCGAAGGCGCGTTCGAGGGCCGTCAGGTGGACGAGATCCGCGCGCTGGCGTCGATCTATCCCAATGCGGTGCAGATCGTCACGCTGGCCGACAGCGGAATCGAGAGCATCGACGACCTGCGCGGGCAGCGGGTGTCGGTGGGGGCGCCGGGGTCCGGCACCGAGGTCAGCGCCCAGACACTGCTGGCCGCCAACGGGATCACCTATGACGATTTCACGCCCGAGCGGCTGAACTTCAACGAAACGGCAGATGCGCTGCGCGATGGCGACATCGCCGCCGGGTTCTGGAGCGTGGGCCCGCCGACCAGCTCGATCATGAACCTGGCGACCACGCGCGACATCCGCATCGTCGCGCTGACCGAGGACCAGATCGCCGCCGCCATCGCGGCCGAGCCGACATTCGCCCCCTACACGCTGCGGGCGGGCACCTATGACGGCATGGACGAGGGCGTGCTGACGATCTCGACCCCGAACGTGCTGATCGTGCATGAGGATATGGACGACGATCTGGCCTACAATATCACCCGTGCCATGTTCGAAAACGTGGAGGAACTGATCGCCATTCACCCGGCGGCCAACGATACCACGATCGAATTCAGCATCGATTCGACTCCGATCCCGTTCCATCCCGGCGCCATGCGCTACTTCGAGGAAGTCGGCGCGACGCCGCAGGACCACCAGCGTCCGTGACCGACAGGTGCGCAGGGCGGGCAGCGATGTCCGCCCTGTTCGCGCTTGCCGTGCTTGCGGCGCCATCGTCGGTCGCCGGAACGCTGGTGATCGACACTCCGGATGGTCCGTTCGCCAGCGCCCCCATGCCCGAGGGGCAGGAACTGTGCCTTGAATGGGCGCATTCGGTGACCGGCGGCGCCGTGGCCGATTGCTTCGAGAACCGCGCCGGTCAGATGGTGCTGACACGCAGCTTCCTGCACGATTTCGCCGCCGGGCTGGGGATGCATCCGGAGCGCGGCACGCTGGTTTCCGCCCCCGGCGGCGGCTACTGGATCGAAGGGCTGGACACGGCCCTGCCCGGCAACCGGCTGGTCCTGCGCAGCGGCGGCGCGGCAGTCGGGCACCGCCTGACCCTGCCGGACGGCACCGGACTTGCCTTGCCGCGCCGCACACGGCTGGTGCTGACCCTGACCCCTGCGGATGGATGACAGGCTGACATAATGACCCGGGGGCCCGGGCGCGGGGGCGGGGAGGCGGCCGGGCCGCGGGAGCGGGGGGGGCGGCGCGCGGCGCCGGGCTGGGCCGGGGGGGGCGCGGGGGGGGTGGGGGGGG
>JAFIEE010000054.1 GCA_020832705.1 Paracoccaceae bacterium
GCCCGCCCGCCCATGGCGCTTCGGGGGCGCTGCCCGGCGCAAAGGCGCGCCGGGCAAGGGGGCGTTCAGCGCCGGACGCCGGCCGAGCCGTCAAGCATGGTGCCGGCGATGGCGCGTGCGGCATGCGACAGCAGGAAGCGCACCGCCTGAGCGACCGCGTCGGCGTGACTTCGTCGGCGTGACCCGGCCAACCGGTCGCGGTCAGTCCGGTGCACTGGCGGATGACCTCGGGCGCCGGGGGCGGTCGCGTTGCCCCGAAGTCCGCGCCGACCCAGCGCGCTGGCGCCGCAGAAATTCACCACCAATCCGCCGGTCTGCGGATACGGCAGCGCCGCGCCGATCCGCGCCAGCGGCGCCGTCACGTTCACCGCGAACACCTGCCTGGCCAGACCCGGGGCGCATGGCTCCATCGGCGGTTCGGGCAGGGCTGCTGCGGCATTGTTCACGAACCCGTCCAGCCGCCCGAACCGGTCGATGACGGCGGCGATGATCCCGGCTGCCGGGGCCGTGGCAAGATCGGCCTGATGGACAAGCGCGTGCGGATGCCGGAACGAAAACACCGCAGCCTCCTCGGCTGCGGTGTTCCAGGTGATGGCGATGTCATGGTCCGGCGCCAGACCTTCGGCGATGGCGCGCCCGATCCCGCGCGCGCCGCCAGTTATCAGAATGGCCCGCCGGGCCACCGGCCTTATGCGGCGGCCAGATCGCGCAGCACATAGTGCAGCACGCCGCCGTGTTCGACATACTCCTTCTCGATCGCCGTATCGATCCGGCACTTGAGCGTGATCGCCTTTTCGCTGCCGTCGGCATAGCGGATGGTGCAGGGCACTTCGGAGAGCGGTTTCAGATCACCCTCCAGCCCGGTGATGGTCACCACCTCGTCGCCCTTCAGGCGCAGCGACTTGCGCGTATCGCCGCCGGTGAATTCGAACGGGATGACCCCCATGCCGACCAGGTTGGAGCGGTGGATGCGTTCGAACGATTCGGCGATCACCGCCTTGACGCCCAGAAGCGCGGTGCCCTTGGCCGCCCAGTCGCGCGAGGACCCCGCGCCATACTGCTCGCCACCAAAGATCACCAGCGGCACACCCTGATCCTGCCACGCCATCGCTGCGTCATAGATCGAGGTCTGCGCCCCGTCCGGTCCCAGCGTGTAGCCGCCTTCGACGCCGTCCAGCATCTCGTTGCGGATGCGGATATTGGCGAAGGTGCCGCGCATCATCACCTCGTGGTTGCCGCGCCGCGCGCCGTAGCTGTTGAACTCGCGCACCGGCACCTGACGGTCGACCAGATACTTGCCCGCTGGTGTGGTGTCCTTGAAGGACCCGGCGGGGCTGATGTGGTCGGTGGTGATCATGTCGCCCAGGATCGCCAGCACGCGGGCGCCCTCGACATTGCTGATGCTGCCCTTTTCGGGGCTCATGTTCTGGAAGTAGGGCGGGTTCTGCACGTAGGTCGAGCTTGCGGGCCAGTCATAGGTCAGCGCGTCGGTGGTTTCGACCGACTGCCACTTCTCGTCGCCCTTGAACACATCGGCATAGCGCGACTGGAACGCCTCGCGCGTGACGGTCTTTTCCACCAGCTCGGCGATTTCCTTCTGGCTGGGCCAGATGTCCTTCAGATACACCGGGTTGCCGTCCTGGTCATGGCCCAGCGGTTCGGTGGTGATGTCCACGTTCATGTCACCCACCAGCGCATAGGCCACCACCAGCGGCGGCGAGGCCAGATAGTTGGCGCGCACATCCGGCGAGATGCGCCCTTCGAAGTTGCGGTTGCCCGACAGCACCGACACGCCGATCAGGTCATTGTCATTGATGCATTTCGAGATTTCGGGCGCCAGCGGGCCCGAGTTGCCGATGCAGGTGGTGCAGCCATAGCCCACCAGGTTGAAGCCGATCTTGTCCAGATCCTCCTGCAGGCCCGCGGCCTCCAGATAGTGGCTGACCACCTGGCTGCCCGGCGCCAGCGAGGTCTTCACCCAGGGCTTGCGGTTCAGACCCTTCTCGGCGGCCTTGCGCGCCACCAGCCCGGCCCCGATCATCACATAGGGGTTCGAGGTGTTGGTGCAGGACGTGATCGAGGCGATCACGATGGAGCCATCGTGCAACTGGTAGTGCTTGCCGTCGGGGCTGTTGACATAGCCGCGGGCATGGTGCCCCTCGTCGCCGGGGATATCGGCGGGTTCGGGCGCGCCGCCTTCGCCTTCCCAGCGGAGTTCCTCTTTCGGGGTGGCGTCCTTGCCTTCGCGCTGGCCCTTCACATAGGCCGAGAAGGTGCGCGCGGCCTTGTCCAGCGCGACGAAATCCTGCGGGCGCTTGGGGCCCGAAATGGCCGGGACAATGGTGCCCATGTCCAGTTCCAGCGTGTCGGTATAGATCGGCGCATAATCGGCATCGCGCCAGAAGCCGTTGGCCTTGGCATAGGCTTCGACCAGTGCGATCCGGTCCTCTTCGCGGCCGGTCTGGCGCAGGTAGCGGAGCGTCTCGTCATCGATGGGGAAGAAGCCGCAGGTGGCGCCGTATTCGGGGGCCATGTTGGCGATGGTCGCGCGGTCGGCCAGCGGCAGGTTGTCCAGCCCGGGGCCATAGAATTCCACGAACTTGCCCACCACGCCCCTGGCGCGCAGCATCTCCACCACTTTCAGCACCAGATCGGTGCCGGTGGTGCCTTCGACCATGGCGCCGGTCAGCCTGAAGCCCACGACCTCGGGAATCAGCATGGAAATCGGCTGGCCCAGCATCGCGGCCTCGGCCTCGATCCCGCCGACACCCCAGCCCAGAACAGCCGCACCGTTGACCATGGTGGTGTGGCTGTCCGTCCCCACCAGCGTGTCGGGATAGGCCACGGTCTCGCCCGACTGGTCCGCATCGGTCCAGACGGTCTGCGCGAGGTATTCCAGGTTCACCTGATGGCAGATGCCGGTGCCGGGCGGGACCACACGGAAGTTGTTGAACGCGCTCTGACCCCATTTCAGGAAGGTGTAGCGCTCGATGTTGCGCTCATACTCGCGGTCCACGTTCATCTGGAAGGCGCGCGGGTTGCCGAACTCGTCGATCATCACGGAGTGGTCGATGACCAGATCAACGGGGTTCAGCGGGTTGATCTTTTCCGGATCGCCCCCCAGCGCCTTGATGCCGTCGCGCATGGCGGCCAGATCCACCACCGCCGGAACGCCGGTGAAATCCTGCATCAGCACGCGCGCGGGGCGATAAGCGATCTCGCGCGGGTTCTTGCCGCCCTGTTCGGCCCATGTGCCAAAGGCGCGGATGTCATCGACCGTGACGGTCTTGCCGTCCTCGAACCGCAGCATGTTTTCCAGCACGACCTTGAGCGCGGCGGGCAGTTTCGAGAACGCGCCGAGGCCCGCCTTTTCGGCTTCGGGAATCGAGTAATAGGCGAATGTCTTGCCGCCGACCTCGAGCTTGCGGCGCACGCCGCTGGTATCCTGTCCGGTCACAATGGTCATGGTCTGGCCTCCCATCTGGGTTGCTGATCGGGGAATTCTGCGCAGGACATGCCTTATTGCGGGGCTTCGATCAAGGGGCTGGCGGCAAAATTGTATACCGTTGTGCACAAAAATCCGTGCAACAGTGTCGCGCAATCGCGCGCTCTCTCAAAACCTTGATTGGCCGAGGCAGGGATGCTTGGTTAGATACGCTCCACCCGGTCCCAAGAGGCATTCGCGCATGCGTATCCTGCTCAGCACTCTCGCCGCGTCCCTTCTGCTGCTGGCGGGTGCCTCCCGGGCCGACGCCTCGGATAACGTGGTGGTGCTGGAACTCTTCACTTCGCAGGGCTGTGCCGCGTGTCCTCCGGCGGACGAACTGATCGGCGCCTTCGCCGGGCGCGATGACGTTATCGCGCTCAGCCTGCATGTGGATTACTGGGACTATATCGGCTGGGAAGACAGCTTCGCCGATGCGGTCTTCACCGAACGGCAGAAGCGCTATGCGCGGAGCTGGAACCGGTCCACGGTCTTCACCCCGCAGATCATCATCGGCGGCATGGATGAGGCCAAGAGCGCGCGGCGTTCGGTGGTCAACGATCTGCTGGCGGAACACAAGGCCCGCCCCGCGCGGGTGCATCTGTCGATGACCCGGGGCGAGGGGGGGGCGCTGCGCGTCGAGGCAACGGCCGAGCCGCCGCTGAGTTCCGAGGCGGACGTGGTGCTGATCCGCTACACGCCCCATGCGGCGGTCGAGGTGACGTCGGGCGAAAACAACGGTCGCCGCCTGACGCACTTCAACGTTGTGACCAGCCTCGAAACCGTGACGCGCTGGGACGGGCAGGGCACGCTGCAGTTGACGATTTCGGCGCCCGGGGATGATCCGGCGGTGGTGATGGTGCAGGAAAAGGGGCAGGGCGCGGTGCTGGCGGCGGCGCGCCGGCGCTGACGGTACGCGTGCGCTGCCTTGCTCTGCGCGCGCGCCCCGTTTGCCCTGCGCGCGCCCGCGCTGCCCGAACGCGGCGTCCTGCGATGTGCGGCCGTGACGGTTCCGCCCGCCCGGCGCGCCTGCGCGCCGGGCGGCGCCCGCGAAGGGTGCCGGGGCGGGTGGGTGGGGCACCCTGAGCGGGCGCCTTCCTGCCCCGGGCGGGCGGAGCTTGATGCCCGGTGTCACCCCTGCGGCGTGCCCGCCTTGCTCGGCTTGTCGCGTTCCAGCCCCAGTTGACGCTCGCGCCAGATGATGATGACCCCGGCGGCGATGACCAGGCTGGCGCCGAACAGCATCGGCGCGGTCGGCACCTCGGAAAACACCCAGTAGCCGATGGCCAGCGAAAACAGGATCTGCACATAGCCGAAGGGCGCGATGACCGAGACATCGGCATCGCGGTAGCTCGAGGTCAGGCAGACCTGCCCCAGCCCGCCGAGCAACCCCGCCAGCACCAGAAACGCCGCCGCCTGTGCCCCGGGGATCACCCAGCCGAAGGGCAGGGTCAGCAGGGACAGCGCGCTGGCGGTGATGGAAAACCAGAACACGATCGCGGGCGTGGTCTCGGTATTGACCAGCTTGCGCAGGAACACCTGCGCCAGTGCCACGAAGACCGCCCCCATCAGCACCAGGATGGCGCCCAGCGCCTCGCCGGTGCCGAGGTCCGCATCCAGGCTCAGGCGGGGCCAGATCACGACCATCACACCCACCATGCCCAGCGCCACGGCGCTCAAACGGAAGGCGCGCACCTGCTCACCCAGGAACATGGCGGCAAAGACCACGGTCAGAATCGGTGCGGCAAAGCCGATGGCGGTGACCTCGGGCAGCGGCAGGAAGGCCAGCCCGGCGAATCCCAGCCCCATGGCCGCCGTGCCGATCAGCCCGCGCCAGAAATGGCCCAGCGGGTTGGCGGTCTTCAGCCCGGTCGCAAGTTCCCGCCGCCAGGCCAGCCACAAAAGGATCACCGGCAGCGCGAAAAAGGAGCGGAAGAACACCGCCTGTCCCGGCGGCACGGTGTCCGAGACCGCCTTGATCAGCGAGGCCATGACGATGAAGAACATCATCGACAGGACCTTCAGGGCAATGCCGCGCAGCGGGCGCATGACGACTCCATAACTTAACCTGTTCAATACATCCCCATGGTCCGGGAATGGCAACCCCCTGCGCCGCGCAGGACCTTCTGCATGCGCTTCGCGGGATTGCCTCTGACCCGGCGTGCTGTATCTGTCGGGTGTGGCCAGAGCGCCCGCCCGCCGGACCCACCCACCCGCCCCGTCCGCCGGGCGGGCGCTGCCATGTGCCTGCAGGCACATGGCGCGCAGCCGCTTCGGAAGACCACGCCCAGAGCACGGAACCTGCCATGTCCGATCCGACCGACCCCGCCGCCGGTGGCGCCACCGCGGACCCCGCCGCCGAAACCGCGCTGGACCATGCCTGGCGCGCGGTGCTGGCCCGGCCCGGGGATGATGCCGCGCGGCTGGGCTTCTACGCCCGCCTGAGCGAGGCCGAACTCTTCCTGCTGCTGGAGCGCGACCCCGAGGGCGAGCGGATCGACCCGCGCGTGTTCCCGCTGGAGGACGGCCCCATGGTGGTGGCCTTCGATACCGAGTCCCGGCTGGCCGATTTCACCGGCATGGCGGCGCCCTATGTGGCGGTGCCGGGCCGCGCGCTTGTGCGGCTGCTGGCCGATGCCGAACCGCCGCTGGCGCTGGGGCTGAACCTGGGGGATGCGCCCTCGGCCCGGCACCTGCCGCCCGAGGTGCTGGCCTGGCTGGCCGATGCGCTGTCGCGCCGCCCCGCCGAAGTGCAGGCCGCGATCACCGCGATCGACGCGCCGCGCGGATTGCCCGAATCGCTGCTCCCGGCGCTGGATGCGCGGCTGGCGCGGGCCGGGGGGCTGGCGGCGCTGGCCTGGCTGGTCGCGGTCCGCTACGCCGGGGGCGGCGGCGGTCACATGCTGGCCTTCATCGATCCCGCACCGGGCGCCGAACCGACGCTGGCCCGCGCCCTGGGCGAGGCGCTCACCTTCTCGGGGGTCGAGGCGGGGGTGCTCGACATTGCCTTCTTCGCGGCCTCTGACCCGGTGGCGGCGCGTCTGGCGCGGGTGGGGCTGCGGTTCGACCTGCCGGTGCCCGCCAATGCCCCCGCGCGCCCGGCGGTGCCGCCGGGCATGGACCCGGACCGCCCGCCAAGGCTGCGCTGACCGGGCCGACGCCTGGCTTGTCCGGCCCTGCGCGCCGCCGCGCAGGCCTTGCCCGAGGACGACTCCGCAGGCCCCACGGCGTGGACCTCTTGCCCCGCGGGACCGCGCCGCTGTGCACGGCATGCGCGCGCCGGCAGCCACCGGCCAACCCTACCGGCCCGCCGTCAAACATGCTATTGCGCCTGCGAGCCAGCGCCTGTGGCGACTCGCCCCGAGACAGTGGAACCGCCGCCTTGATCGTCATCGAACACGGACCCGGCGGGCAGGCAGTGACCTTCCCGCGCATCCGCACCCTGCTTTGCGCCCGCACCCCCGACGAGGTGCCCGCCGCGCTGCAGGCGGCCGAGGAGGCACGCCGTGCGGGCGCCTGGGTGGCCGGGTATCTGGCCTATCAGTCCGGCTGCGTCTTCGAGCCGCGCCTGCGCGACTGCGTCAAGCTTGCCATTCCCGGCGAACCGCTGGTCCTGCTCGCCGTCTGCGACGCGCCCGAACCCGCCGATGCGGTTCTGGCGCAGGCGGCACAGGCCGCGGGCAGCGCGGCCCTGACCCCGCCGACACCGCTGATCCAGCGCGCGGCCTATGATGCGGCCATGGCGCGGCTGCTGGACTACATCGCCGCCGGGGACTGCTATCAGGTCAACCTGACCTTTCCGCTCGAAGCGCGGCTGATCGGCGGGACGGCGCTGGGCCTCTACGGTGCGCTGCGGGCGCGCCAGCAGGTGGGTTACGGCGCCTTCATCGATCTGGGGGCGGGGCCGGTGGTGATCTCGCGCAGCCCGGAGCTGTTCTTTCACGTCACCGACGGGGTGATCGAAAGCCGCCCCATGAAGGGCACCGCACCCCGCAGCGACGATCCGGCCGAGGATGCCCGCCTGGCCGCCGCGCTGTCGGACAGCGAAAAGGTGCTGGCCGAAAACCTGATGATCGTGGACCTGCTGCGCAACGACATCGGGCGTATATCCGAGATCGGCTCGGTTTCGGTCCCGGAACTCTTTGCCGTGGAAAGCTTCGCCACCGTGCACCAGATGAGCAGCCGCATTCGGGGCCGCCTGCGCCCCGGGGCCGGGCTGGGCGCGCTGATGACGGCGCTGTTTCCCTGCGGCTCGGTCACCGGTGCGCCGAAGATCCGCGCCATGCAGATCATCGCCGAGCTGGAACCGCATCCGCGCGGGGTCTATTGCGGGGCCATCGGCTGGGCGGCGCCGGATGGCAACCAGTGCTGGTCGGTGGCGATCCGCACCCTGCGGCTTTACCCGGACGGGCGGGTGCTGGCGAATGTGGGCGGCGGCGTGGTGCAGGACAGCACCGCACCGGGCGAATGGGAGGAGGCGCTGTGGAAGGCACGCTTCATGCAGGGGCTGACGCGCCCGGGCTGAAACTCATCGAAACCATGCGCTGGGACGGGCACGCCGTGGCGCATTGGCCGCTGCACCGCGCGCGGCTGGCGGCGGGCGCGAAGGCGCTGGGCTGGAACCTGCCCGATATCACCCCGTCCGGCCCCGCGGGCACGCCCGCCCGCCTGCGCCTGACCCTCGATGCCCGTGGCCGGATCGAACAGACCCACGGCCCGCTGCCACCGGCGGCGACGCTGTGGCGGCTGGGGATGGCGGCGGAATGCCTGCGCTCCGACGATCCCTGGCTGCGGATCAAGTCCACCCGCCGCGAAACCTATGACACCGCCCGCGCGGCGCTGCCCGAGGGGCTGGACGAGGTGATCTTTCTCAACGAACGCGGCGAGGTCTGCGACGGCACCATCACCACGCTGTTCTTTGACCGGGGCGCCGGCATGCGCACGCCACCGCTGAGCAGCGGGTTGCTGCCCGGCGTGCTGCGCGCCGCCCGCGCCGTCCCCGAAGAGGTGCTGCTGGCCCGCGATCTTCCGCATGTGCGGCTCTGGGTCGGCAACGCCCTGCGCGGGCTGGTCCCGGCCGTATGGATCGATTTGCCCCCTGTTGCGCCGCACCGGCGTTCGGCGCCCTAGGCCCCCGTTGACGCGGGCGCGGCAGGATCGCGCCGATCCCGCGCTCAACGGAGACCGCCATGCCCGACGATTCGCCCAGACTGGGCCTGCCCTTCCTGCTGCCCGCGCAGGCACAGAAACACGTCACCCATAACGAGGCGCTGGAGCGGCTCGACCTGCTGGTGCAACTGACGGTCGAGGCGTTTGACGCCAACACCCCGCCGACGCTGCCGCTTGACGGGCAGGTCTGGGCGCTGGGGCTGGCGCCTTCGGGCGTCTGGGCGGGGCAGGCGGGGCGGCTGGCGGCCTGGGTGAACGGCGCCTGGGTCTTCGTCACGCCGCAAACCGGCTGGCGCGCGGCCATGGGTGATGCGCTGCGGATCTGGGACGGCAGCGTCTGGGTGACCCCCGCGCCCGGCGCGCTGGACAACCTGCCCGGCGTGGGGATCAACGCCAGCCACGACGCCACCAACCGCCTGAGCGTGGCCGCCGACGCCACGCTGCTGAACCACGCGGGCGCGGGCCACCAGCTCAAGCTGAACAAGGCCGCGCCCGCCGATACCGCCAGCCTGCTGTTCCAGACCGGGTTCTCGGGCCGGGCCGAGATGGGCACCGCCGGGTCGGATGCCTTCGTCATCAAGGTCAGTGCCGATGGCGCTAGCTGGCACGATGGCGCCATCTTCGACCCGGCCAGCGGCGCCGCCAGCCTGCCGGGGGGGCTGGAGGTCACGGGCCTGATCACCGGCAGCGCGGTCACGGCGGATGCCACGGACACCACGCCGGGGCGGCTGCTGACCACCGGGGCGGGGCATGCGCAACTGGACCCCGGACTCTATCGGCAGGGCAATATCCTCGGCCCGGTTGCCCTGACGGCGGGCCTGCCCTCGGGGGCGGTTCTGGACCATGACGAGACCCCGGACGGGCATGTCCTGCGGCTGGCGGATGGCACGCAACTGTGCTGGATGACCCGCGATCTGGGCGCGATCCTGGCCCATGGCTCGGGCAGCTTTTCCAGCCCCTACCGCACCGCGGCGCTGACGCTGACCTTTCCCGCCGCCTTCGACGGCCCGCCCGCGCTGGTCCTGACCGCCACCATCCCCGGCGCCAGCGCCACCGCGCGGCTGCTCCACGCAAGCCATGGCGCGATCACCGCGACCCAGGCCGCCGGGGTGCAGGCCTGGCGCGGCAACGGCAACAGCACCGCCGGCGATGCGATCCTTTCGGCGCTGGCCATAGGGCGCTGGGCCTGAGCCGCGCGGCGGGTGCGGGGCGTCCGGAGGCGGGGGCCGCGCGCGCTCAGGTGCCTGCCGCCGAGGGGTGGCAGGCACGCAGGGCACCCCGTCGGCGGCCGGTGGGTCAGTAGCCGATGGCGCAGCCGTCCTTGCGCGGGTCCGAGGCGGCCTCGAGCACGCCGCTGTCATGCATCCAGATCGCCTGCGCCCCGCCGATGGGATCGGGCGCGCGCTGGACCTTGTGGCCGCGTTCGGCCAGTCCGGCCAGCGTGCGCTCGGGGTAGGGCGATTCGATATTGAGCACCCCGTCCTCGGGGAAGGCGCGCGGCGCGTCGATCGCAGCCTGCGGGTGCATGCCGAAATCCAGCAGGTTGGTGACGAACCGCGCATGCCCGCAGGCCTGATAGGGCCCGCCCATGACGCCGAAGGGCATGACCAGCCGCCCTTCATGGCGCAGCATGGCCGGGATGATCGTATGCATCGGGCGCTTGCCGGGCGCCATCTCGTTCGGATGACCATCGGCAAGCGTGAACCCGGCCCCGCGGTTCTGCAGCATGATGCCGAATTTCTCGGACGCGATGCCCGAGCCGAAGGGGTGGAAGATCGAATAGATGAACGAAACCGCCATGCGGTCGCGATCCACCACGGTCAGATACACGGTCTCGCGGTGCACCGCTTCGGAGAGCGGCGCCGGGTCGGCCATGGCGCGGGCCGGATCGATCAGCGCGGCCAGGGCGGCGGCGGTTTCGGGGGCGAGCATGTGCTCCAGCCGCGTGCAATGGTCCGGATCGGCGAGGATGCGGTCGCGCGCGTCATAGCCGAGCTTCGTCGCCTCGGCTTCGAGATGCGTGCGCTCGGGGCCGAACGGGTCCATGGCCGCAAGGTCGAAGTGCTTGAGGATGTTGAGGATCAGCATCGCGGTCGCGCCCTGACCGTTGGGCGCGTGTTCCAGCAGTTCGAACCCCTGATAGTCGCTGGCGATGGGGTCGCCCCAGGTGCAGCTTGTGGCCGCCATGTCGTCGAGCGTATGCCAGCCGCCCAGGCCCTGCAGCGTGTCGATCACGTCAGCCGCGACCTCGCCCTCGTAGAAGGCCGCGCGTCCGTCGCGTGCGATCCGGCGCAGCACCTCGGCCTGCCCCGGCGCGCGAAAGACATGGCCGGGTTTCGGTGCCTTGCCGCCGGGCAGGTGCAGATCGCGCGCGCGCCCCTGCAGGTGGTCGGATTGCAGCGCCCAGTCGCGGGCCACGCGCGGGGCGACGGGGATGCCTTCGTCGGCATAGCGGATGGCGGCGGCGAAAACCTGGTCCAGCGCCATGGTCCCGTGATCGGCGGCGAGAGCGCAGAAGGCATCGACCGCGCCCGGGATGGTCACGGCGGCGGGATCGTTCAGGGGCACCGCCGTGTGCCCCGCCGCGCGCAGTGCGCCCGCCGAGGCCCCGGCTGCGGCGCGGCCCGAGCCGTTCAGCGCGCGCACGGTTTCGGACCCGGCGGGCTTGATGAGCACGAAACAGTCGCCGCCCAGCGCGCACATGTGTGGTTCGGCCACCCCCAGCACGGCAGCCGCGGCCAGGGCCGCATCGACGGCATTGCCGCCGGCCTTGAGAATGTCCACCGCCGCGCCGGCGGCCAGCGGGTGCGAGGTCGCGCAGACCCCGTTCGTGGCAAAGACGGCCGATCGGCCCGGTGTGTCGAAGTCGCGCATCTCTTCCTCCCTCGCGGCGCATCCCGCCGAACGCGGCGACCCTAGAGCGTGGCGCGGGGATTGACCAGAGGGGCGCGCGGGTCTGGCGAAGCGCCCGGCCATGCGCTAGAGGGAAGGCCGGACAGCAGCGGGAACGGCAGACATGGCGCGCATTCTCATCACCTCGGCGCTTCCCTATATCAACGGGATCAAGCATCTGGGCAATCTGGTCGGCAGTCAATTGCCCGCCGACCTCTATGCCCGATACATGCGCGCGCGCGGCCACGAGGTCATGTTCATCTGCGCCACGGACGAGCACGGCACCCCTGCCGAGCTGGCCGCCGCCAAGGCGGGCGAAGAGGTGTCGGCCTATTGCGCGCGGATGCACGCGGTGCAGGCGGAGCTGGCGCGCGGCTTCGGGCTGAGCTTCGATCATTTCGGGCGTTCCTCCAGCCCGCAGAACCGCGACCTCACGCAGCATCTTGCGGCGCGGCTGGCCAAGGCCGGGCTGATCGAGCAGGTCAGCGAAAGCCAGGTTTATTCGCCCGCCGACGGACGGTTCCTGCCCGACCGCTACATCACCGGCACCTGCCCGGCCTGCGGCTACGAGAATGCGCGCGGGGATCAGTGCGAGAACTGCACCAAGCAGCTTGACCCCACCGACCTGATCAACCCGCGCTCGGCGATTTCGGGCGCGACCGATCTGGAAGTGCGCGCGACGCGGCATCTGTTCCTGCGCCAGTCGGCACTGCGCGCGCGGCTGGATGCGTGGATCGACAGCCAGCAGGGCTGGCCGGTGCTGACCACCTCGATCGCGAAGAAATGGCTGCATGATGGTGACGGGTTGCAGGACCGCGGCATCACCCGTGATCTGGACTGGGGCATCCCGGTCCAGTTCGACGGCGCGCCCTGGGAGGGCATGGAGGACAAGGTCTTCTACGTCTGGTTCGATGCGCCCATCGAATACATCGCCGCCACCGCCGAATGGGCCGAAGCGCAGGGGCTGAGTGATGCCGCCTGGCGGCGCTGGTGGCGGACGGATGCGGGCGCCGACGATGTCCGTTACGTCCAGTTCATGGGCAAGGACAACGTGCCCTTCCACACGCTGAGCTTCCCGGCCACCCTGATTGGCGCCAATTTCGACGGGACGGAGCCGTGGAAGCTGGTGGATTACATCAAGTCCTTCAACTACCTGAACTATGACGGCGGGCAGTTCAGCACCTCGCAGGGGCGGGGCGTGTTCATGGACCAGGCGCTGGAAATCCTGCCGGGCGACTACTGGCGCTGGTGGCTGCTGAGCCACGCGCCCGAAAGCAGCGATTCGGAATTCACCTGGGAGAATTTCCAGGCCGGGGTGAACAAGGATCTGGCCGATGTGCTGGGCAATCTGGTCAGCCGCGTGACCAAGTTCTGTCGGTCGAAGTTCGGCGAAACGGTGCCCGAGGGGGGCGCGCCCGGCGCGCGCGAGGCGGCGCTGCGGGCGGCGCTGGAGGGGCGGCTGCGCGCCTACGAGCGGCACATGGAGGCGATGGAGGTGCGCAAGTCGGCGGCGGAATTGCGCGCGCTCTGGGTGCTGGGCAACGAGTATCTGCAGGAGGCCGCGCCCTGGGCCGCGTTCAAGAACGATCCGGCGCAGGCGGCCATGCAGATCCGGCTGGCGCTGAACCTGATCCGGGTCTACGCGGTGATCTCGCAGCCGTTCATCCCGGACGCGGCGGCGCGGATCATGGCGGCGCTGGGGTCCGGGGACTGGTCCTGGCCCGATGATCTGGCGGGCGCGCTCGAGGTGCTGCCCCCGGGGCAGGGGTTCATGGTGCCCGACGTGCTGTTCGCCAAGATCGGTGACGAGCAGCGCGCCGAATGGGCGGCGCGGTTCTCGGGGCAGCGCGCCGAGGCGTGAGGCGGGCGCCGGCCGACAGGCGGGAAAGCGCCTGCGGGCCGTGCCCCACCCACCCGCCCCAGCACGCCCCGCAGGCGCCGGTTTCCTGATCCGGGACGGAGGAAAAGCACCATGTTCACCATCGAGCACGATTTCGACGCCACCGTCATCACCCTTGTGGACGAAGGCACCGACAAGGGCGTTCCCCTGCAGGAGGACGTTGTGGTCAACGCCTTCGAGGACTGCGTGACGGTGACCCAGTACGACCCGCGCGAGGACCGCGAACAGCGGATCACGCTGTCCGTGGCGCAATTGCGCGATCTTGGCGCGGCGCTGAACCTGCCGGAAGGGGTCTATCGGCTGCGCCGTCCGGGGCGCGGCAAGGACTGACCCACAGCGCGCGCGGCGCCCTCGGGGCGTGCGGGGGCGGGGGAGCGGGCACGCCCCGCAGGCGCTTTTCGGGCACGCCCCGGGGTGGTGGCGCTCACGCCCCGCGCCCGGCAATCCGCGCATTGCGCCCGCCGCGCCGCGCGCCGCCGACCGCGCGCGGGGCAAGACCGGCGCGCAGCAGCGCGGTCATCGGATGGTCCGGGGCGGTTGCGCCATACTCGGCCAGCAGGCGCGTCAGCGCCGAATCGGGGTCCGCGCCCGCGGGCAGGCTGAGCGCCCAGTCGATCAGGATCGACCGGCATTCGGCGTCCGTGATCCCGTCGATGCGATAGCTTTCGCGGATCAGCCCCTTGGGGTCGGCGGTCTGAAGCTCCATGCGCGATACCCGGTCCCTGGCGGCGTGGCCTGTCTGCCACGCGCGCCAGCATTGGCGCAGTCAGTCGCCGCTGTCCAGAAGTTCCGTCACCGCTGCCGCTGCCGCCGCGCAGCGCGCGGCCAGTGCCTCGGCCAGCGCCTCCAGCGTGTCGCACCCGGTTTCCCGCAGGATCAGCGCCCGCCCGCCTTCGCCCAGCGCCTCCATCCGGCCCAGGTCATCGGCCAGCAGGCGCCCGGCGCATTGCAGCCGCCAGCACAGGCGATAGGCGTCCAGCAGCGCGGCCTCGGCGGCCCCGTCCAGCACGCCCGCGCTGCGCCCGGCGCGCAACTGCGCCTCGGTCCGGTGCGCGTGGCTTCCCGCCAGCAGCGCGCAGGTCTGGGCGGCCAGTTCGATGTCCTGGATGCGCCCCGGCCCGTCCTTGGCGTTCCAGCGGCCATCGCCGGGCTTGGCTTCGGCCAGCCGGGCGCGCATTTCGGCCACATCGGCGCGCACGGTGGCGCCGCGCCCCTTTTCGGGCAGAAGCGCGCGGCGGAATTCCTCGACCTCGGCGCCCAGGTCGGTGCAGCCCGCCACCCTGCGCGCCCGGGTCAGGGCCAGATGCTCCCAGGTCCAGGCCTCGTTGCGCTGGTAGTTGCGGAACGATTCGAGCGCGGTTGCCACGGGCCCCTGCCGCCCCGAGGGACGCAGACGCATGTCCACCTCGTAAAGGCGCCCCTCGGCCATGGGGGCGGACAGCGCCGTGACGAAGGCCTGCGTCAGCCGCGCGTAATAGGGCCGCGCGGCCAGCGGGCGGCGGCCGTCCGAGTGCTCCACCCCCGCGGGGTCATAGATCACGATCAGATCAAGGTCCGAGGCCGCGTTCAGCCGTGCCGCGCCCAGCGACCCCATGCCGAAGACCACCGCCCCGCGTCCGGGCGGGGCGCCGTGCTTGCGGGCGAATTCGGCCACAACCTCGGGCCAGAGCGCGTTCAGCGTGGCCTCGGCCAGGTGCGCATACTGGCCGCCGGCCTCGAAGGCATCGATCAGCCCGCGCAGGTGATGCACGCCGATGCGGAAGTGCCATTCGCGCGCCCAGACCCGCGCCGCATCGAGCTTGCGCTCATAGTCATCGATCCCCGCCAGCCGGTCCGCCAGCGCCCGCGACAGCGCCGCCGTGCCGGGCCAGGGGGCGAAGAAATCGCCGCCGATCACCGCGTCCAGCACGCCCGCGTTGCGCGACAGATAGGCCGCCAGCCGGGGTGCGGTGGCGCAGATGTCCACGATCAGGTCGATCAGCGTGGGATTCGCCTCGAAGAGCGCGAAAAGCTGCACCCCGGCTGGCAGGCCGCCCAGGAAGCGGTCGAACTGGATCAGCGCCTCGTCGGGGTTGGCGGCCTTGTGCAGGCGACGCAGCAATTCGGGGCGCAGGCGCTCGAAGATCTGTTGTGCGCGGGCGGAGCGCAGCGCTGCATAGGCGGGCCAGCCGGACACGATCCTGCGCGCGCTGTCCGAAAGCTCCGGCGCGGGGGCGGTGTCGGTGCCGGGGGCAAAGAAACCTTCGGTCAGTTCATGGACGCGCGCGAAGCGGGTCTTGACGCCGGCGCGCCAGGCGGCGGTATCGGCCGCGCCCATGAAGCGGGCCAGACGGTCGAAGCCTTCGGGCGCGGTCGGCATGATCTGGGTCTGCGCATCCTGGACCATCTGCAGCCGGTGTTCGACCTCGCGGTGGTGGCGGTAGTTCTCGGTCAGTTCGTGGGCCACATCCTGCGGCACCCAGCCTTTCGCGGCCAGCGCGGCCAGCGCCTCGACAGTGCGCGGGCTGCGCAACTCCGGGTCACGCCCCCCGGCGATGATCTGGCGGGTCTGGGTGAAGAATTCGATCTCGCGGATGCCGCCCCGGCCCAGCTTGACGTTGTGACCCTCCAGCGTAAGCGCCCCGCCCAGCCCCTTGTGCTCGCGGATGCGCAGGCGCATGTCGTGGGCGTCCTGGATGGCGGCGAAATCCAGATGACGGCGCCAGACGAAGGGGATGAGCGTGTCCAGAAACCGCTGCCCGGCGTCCAGATCACCCGCGCAGGGGCGCGCCTTGATATAGGCCGCGCGCTCCCAGGTCCGGCCCAGCGACTCGTAATAGCGTTCGGCGGCTTCCATCGACAGGCAGACGGGCGTCACCGATGGATCGGGGCGCAGCCGCAGGTCGGTGCGGAATACATAGCCATCGCCTGTATGGTCCGAGAGCAGCGCGCACATCTTGCGGGTGGCGCGGATGAAGGCGGCGCGGGCGTCGTGGTAATCGGCGTCACTGAAGCGAGTTTCGTCGAACAGGCAGATCAGGTCGATATCCGAGGAATAGTTGAGCTCGCGCGCGCCCATCTTGCCCATGGCCAGCACCACCATGCCGGCGCCGGTGGCGGCGTCTTCAGGGGCGGCGCCGGGCAGCTTGCCGCGCCGGATCTCATGGGCCAGCGCGTCGGTCAGCGCGGCCTGCGTGACGGCATCGGCCAGATCGCTCAGGGCTCCGGTGAGCGCCTCGAGCGACCAGATGCCACCCAGATCGGCCAGCGCGGCGATCAGCGCGACCCGACGCTTGGCCTGCCGCAGCCGCGGGGCGAGCGGCTCATCGGACGATTCGGCCAGTGCGGCGAGTTCACCGGCCACGGCGACGTCCGGCCCGGCGTCCAGCGCGCGCGGGAGCCAGGCAGCCTCGCGCGTCATCAGCGTTTTAAGATAGGGGCTGCACCCGGCGGTCCCGGCGACCAGGTCGCCCAACTCGGCGGACAGTTCCGGGAAGAGCGCCCGTGCCTCGTCTCCTGCGGCACGGTCATGGGGCAGGGGGCAGCGGGTCAGGCCGTTGAAACTAGGGGTCTGCGTCATGGCCGCAGAGTGCGGCGCAGGGCGCTGGAAATCAACGCCTGGCGTGCAAGTTCAAGGAACCTGCGTTCCCAGCGAACAGCACCCGCTCAGCAGGGGCGCCGCAGGTCCCGGCATCCAGGCCACCGCCAGCCCGTAAAGCCGGTCGCTCATCCCGTCGGAACACTCCTGCGGGTGGACATAGGCCACGGCGCCACCCTCGGCCCGGATCATCCGGCGCAGGTCATCGTGCCCCATGGTGTCCTGCGCGATCTCCAGCGCAAAGCGCTCCTGATCCGCGCCCATCGATTCGTACAGCAGCACACCGTCGTCGTGGGTCAGTGACCAGAACGGCTCGGTTCCGAAGCAACGCAGCCCAACGGGCAGGTTGTAATTGTCGATATGCACCCCGCGCGCCGCCATGTAGCGCATGAAGACCCAGCCGGTGCCTTCGGACCAGTTGATCCGGCCCCAGGTGCCGCGCGCGTCCAGCGCCGTCACCTCCACTCCGCGCAGGTCCGGCGCCAGCCCGCCGATGGCGGGGGCCTGCGCGGTAGGCTCGGTGCGGACGTTGAGCACATCGTCGGCCGCCACGCCGGTCACGTCGAAAAGCTGCGGCAGCGGGTCCGCCGACGCCGGGGCGGTCAGCAGCGAAAGCACGGTGCAGAAAACCAGTCGCATCGGTATCTCTCCGGTTGTGTGATCGCACGATACACGGATGGACTGCGCTGTCCAAACCACGGCTGCGCGACGGGGCTGCGCATTGTCACTGCCGCAGCTTGGGCGTAGTGTTGCGGGAACTCCGAAATCTGACAGGAAAAGGCATGTTCGAAACCCTGACCCCGCCCGCCCCGGACAAGATCATTGCACTGATGGCGCAGTTCCGCGCCGACCCGCGCGAGGACAAGATCGATCTGGGCGTGGGTGTCTACAAGGACCCCGAGGGGCGCACGCCGGTCATGCGCGCCGTGCGCACCGCCGCCACCCGCGTGTGGGAGGCCGAGACCACCAAGGCCTATGTCGGCCTGGCCGGGGATGGCGCCTTCAACAGCGCCATGGCCCGCCTGGTGCTGGGGGATGCCCATGACCCCGCCCGCACCGCGTCGGTGGCCACGCCGGGCGGCACCGGCGCGATCCGCATCGCCGCCGAACTGATCCGCAACACCGCGCCCGATGCCCGGGTCTGGCTGTCCGATCCCACCTGGCCGAACCACCCGGCGATCCTGACATACCTCAACGTTCCGCAGGCGTCTTACCGCTATTTCGATGCCGCCACGGGGGCGGTGGATTTCGACGCGATGATGGCCGATCTGGCGGCGGTGCGGCGCGGCGATGTGGTGCTGCTGCATGGCTGCTGCCACAACCCCACGGGCGCCAACCTGACCGCCGATCAGTGGCAGGCGGTGGCCGACCTGCTGGCCGGGAAGGGGGCGCTGGCCTGGATCGACATCGCCTATCAGGGGTTCGGTGACGGGCTGGAGGCCGATGCCTTCGGCACCCGCCTGCTGGCGAAGCAACTGCCCGAGGTGCTGATCGCCGCGTCGTGCTCCAAGAATTTCGGCGTCTACCGCGAACGGGCGGGTGTGCTGATGGTGCTGTCGGACAAGGGCACCGACCGCGAGGTGGTGCAGGGCAACCTGAACACGCTCAACCGCGTGAACTATTCCTTTCCGCCGGACCATGGCGCGCGGCTGGTCAGCACGGTGCTGGACAGCGACGACCTGCGCGCCGACTGGGCGGCGGAACTGGAGGATGTGCGCAACTCCATGCTGGGGCTGCGCACGCAACTTGCGGACGAGTTGCGTCGTCTGACAAATTCCGACCGGTTCGATTTCATCGCCCGGCACCGTGGCATGTTCTCGCGCCTCGGGCTGTCGCCGGAGCAGGTGGCACGCCTGCGCGAGCAGCACGGCATCTACATGGTGGGCGATTCGCGCATCAACATCGCCGGGCTGAACCCGCAGAGCGTGCCGGTGCTGGCGCGCGCCATCGCGGCGCTGGACGGCTGAGGCAGGGCGCGGATGCTTTTCGAGTACGAGAACCACGCGCCGGTGCTGCCCCCCGAGGGGCAGCGCTTCATTGCCCCCGATGCCAATGTCATCGGACAGGTGGTGCTGGACCCCTGGGTGTCGATCTGGTTCGGCGCGGTGCTGCGCGGCGACAACGAACCGATCCATATCGGCGAAGGCACCAATATCCAGGATCTCTGCGTGCTGCACACCGATCCGGGCTTTCCGCTGCGGGTCGGGCGCAACTGCACCATCGGGCACCGGGCGATCCTGCACGGCTGCACCGTGGGGGATGGCTCGCTTGTGGGTATGGGGGCGATGGTGCTGAACGGCGCCCGGATCGGCAAGGGCTGCCTGATCGGCGCCGGCGCGCTGGTGACCGAGGGCAAGGAAATCCCCGATCATGCGCTTGTCATGGGCAGTCCGGGCCGCGTGATCCGGACGCTGGACGCACAGGCGCTGCAACGGCTGGAACGTTCGGCACAGGGCTACCGCGACAAGATCCTGCGCTACAGCGCCACGCTTCAGGCGCTGGATGACTGAGGGGCCCGCCCGGCGCGCCCCGCGCCGGGCAGCGCCCGCGAAGTGCCATGGGCGGGCGGGCGGGGCGCTGAGCGGG
>JAFIEE010000055.1 GCA_020832705.1 Paracoccaceae bacterium
GGGGGTTGGGGGGGGGGGGTGGGCCGGGGGGTGGTGCGGGGGCGGGGGGGGGGGCGGGGGGGGCTCCCCCCGTCCCGCGCGAGCGCGGGACTCCCCCGGAGTATTTCTGGCAAGATGAGGCGGGATCGGGCACGATCGGGCGGGAAGCAGGCTGATCTGAAGGGGCGGGTGATGTGGCGGGCTGTGTTGATGGTTCTGATGCTGGCGCCCGGCTGTGTGGGCGCGAATGTGGAGCGCTCCCCCCGTCCCGAGCCGCGCCCCGAAGCTGCGGCGGCGGCGCCGCGTGAGGCGAGTTTCGAGGCCTGGCTTGCGGGTTTCCGGGGCCGGGCGCTGGCCGAAGGCGTGTCGGCGCGGACCTTCGAGACGGCGATGGCCGGGGTGACGCATCTGCCCGGCACGGTGCGGCTGGACCGGGCACAGGCGGAATTCGCAACCCGGGTGTGGGAGTATCTGGACAACGCCGTGACCCCGGGCCGGATTGCCGAGGGGCGGCGCCTGATGGCGCGGCATGCGGATCTGTTGCGGCGGATCGAGGCGCGCTTCGGCGTGCCGCCCGAGGTGGTGGTGGCGGTCTGGGGGCTGGAAACCAGCTATGGCGCGGTGCGCGGCACCACACCCACGCTGAGCACGCTGGCGACGCTGGCCCGCGACGGGCGGCGCGCCGCGTTCTTCGAGGCGGAACTGATCGCCGCGCTGAAGATCGTGCAGGCGGGCGAGGTGACGCCAGCGCGCATGGTCGGTTCCTGGGCCGGGGCCATGGGTCACACGCAGTTCATGCCATCAAGCTATCTGGCCCATGCGGTGGATTTCACCGGCAACGGGCGGCGCGATGTCTGGGGGGCGGACCCGTCGGATGCGCTGGGCTCGGCGGCCAGTTACCTTGCGGCAAACGGCTGGACCCGGGGCCAGCCCTGGGCGGTGGAGGTGCGTCTGCCCGAAGGGTTCGACTTTGCCGCCGTGGGGACGCGGCGCGGCATGGACGGCTGGCGCGGGCTGGGCGTGCGCGCGGCGGGGAGCGGCGCGCTGCCATCGGCGGGGCAGGCGGAACTGATGCTGCCCGCCGGGCGCGGCGGCCCGGCGCTGCTGGCCTTCGGCAATTATCACGTGCTCAAGACCTACAATGTTTCGGACGCCTATGTGATCGCGCTTGGGCATCTGTCGGACCGGTTGCGCGGGGCGGGGCCGTTTGTGGCGGGCTGGCCGCGCGGGGACCGGGCGCTGAACCTTTCGGAGCGGATGGAGTTGCAGCGTCTGCTGAACGCCGCCGGGTTCGATACCGCCGGGGTGGACGGACGGCTTGGCCCGGCGACCCATGCGGCGGTGCGCGGCTGGCAGGCGGCCAACGGGCTGGTTCCGGATGGCTATATCTCGGCCGCGCTGCTGGCGCGGATGCGGCGGTGAGCGGCCTGCGCCTGTGACGGGCGCTTCTGGTCATGCTGACGGTGGCACTGCGGGTGCCGCGCGATCAGGACCTACCCGACAAGGCGTTCGATCCTTGCCCGCGGAAACGCCTGAAGGGTCTGTGCGATCCGGTCGCGGCTCATCAGGCAGAACGCCGTGCTCAACCCATCGGCAAGCCAGGCCTGCGGGGCCGTCACCGTGACCAGCTTCCAGCGCGCGGGCGCGGGCAGGCCGGTCTTCGGGTGCAGGATATGGCCGACGCGGCCATGCCCGTCAAAGCTGATCCCTTGCGCGGCGGAACTGGCCAGCGCCGCATCGCGCAAAGGCGCCCGCTCTGGCAGAACCTCCCCCCCGGCCCGCAAACCGATCTGCCACGGCTGGCCATCTGGCGCCTGGCCAATGGCGGCGAATTCGCCTGTATTCACCAGCACATCCGTCAGCCCCTGTGCGCGCAGGAGAGCGGCCACCTTGTCCGCGATATAGCCCTGCGCAATGCCGTTGAGGCTGAGCGCAATCCCCGGCTGCAGCCGTAACGCGGCCGGGTCAAGGCGGATACGGGCGAATCCGACATGGGTCAGGGCAGCCTTCAATGCCTTGTCATCGGGCAGGCCTGCCTTTGCAGTGCCTGCGAAATGCTGAGCATAGTGCACCCAGAGCGGCTGGATGGTCGGGTCGAACAGGCCGCCGGTCGCACGGTGCAACCGCGCGCATTGGCTCAGGCATTCCAGAAGCTCGGGCGGCGGGGCGGTCAATCGGCCTGTGGCATTCAGCCGGTTCAGCGCCGAACCGGGCGTGTGCAGGCTGAAGATATCTTCCAGCCGGGTGATCTCAGCGCGCGCCATTTCCACAAGCCTTGGGGCATCCGGATGCGCCAGCGTGATCGAGGCATCGGCCCCCAACGCCACCCCGCGCCAGTGATGCACGGATTGCGCAAGCGCCGTCATCGGCAGGGCAGAGGCAACCGCTGAAATCGTCAGAAACCTACGGCGTGACAGGGTCATGCTCATCCCTCCTGCCCGGTCGCCAGGGCGCGCAGGCGGTCTTCGAAATCGCCATCATCATCCATGCCGATATCGGACTCAAATTCGACCGGGGCGAGCACCATGTCATCGCTGATGGCGTCAAGGCGCCGCATCTCGCCGCCATGGCGGGTGATGAAGTCCCGCGCAGCCTCAGACGTGGCAAAAGGCACCAGTTCGGGGGTTTCCATGCCCCCCACCCTGTCCGACCCCGCAACGTAATAGGCAGCGCTGGCGCGTATCCAGTTATCCGCGCCGGGGTCTTCCCAAGTTGCCCCTGACCAGCCCATGTCCGAGACATATATGACAGCGATCATGTGGCTCTGTTCGGGCATGCGGTCATAGGCGATGGCATCGCGCACCTGGCTGAAGAACAGCGGATACGGCAGGCCATCCAGAAACACCTGCGCCTTGGGGCCGGGGTGTTCAAGCATCTCCATCTGGCAGAAATGGCCCACGGCGTCTTTGGTCATGGTCACGGGCTCTGGCAGCGCGGCGGTGCTGTCCTCCTGGCAGGCGGCAAGGGCAAGGATGGCGCAGGAAAGCAGGATCGCAGGTTTCATGGGGTTACCTTTCTGAAGGCCAGCACGGCCAGCCCCAGCCCCAGAAGCGGCCAGAGCAGGATCGAGGCCAGCGCATGCACAGGCGCGATCGTATGGGCGGCGGCGCCGATCCCGGCGGCGGCGGCGGTCGCCTCGGAAGCCGCCAGATTATACAGGCGGAAGGCATCGGCGGGGTTGCCCACCAGCAGCCAGGGGAAGATGTCGGTGGTGAAACGCCCGCCATCATCGGCCACAACAGCCGCCAGCAGCCCCAGATCATAAAGCACGATCATCACCAGCCAGAGCGCAATCGCCAGTCCCGCCGCCGCACCGGGGCGCCGCGCAAGGGCCGAGATCGCATAGCCGATGGCGACAAAGGCTGCCCCCAGCAGAAGCGAGGTCCAGAACAGCCGGAACATGGCCGGAAAGCCGGCACTCGCGCGCGGGTCGGTCCAGATGGCGGCACCAGCGGCCAGCCCGTAGCCGATGGCCACCGCCAGCGACAGGATCAGCAGATGCGCGATGAACTTGCCCAGCAGGATTTCAAACCGCCCCAGCGGATAGGTCAGCATCAGGGGCAGGGTGCCGCGCTCGACCTCGCCCGCGATGGCGTCAAAGCTCATCAACAGCGCCACCAGCGGCACCAGATAGACGGCCAGGCTGGTCAGGCTGGCCACCGTCACCGACAGCCGGTCAGCCCCCAGCGTGCCCGTAGGCGCACTGCCCGCGCCTGCCAGCACCAGTGAAAAGACCGCCATCATGGCAATGGCAATCGCCACCCAGCGGTTGCGGAATGCGATGCGGAATTCGGCGGCAGAAATGGCAAGAATGGCGTTCATGGCTGCACCTGCTTGCTGAAATGGCTGTAAAGATCCTCAAGGCTGGGCGGGATCACCTCGACATCCTCGACCAAGCTGCCCAGCGCCGTGACCTGCCCCAACCGCGCCAGCTTCTGATCGGGCGCGCAGGACAGGGTGACCGTGGCCCCATTGAAACGCGCCCCGCCCAGGCGCGCGGCCACCTGATCGGCTGCGGCCTCGGTGGTGCGCACCTGCATCAGGATCGGCAGGGCGGCCTGACGGCGCAGCTCGGCCAGTGCGGCATTGGCCACCATCGCGCCCCTGGACAGGATCACGATCCGGTCGGTGCGCGCCTCGACCTCGGTCAGGGCATGGCTGGACAGCAGGATTGACGCGCCTTCGGCGGCCAGCCCGTCCAGCGTGGTGTAGAATTCGCGCCGCGAGACCGGGTCCAGCCCCGATGTGGGTTCATCCAGCACCAGCAGGCGCGGGCGCCCGATCAGCGCCTGCGCCAGCCCCACGCGCTGGCGCATTCCCTTGGAGTAAGTGCCGATGCGGCGCTTGGCGGCTTCGGCCAGCCCCACACGTTCCAGCAGGCCCATGGCATCGCGCACCGGTTCGCCGCGCAGCCGCAGATAGGTGCGGATCTGCTCCAGCCCGGTCAGGGCGGGGTGAAAGGCCACGTTTTCGGGCAGATAGGCCACCTGCCGGCGCGCTGCGCGGTCGCCGGGGGCCGCACCCAGCACCTCGACGCGGCCACTGTCATAGGGGATCAGGCCCAGCACGATCTTCATCAGCGTGGACTTGCCCGCGCCGTTATGGCCCAGAAGCGCGATCCGCTCGCCGGGGGCAACCGTGAAGCTGACATCATGCAGCGCGCGGGTGGCGCCGAAACGCTTAGTGAGATGTGAGAGGGTCAAGTTCGGCATCATCAAACCTTCCATATTGCCAGGCGGGGCGGGCTTCGGCCTCCAGCCGGGCAATGGCATCGGGGACGCTGATTTCGGGCGCGCGCATCAGCGGGAAACTGTCCAGCACGCCGCCGGGCAGCGTGGCGGGGAATTGCGCTTGCGCAAAGCGGATCAGTTGCACGGCAGGCGAGCCCAGCAGCAGGCCCGCGGCGGGTTGGGACCACAGGATATGGTCCATCATGTCATTCGGGCGGAATTTCGCATCGGCGATCCCGTCGCCATCCAGATCGAAGCTGGCATGGTCCGACCAGTAATTGCCGCGCCCGTCATGGCTCCATTCGATATCGCGTGTGCCGACATATTTGACCTGCGTGCGGTTACCGACAAAGGCATTGCCGGTCAGCGCGTTGCGTTCGGACCCGGCGGTGAAATGGATGCCGATATCGCAGCCTTCGAAGCGGTTGCCGACGATCACGTTGCGATGCGCGTTATAGATGAAGGTGCATTTCTCGTGGCTGCCGCCACGGATCAGGTTGCCGCTGACATCGGCGTTGTTGGCGAAATTCAGCATCAGCCCGTGGCTGCGGTCGCGCAGGGACATGTTGTCCGTCACCTGCGTCCGGTTCGAGAACATGATCGCAAAGCCAAGGTGATTGCCGATCGAGACATTTCCCGACACCTCGCTCATGTTGGTGTACATGAAATGCACGGCAAAGCGCAGATCGCGCAGCAGGTTGTCGCGGAAGATATTGTCGCGCGAGGCGTTCGCGAAAATCCCGTCGCGGCCAAAGCGGATGTCATTGCCCTCGACCAGCGTGCCCGGGGCATTCCAGACATAGATGCCATTTCCACGGTCATTCATGCGGTGATCCTGCCGCCCGATGATGGTGTTGCCACGCACGATGGACTCCGTGGCGCCGAACACATGCACGCCGACCAGGTTTTCGATCATCACATTGTCTTCGATCAGCGCGCGCTCGGCGCTGCGGTCCAGCTTGACGGCCGCATCAACGACCGGATGCGCATTGCCGGACCCGATCAGCGTCAGCCCGCGCACCACCACATCTGCGCCGGTTACGCGGATCACATCCGCCACGCCCTGCCCGTCGATGGTGGCCTCATTGCGCCCGTCCAGCGTGATGGGGCGGTCAAGTGTCACCGGGCCATCATGCTGGCCCGGTGCAAGGATGAGCACATCGCCGGGGCTGGCCCCGGCAATGGCTGCGGCCAGCGCTCCCGGTTCGGCAGGCACAATGCGCTCCCCCGCCCCGGCGAGCGCCGGGACAAGGGCACCAAGCAGCGCCGCGAAAAGGAAACGCAGGCCGCGCATGTCAGGTGCCTTTCGGTTCGACGAACATGCGCCCGCGCATTTCCATATGCAGCGCGTGGCAGAACCACTGGCAGTAATACCAGTAGACCCCCGGTTTCGCCGCCACGAAAGTGGCCGATGCCGTCTGGTTCGGGCTGAGTTCAAAGGCAACGCCATGGTCACCCATGGTGAAGCCATGCGCCAGATCCTCGATATCGTCGAGATTGGTGATGATCACCGTCACCTCGTCGCCCTCCTTCACGGTAAAGCTTTCCATCGAGAAGTTGGGCGCCATGGATGACATGTAGACGCGCACCTTGTTGCCATCGCGCACGACCTCTTCCATCCAGTCGTCGATATCGACGCCATCCGCCTCGGCGATGCGGCGCGTTTCGGCCCATGTGGGATCATTGCGGTCATAGACATGGAGCGGGTTGACGATATCAGAGCGCACGATGATCGAATCGTGCGGCTCGGCAAAGGTCGGCCCGTCATGGACCAGTCGCAGATTGTCCCCCTCGATCACGAACAGCTGCTCGTTCTCGGCCTTCAGCGGGCCGACATTGAGGAAGCGGTCCTTCGAGAACTTGTTCATCGACACGAACCACTTGCCATCGGCCTCCAGCGTCTCGCCCATCGAGGTCGAGTTGTGGCCGGGCTGGTAATGGACATCGGTTTTCGAGATGATCGGGTCCACGTCCTCGCCATTATAGGCGCGGATGGCGGCGTCGATGTTCCATTTCACGATCTGGCTGTCCAGGAACAGCGTGGTGAACGCATTGCCCTGTCCGTCAAAGGCCGTGTGAAGGGGACCAAGGCCCAGTTCGGGTTCGGCCACCAGCACGGTTTCGCGCGGATCAAGGCTGTCATCGGCAAAGATCAGGTCCAGCTTGGTCACATCGATCACGCTGACCGTGGGCGAGAGCTTGCCGCCGATGCACAGGTGCTTCCTGTCCGGCGCCATGTTGCAGCCATGCGGGTTGTTCGGAATCGGGATGTAGCGGGTATAGTCCTTGTTCTTGCCCTTGCGCCCGTCCACGACCTTGACGCCCTGCAACTCGATATAATCGCCCTCGGCAATCGCGCGCTCGATCGCGGCGATGTTGAAGACCACCACATGGTCCATCTCGGAGGCCGTCATCTCGGCCAGGTTCATCCCCATTTCCGAGTTGTAGGAGGTCGAGAAGGCCCATTTCCCCTCGTAATCGGCATCAGTGTTGTCGAGGTTGCCCGAGACCATCACCTGCCAGGCGACTTCCATGGTGTCGCCGTCGAGTGCTGTGAAGAAGTTCACATACTGCGAGGGATCATCCAGGATGGTGCCGTCATTGATCATCGGGCCTTCATCCTCGCCATTGGCAAAGACATAGCCGGTGCGCGGGTATTTCTGTGGGCGCAGGCCGTGGATCGCCTTGGCATTGGGGATTTCGGTGATCTTGTCGCATTTCATGATGTCGGTGCGGATGCGCGCCACGCGCGTATTCGCCTTGTCATTCATGAACAGGAAGCGCCCGTCATATGTCCCGTCGGTGAAGGACATATGGACATGGTGCAGATCGCCATTGTCATGGATCTGCTTGCCATTGGCCTCCAGAAACGCCCGGGTCTGGGGCAGCATCTTCTCCTGATGGATGCGGATCGATTCATTGGTCTGCCCCCAGCCGGTGGCCGAGCAGCGGTTGAACACCGGCACGCGCATCAGTTCGCGCATCGACGGGATGCCGAGGATGCGCATCTCGCCGGTCTGGCCCGAGGACCAGAAGCCGTAATACTCATCCAGTTGGCCGGGGCCGACATGATAGTCTGCGGCCTTTGCGCCCGAGGTGGCCGCTGCGGTGCCCAGGGCCGCCGCGCCGCCCATCAGGCCCAGACGGGCCGCACCACCGCCGATGCCTGCGCCCATCAGCGCCGCGCCGCCTGCGGTTGCCCCCAGCAATCCGCGCCGGCTGATGCCGGGTTTGTTTGTCTTGTCAGACATGGGACGTCTCCTTTTTCAGGTTGGGATGGTTCGCACGGGCAGGATCGACCGCCTTGGGCGGGGCAGGGGCCTTGACGGCCTCGCGCCGCTTGAGCTTGCGGATCACGACCGGGCATTTCGTTTCCGACTGGTAGAGCACCTGACAATTCATGCAGTTCAGGCATTCATTGGGGTTGATCTCGCCCGTCGGGTGGATGGCCTGCACGAAGCATTCGTTCGCGCAGGTCTGGCAGGGGGTGCCGCATTCGGGATAGCGTTTCAGCCAGTCGAACATGCGGATCCGTGCCGGGATCGCCAGCGCCGCGCCCAAGGGGCACAGGTAGCGGCAATAGAAGCGCTCGATGAACAGCCCGATGCCCAGAAGGACCAGCGCGAAAGTCACGAAGGGCCAGGCGCGGTCGAATTTCAGGACAATGGCGGTCTTGAAGGGCTCGACCTCGTTCAGGCTGCCTGCCCATGGCACCGCGGCCAGCGAGGCTGCAAAGAGCGCAAGAAAGAGGATGTATTTCAACGGCCAGAGGCGTTCATGCAGCCCCCAGGGCAGGGTGATCTGCGGCACTTTCAGCGCGCGCGCGATCTGGTTGGTCAGTTCCTGCAGCGCGCCGAAGGGGCACAGCCAGCCGCAATAGGCCCCCCTGCCCCAGAAGATCAGCGCCGCCGCCACCGCCCACCACAGGATGAAGGTCAGCGGGTCCAGCATGAAAGCCTGCCAGCTGAACCCCTCGCGCAGCGAGTCCACCAGCGCAAGGATATTGACCACCGAAAGCTGCGCGGCCGCATACCAGCCGAGGAAAACCAGCGTGAAGGACAGGAACCCCATGCGGAACCAGTAGGTCGCGCGCGCCGAGCGGGTCAGGAAGATCTGGAAGAAGAACGCCCCGGTCAGCACTGCCAGCATGATCACCAGCCCGACAATCTCTACCCGGCGCTCCCACCAGATGCGTTCGATCAGCGCCTGTTGCGCGGCAAGCTCCTCTGCACGGTCATGCAGATCCATCGCCGGGGCGCCAGCAGGGGCAGTGATCTCGGTCAGATAAAGGCGCGGCATCTGGAAACCCAGATCGAAGGTGGTGAACACCCGCTCCAGCGCGGCCACATCGCGGCTGACCAGAAGTTGCAGCCGCCAGGGTTCGGTCGGGTCAAAGCCGTATTCGGCCGGGATGCGGAACAGGTCCAGCTCGTCGAAGGACGGCGCGCCACCCACGTCCAGCACCCGCAGGCGGCGGTTGTCGCGGTCACGAAAGCGGATGGATTGCTCGTTCTGGATCAGCACGATCCGGTCGAACACGCCGCCGCGCACATAGCCTGATCCCTTGAAGGAATAGAGCCCCCGCCCGCCGATCAGCAGCGCATGCTCGCCCTCTTCCAGCCAGCTTTGCAGATTGGCGAATTCGCGTTCACCGATCAGCGAGCGGCCGATATTGGGCACGCTGGCGACGGTCGCATACATGTCGATGAAGCGGGTATCCTCGGGCTCGGTCAGGGCGCGGCGGGTGGCGCGGGGGTCATCCATGGCGGCAAAGGCCGCATTGACCTGCCCCACATCCAGCGACATGCGCCGCACGGTGCCGTCCCCCACCAGCGTGAACCAGTCACCGGCGACCGGGGCCTCGGGGTTCAGCGCGAACCGCGGGCCAGAAGCGGCATCGCGTGGCGCAAGCCCGCCCAGCCCCAGCGCGCGGGCCACACGAATACCCGAGCGCACGATGGAATCGTCGATCACCATGATCGTGACCGTGACCCCGGAGATGATGTTGAGATCCTGGATATCCCCGCCCGCCTGCGCGGCGATGGTCAGGTCCAGCCCGATATGATCCTGCATCAGATCGCGGATGCGCGATTCCGGGATGCCGATCAGGACAATCGGCTCCCAGTGCTGGACAAGGTTCAACCCGATGATGCGCGCATCATCGTCAATGGCGACCATCGTATGGATGGGTTTGCCTGCATAGCCCGTGGTGCCGACATGGTCGGAGGTGATGAACACCCAGCCGATCCGTTCACTGCCGCGCAGCAGGGGGGCGGCTGGGATGTCCGCGCGCATCGGGCCGAAGCCGGTCGCGTCCGGGACAAGCGATTCGGGGGCAACATCGGCCAGAAAGCGCGGCAGATGCGGGGTCTGTGCAACC
The DNA here is from genome assembly GCA_020832705.1 of Paracoccaceae bacterium. GTDB lineage: Bacteria > Pseudomonadota > Alphaproteobacteria > Rhodobacterales > Rhodobacteraceae > Rhabdonatronobacter. Next base: position 10,090 of record JAFIEE010000055.1, read on the forward strand.
GCAGGCGCCAAGGTCGGAAGGCAGAGCACAGCGGCAAGGCAGGCTTGCCACAAGGCGCGCAGAACGCCGGAACGGGCGAGGGAAATCATGCGTCAGGCCTGTTTCAGAGGAGGGGGCGCGCGTGGCTGGTGCGCCAGGCGGAAGATGAAGGCGCGCGCAAGCGCGACGCCGGGTGCGCCTGCAAGCGCGCTGGTGACTTCATGCGCGCCCGTCGGCACGATGTCCGATGACAGCGCCGCAGACACGCGCAGGCAGTCCTGGCAAAGGGTGTCCGGACAGGGGGCGGGGTCGATCAAGGCACCGGAATCATCGACGAAGATCGTTTCGACCCCGGTTTCGCCACAGATCACCAGTTCATGCATGTCCGGCGCGGGCGCCTTGACCTGTGCAAACCCATGCGCAAAGGCCCCCACGGCCAGACCGAGGGTCAGAAGGGCAGACAGAAGGGGGGTTGCGCCACGTCTCATGCCTGCACGCTACAAAGGGTCATTTCAAGTGTCTTTGATCAAGATCAAATGAAATACCCTTTCATGGGGAGCAGGATGCGATATTCTCTGGATCAGGATTGTAGCCACGGATCAGAGAAGCGAACGAGACGATGCAGCTTTCAAAATTTACCGACTATGCCTTGCGGGTGCTGTTGCTGGCGGCCAGCACGCCCGACCGCAACACGACGATCCGCGAAGCGGCCGAGATTTACGGTATTTCCCACGCACACCTCAAGAAGGTCGTTCTGAAACTGTCCAAGGTGGGCTATCTGGAATCGACGCGCGGGCATGGGGGCGGGTTTCGCCTTGGCATGCCGCCAGAGCAGATCAACCTTGGCGCGCTGATCCGGGTGACTGAAACGGATTTCGCGCTTGTCGAGTGTTTCGATCCGAACTCCAGTTGCGTCATCGCATCAAGATGTGTCCTGCCGGGGATCCTTGATGAGGCGCTGGCGGCCTTCCTGAACGTGATGGACCGCTATAGTTTGCAGGATATTGTCCTGCAGCCAGCCGCCTTCGCATTGCCTGAGTGATCGGCAAGGTCTCGTGCGCTTCCTGTACGGCGCTGTATTGTTGCGCAAGGCATCTGAAGCGCGGGCGCCCTTTTTCCCCAGGCGGACTTGTCGCATGGGCCCAGTGACAGGTCGGCCGCGCGCGCTTTGGCCGTTCGGAACGGCGGCGCGGACCTTTGCTTCACGCAACGCATCTTCTTCTTGGCCCGGCTTCGGTGTGGCATCCGCAGCATAATCCTGACTATTTTGCTCGGTTTGGCGTTTACGCCGCGCCTTCTCTTGATTATTATCAAGTCATCGAGCGGCCAGGAGGCACAAACCCATGACGACGACAGCAAGACAAAGCCGCGCGTGGACAGGCCCGGCCCTGCTCAGCTACGGGTTTCGGCCCTTTTTCCTGTTCTCGGGCATCTGGGCGGCATTTGCCATGGTGATCTGGATACTGCTGCTGGCCGGGGGTGATCTGCTGCCCATCGCCTTTGCGCCCGTGGATTGGCATGTGCATGCCCTTGTCTTCGGCTATCTCTCGGCCGTTATCGCGGGGTTCTTGCTGACCGCCGTGCCGAACTGGACCGGGCGTCTGCCGGTCGTTGGCTGGCCACTTGCGGGGTTGGTGGTGCTTTGGCTGCTGGGGCGGCTGGCGGTGCTGATCGGCGGGGGCTGGCCTGCATGGCTTGTGGCCGCGCTGGATCTGGCCTTGCCCGTTGCGTTGATCGGCTTTCTGGCGCGCGAGATCATCACCGGGCGCAACTGGCGCAACCTGCCGGTGCTGGGGCTGATGGCGCTGTTTGCCGTGGCGAATGGCCTGTTTCATCTGGAGGCTGCGCAAGGCCCCGCGCAGGATGGTTATGGCCTGCGGCTGGGCCTGGCGGCGGTGCTGATGCTGATTGCGCTGATCGGCGGGCGGATCGTGCCCAGCTTCACGCGCAACTGGCTGGCCAAACGCACCGCAACGCCCCTGCCGGTTGCGTTCAACCGCGCGGATGGTGCCGTGTTGGGGCTGACCGGTGGTGCGCTGCTCGCCTTCGTGATTGCGCCCCATGGTGTTGTGACCGCCGCGCTCTGCCTTGCTGCGGGGATGGCCAATCTGTGGCGCGTCGCGCGCTGGCAGGGCTGGAAGACGGGGCCGGAGCCGCTGGTCTGGGTGCTGCACGCGGCCTATGCGCTGCTGGCGCTCGGGTTCCTGACCGTGGGCGCGTCAGCCCTTGATCTGATGCCGCAATCGGGCGCGCGGCATGTCTGGCTGGCGGGGGCCATCGGGCTGATGACGCTGGCGGTGATGACCCGCGCAAGCCTTGGCCATGCGGGCCTGCCGCTTACGGCCAGCCGCGCGGTGGCCGCGCTCTATCTGGCGCTGATCGGGGCGACACTCGCGCGCCTGCTGGCCGGTCTTTTCCCTGCAGAGGTTTGGCTGATGCATCTGTCGGCAGCGCTGTGGATCCTGGCCTTTGGCGGCTTTGCGCTGATCTACTGGCCGATCCTGACACGCCCGAAACGTGCCGCCAGACCCGCCAGCCGCACGCAACCGGCATGAGCGGCTGGGGCGCCTATATCGGTGCATGGGCGCTGTTCCTGTTCACCCATGCTGTGCCTGTGCGCCCGCCGGTCAAGCCCTGGCTGATCGCGCGGTTGGGGCACAGGGGCTATGGGCTAGTCTATTCGGCCCTGTCGCTTGCGGTGCTGGCGTGGCTCTTCATGGCCGCCACCCGCGCGCCTCATGTCGCCCTGTGGCCCATGCCCGCCGCGGCGCATTGGATCGCCCTTGCCGCGATGCTGCTTGCGGTGGCTCTCTTGTCGCTGACACTCGGGCGGCCCAACCCGTTTTCGTTCGGCGGCGCCCGGAATGCGGAATTCGACCCGGAGCGCCCCGAACTGATCGGGCGCATCCGCCACCCGGTGCTGGCAGCGCTGGGGCTTTGGGCCGGGGCGCACCTGGTCATCAATGGCGCCTTGGCCCATGCGCTGATGTTCGGCGGTTTTGCCGCTTTCGCGGCGCTGGGGGTGTTGTTGATCGATCGGCGCAAAAAGCGCGAGATGGGCCGCGCCGCCTGGGCAGAGCTGCGCAGGCGCAGCCGGAGCGCGGATGTCACCTTGCCACCGCAGGCAGGCTTGCGCCTGGCCGCGGGTGTCGGGGTCACCTGCGCCCTGATTCTGGGCCATCAATGGCTGTCCGGCGTGACCATCTGGCCGCGATTCCTGCCCTGACAGCCGCATTGATCATCAAGGGCCGAACAGACGGGTTGTGCGGCGGGTTGAAGGTGCCCTCCGGCTGCGTTATGTGATACTATAACATAACACAGCCGGAGTTGCCGTCATGCAGGACAACCGCCTTCCCGTCACCGTGCTTTCCGGGTTTCTGGGCGCGGGCAAGACCACGCTTCTGAACCATGTGCTGAACAACCGCGAAGGCCGCCGCGTGGCGGTGATCGTCAACGACATGTCCGAGGTCAACATCGACGCCGACCTTGTGGAAGCGGGGGTTGACCTGCGCCGGGGCGAGGAAAAGCTGGTGGAAATGTCCAACGGCTGCATCTGCTGCACCCTGCGCGATGACCTGCTGCAGGAGGTCCGCCGCCTGGCCGCCGAAGGGCGCTTCGATTACCTGCTGATCGAATCCACCGGGATATCCGAGCCGCTGCCGGTGGCCGCCAGCTTCGAGTTCCGCGATGAGGACGGCGAGAGCCTTGCCGATGTGTCGCGGCTGGACACGATGGTGACAGTGGTCGATGCCATCAACCTGCTGCGCGATTTCTCCAGCCATGATTTCCTGTCCGACCGGGGCGAAACCCTGGGCGAGGAGGACGCGCGCACCCTGGTCAACCTGCTGACCGATCAGATCGAATTTGCCGATGTGGTGGTGCTCAACAAGGTCACCGCCGCCGGGCCGGAACGGGCGGACGCGGCGCGCAAGATCATCAAGGCGCTGAACCCCGATGCGCGGCTGATCGAAACCGACCGGTCGCGGGTGGCGGGGGATCTGATCTTCGACACCGGCCTGTTTGATTTCGACAAGGCGCATGAGCACCCGCTCTGGGCCAAGGAGCTTTACGGTTTCGCCGATCATGTGCCCGAGACCGAGGAATACGGGATTTCCAGCTTTGTCTATCGCGCCCGGCGCCCGTTTCATCCGCAGATGGTGCATGACGTGCTCAACGGTGAACTGCCCGGGGTGATTCGCGCGAAGGGGCATTTCTGGCTGGCCTCGCGCCCGAACTGGGTGGCGGAGTTCAGCCTCGCGGGCGCCGTGTCCTCGGTCACGCCGCTGGGCGGGTGGTGGGCGGCGGTCCCGCGCGAGCGCTGGCCGGACCATCCCGACGCACGGGCCAGGATGCGCGAGAACTGGGCCGAACCCTGGGGCGACCGGCGGCAGGAACTCGTGTTCATCGGCGCGGGCATGGATATCGCGGCGATCCGGGCCAGGCTGGACGCCTGCCTGATCGGCGCGGATTTCACCCCCGACGACTGGGCCGACCTGCCGGACCCGTTCCCGCGCTGGGGCACCCGCAAGGCCGCCTGACGGAGGCGCCCATGCGACGCAACATCACCACCAGCCTGAAGCGGCGCCGGGCCTCCACCATGGCGCGGTTCGACCGGTTGCCCTCGGAATTGCGCGCCTGGCTGCATCAGGCGGCGCTGCCGTGGAGCGCGGCGTCCGCGCACCGGCTGTGGCGCCGCGCACTGGCGCGGCATGGCGACCCGGCGATGGCGCGCGCCGCGCTGGAACGGGCCGAGGCGCGGATGCTGGCCCGCGATGCCGCTTCCGTCTGGGGCCAGGGCTATCCGCAGTGACAGGGGCATGCGGGCGGGGGGACGGTCGGCGCCGGGAAGGTTTGCAAAATTGGCGCGATTGGGCTATCCTGTCGCGATAAAGAGCCGCACCCAGCGCAACCCTGACGAGCAAACACGCCCGCTATGGTTGCGCTTTGCCATTAACGGGGAGATTTGCATGTCACGTGGAGCTGCACAAACGCTCGACGACAACCGGCTTGCCAGCATGGCGCTTTCGACCGAGGCCGCGTCTCAGGGTGTGGCACGAAGGTTCGGCGGTGTGGCGGGCAACGCTGTTCAGCCGGTGGTCTGGGTGCTGGATGCGGGGGCCAACGGCAACACGCCGGACAAGGTGGATGCCGGGCTCTGGGTGTTCGGGCTGTTCGGGGGGATCGCCTCGGGCGCGGCCTTCGTGACCGGGCTGGTCAAGGCGTTCGTCGATGACAACACCCGGCAGAAGCTGGACGAGGTGCGCCGCTCCGAACCGGCGGCGCGGCGCGAGTTCATCCACGCCTGCGTCAACCGCGGCGGTCAGGGGCGGCAGTTCAACAACGCCATGAAGGTGGCCATGCAGGGCGGCACGGCGTGGAAGCACCCCAACGGGCTTTGGGTCTTCATCACCGATGCGGCGGGTCGGTTGATCGTCGATTACGAACCGCAGCAGGCGGACGAGGTTCTGGGCCCGACCCTGCCGCTGAAGGAAGTGCGTGGCGGCTATCAGTGGACGCAGCGTCGGCGGCGCTGACCGGACCCGAAGGGCCAGCGCGCACAATCGCCCCGATCCCACGCTCAACAGGGTCGCTCAACAGGGTCGGTGGGGCGGCGACTATTTCCGCCGGGCCGCCTCAGCGCAGCCGGAAATCGGCGTGATCGCCCTGACCCTGGTGCGAGATGAAGCGCAGCGTGCTGCCATCGCGCAGCACAAGCTGACAGTTGTCCGGATCGCTGCCGCTGCCCCACTCCAGCGTCCGGCAGAAATAGCGCCCGCGCCAGTCCCAGTCCCCGGTCACACTGCGCCCGAAGCCTGAGCCACTGATGCGCCCGTCCGGATGGACCTGCAGCCGGATACCGAAGCGCCGCAATTCGCGGCCTTCGACCAGTGCGCGGAAGGTCGGCTCGGACTCCACGACACTGAAGTCGGCCTGCGCCGGGGCTGCGGCTGTCGTGCCCAGCGCCACCACGCCCGCCGCTGCCAGTTGCGCCACGCGTTTCGTCAAGCGTTTCGTCAAGCGTTTCGTCAAGCGTTTCGTCCCTGCGGACCGTTCACGAGCCATCGTGTCACCCTCCGTCAACCTGCACTCCACGTATCACGGAAGCGATACGGCGAAGGCTGCCGCCCGGATGACTCGGCACCCCTTGTCCCCCGCCCGCTCGGCGGAAACCCGCCATTCGCGCAGCGGGCAGAAAAGGCGCCCGCGCAAGGCGCCCCACCGCCCGCCCCGGCACCCTTCGCGGGCGCACCGGGTCCCGGACGGTGCGGCGGTCCGGCCCCTACAGGCCGAGCACGTCGCGCATCGAATATTCGCCCGGCGACTGGCCCTGCGCCCAGATCGCCGCCCGCAGCGCCCCGCGCGCAAACACGCTGCGGTCGCTGGCCACGTGGCGCAGCACGATGCGTTCCCCGCTTCCGGCGAAGATCACATCATGTTCGCCGACGTAATCGCCGCCGCGTATGGCATGAAAGCCGATGGCGCCGCTGGCGCGTGCGCCGGTGATCCCGTCGCGGCCACGGTCGGCCACCTCCGCCAGCCTCTGGCCGCGCCCTGCGGCCGCCGCTTCGCCCAGCATCAGCGCGGTGCCCGACGGCGCATCGACCTTGTGGCGGTGGTGCGCCTCGACGATCTCGATATCGAAATCCAGTCCCAGCGCCTGCGAGACCTGTTCGGTCAGCCCCACCAGCAGGTTGACGCCCAGGCTCATGTTGCCCGCCCGCACGATCACCCCGGTCCGCGCGGCGCGGGCAATGGCGGTCAGATCATCGGCGGCAAATCCGGTGGTGCCGATCACATGCGCCACGCCTGCCGCCGCTGCCTGCGGTGCCAGCGCCACCGTGGCCGCGGGCGTGGTGAAGTCGATCACCGCATCGGCCCGCGACAGCGCCGCGCCCAGGTTCTGCGTCACCGTCAGCCCCAGCGCCGCGCCGCCCGCCGCCGTGCCCGCGTCCTGCCCGATCCAGGGATGGCCGGGCCGCTCCACGGCGGCGGTCAGCACCGCCAGGTCGCTTTCGCCCGTCACGCGCAGCAGCATCTGCCCCATGCGCCCCGAAACTCCCATCACCGCGATCCGAACCATGCGTTCCATCCCCCGTGTCCCGAGCGTGCCCTGAAATGCTGCCCCCATACAGCCGCGGCGGCGGAATGGCAAAGGCGCGCTGCATCCCGATGCGCCTGCCCATTGCGCCCGCGCCGCCGCTCCCCTACATCACCCTTCATGAGCCGCAGATCCCATTCCCCCGCGCGCGGGCCATCGCAACGTCAGCTTCGCGTGGGCGAGCTGATCCGGCGCACCCTGTCCGATGTGCTGGCCCGGGGCGAGGTGCATGACCCGGACCTGTCGCGCCTGTCGATCACGGTGAGCGCGGTGGGCCCCAAGCCCCCCCAGAAGAAAGCCCCCCGATTTTTTATTCCGCGGGGGGGCGGCGCCCCCCCGACCGCCCAGGCGGCGCAGGCGCGCAACAGGCCTGTGCTGCGCCGCCATGTCGGCCGGGCGCTGACGTTGAAATTCGCCCCCGACCTGCGGTTCCGGCTGGACGAGACGTTCGACCGGATGGACGCGACCCGGCGACTGTTCGACGATCCGACGGTGGCGCGCGATGTGGCGGCGGGGGATGACGCCGAAACGCATGATGCCGAACCGCATGACGCTGAAACCCGGGACGCTGAAACCCGAGGTCCCGAAACCGATGACGATGCCACGCCACACGGCGCATAAGGCCGCGTCCGGGGCGCTCGGCCTGTTCCTGACGGTATTTTCGGGCGCGCAGGCGGCGGAAGAGTGCACCCGTCACAGCCATTCGGGCCAGGCCCATGTGGTCTGCACCGCGCAGGCGGGCGACGATCTGCGGCTGTTCCTGAACGGACCGGATGGCGCGCCTCTGGGCAGTTTCCAGCGGATCGACGAGATGCTGGCGACCGAGGGCGCACGGCTGGGATTCGCCATGAACGCGGGCATGTATCACCCGGACCGCCGCCCCGTGGGGCTTTATGTCGAGGACGGTGTGGAGCGCGCGCCGATTGTCACCCGCGAAGGGCCGGGCAACTTCGGGATGCTCCCGAATGGGGTATTCTGCATCCATGAGGACGGGTTTGCGGTGGTCGAAAGCCGCGCCTTTGCCGAACGCCCGCCCGACTGCCGCCACGCCAGCCAGTCCGGCCCGATGCTGGTCATCGACGGCGCGCTGCATCCGCGCTTCATCGAAGGGTCCGACAGCTTGCGGGTGCGCAACGGGGTCGGGGTCAGCGCGGACGGGCAGGTGGCGCATTTCGTCATCTCCACCGGCGCGGTGAATTTCCACGATTTCGCGGCCTTCTTCCGCGAAGGCCTGAGGGTGCCGCAGGCGTTGTATCTTGATGGCAATGTCTCGCGCCTGCACGCGCCGGGGCTGGGGCGGTCGGACTGGGGGCTGCCCATGGGGCCGGTGGTGGGCAGGGTGGTGCCGGTTGATGGCGGCAGTTGACGGCGCCAGCGGCAGCGCGTAGCACCCGCCCCCACAGCATCGGACAGGAGAGAGCGGTTTGGCACGCAAGCGCAAGGGGCGGGCGATTTCCGGCTGGGTGGTGGTGGACAAGCCCGCGGGCGTGACCTCGACCGCCGTTGTCAACAAGCTGCGCTGGGCGCTTCAGGCGCAGAAGGCCGGGCACGCGGGCACGCTGGACCCAGCCGCGACCGGCGTTCTGGCCGTGGCACTGGGCGAGGCGACCAAGACCATCCCCCATGTAACCGAGGCGCTGAAATGCTACCGCTTCACCGTGCGGCTGGGCCAGGCGACCACCACCGACGACGCCGAAGGCGCGCTTGTGGCCGAGAGCGATGCGCGCCCCACCGATGCGCAGATCGCCGCCGCGCTGGCACCCTTCCGCGGCGAGATCATGCAGGTGCCGCCGCAGTTTTCCGCCGTCAAGGTGGAGGGCGAGCGCGCCTATGACATCGCGCGGGCGGGCGACGAGATGGAGCTTGCCGCGCGGCCGCTGTGGGTCGAAAGCCTGGACATGATCGCGCGCACGGACGCCGATCACGTTGAACTGGAAATGGTCTGCGGCAAGGGCGGCTATGTGCGGTCCATCGCCCGCGATCTGGGCGCGGCGCTGGGCTGTCATGGCCATGTGACCGCGCTGCGCCGGGTCTGGTCCGGGCCGTTCGAGGCCGAAGGCGGGATCACCTGGTCGCAGATCGAGGAACAGGCACGCACGCCCGCGCTGGACGCCCATGTGCAGCCGCTGGAAGTGGCGCTGGCCGATCTGCCCGAACTGCCCGCCACACCCGAGGGCGCGGCGCGGCTGCGCAACGGCAATCCCGGCATGGTGCTGGCATCCGATGTGGACTACGGCGAGGAGGCCTGGGCCAGCCATGAGGGCCGCGCCTTGGCGCTGGGCGTCTACAAGGCGGGCGAGTTGCACCCGACGCGGGTTTTCGTTCCGTCCGGGCGCTGAACGCGGGCGGAAGGGGGGGGGGGGGGGGGGGGGGGGGGGGGGGGGGGGGGGGGGGGGGGGGGG
>JAFIEE010000056.1 GCA_020832705.1 Paracoccaceae bacterium
CCCGGGGGGGACGGATTTAAAACCCGACCCCGCCCGTGGGGCCGGCCCGCCGCGGGGCGGGGGGGGGGGTGGCGGGGGCGGGAGAGCCTTCGGCCGGTGTGCGTGCGGTGGGCGGGAAAGTGAGTATTTGGGGCAAGATGAAGCCCGGACACCGCGCCGGAGCCGCCACGACAGGCGGCGCGCTGTGCCTTGTGCTCGGTGCCGGGCGCCATTTCGTCCGCAACGCCGGGTGTTCGGTTCAGGGGGTGAGCAGGGCGGTAGTGGCGGCGTCCAGTGCGCCATTGCCGTGGGGGATGGACAGGGCCTTGAGCCCGGCGTCAATGGCGCCGAGTGCGCCGAGCACCATATGCGCATTCACGTGCCCCATATGGGCGATGCGGAAGAACCCGTGCCAGGCGGGATCGCCCGGGTCGGCCATGCCCAGCCCGATGCCCAGCGTCACCCCGGCCTGGGTTTCGGTCCAGGCACGCAGGCGCGAGGCGTCGGGCGGGTTCAGCCGCAGGGCGGTGACCGCGTGGCTCCGCTGTGCCGGGTCGGCAATATTGAGCGCCATGGCGCCGCCCGCGCCCCAGGCCTCGGCCGCGGCCCAGACTGCCTGCGCAAGGCGGCGATGGCGGGTCCAGGCGGGTTCGAGCCCTTCCTCGTGGATCAGCATGTCCAGCGCCGCGCGCAGCCCGTAGAGGTGATGCGTGGGGGCGGTGCCGCCGAAATACTGGTAGAAGAATTCGGCATTGATCCGGTGGTCCCAGGTCCAGTAGGGGCTGCGCTGCGTCAGCTTCCGGGAGGCTGCCAGCGCCTTGTCGCTGATCCAGACGAGTCCCAGCCCCGGAGGGGTCATCAGCCCCTTCTGGCTGGCGGCCACCGTCACATCCACGCCCCAGTCATCCATCCGCAGCGGATCGCATCCCAGCGCGGCGATGGCATCGACCAGCAGCAGCGCCGGGTGCCCGGCGGCGTCCATCGCCGCGCGAATGGCGGCTACGTCGTTGCGCACGGTGCTGGCGGTGTCCACATGGGTGGCCAGCACCGCGCGGATGCGGTGCCCGGTATCGGCGCGCAGGGTATCCTCGACCATCTGCGGGTCCACCGGCGCGCGGCGGCCGAAATCGTGTTGCGTCACCGCCAGCCCCAGCCCGCGCGCCATGTCGGCCCAGCCATGGCCGAACCGGCCCGTGGCCAGTGACAGCACGCGGTCACCGGGCGCGCAGGTGTTGGCAAGCGCCGCTTCCCAGGCGCCGTGGCCGTTGGACACGTAGATCGCCACATGCTGCGCGGTGCAGGCCGCCGCGCGCAGATCGCGCAGCAGGTCGGGCATCAACGCGGGCAGGGCGCCTTCGTAGATGTTGGGCGCGGCGCGGTGCATGGCGTTCAGCACCCGGTCGGGGATCACCGAAGGGCCGGGAATGGCCACATAGGGCCGTCCGTGGCCCAGTTGCGGAAGTATATCGGCGGGCATGGGGGCTCCGTATGGCTGTGTGAAAACTTCACATGTGCATAGAATGCGCCCCGCCGACCGTCAATCGCGTGACAACGGGGGGCGCCGGATGCCGCGCTCAGCCCGTTCGGTGCCGGATGGTATCGCCCAGGTCCAGCCGCGGGGTCAGTTCCACCCGCGCGCCGCCGATCACCCCGTCATCGCCCATGCCGGCGACGATCCGCGCCGCGCGTTCGCCGATCTCGCGTCGGCAGGCGTCCATGGTGGCCAGCCGGATCGGCATGCCGTCCAGGATTTCCAGTCCGTTGAACCCCGCAAGCCCCAGCGTGCCGGGCACGTCAATCCCCCGCTCCAGGCACCAAAGCAGCCCGCCCGCGCCGATCATGTCATTGGAGTAATACAGAAAATCCAGATCGGGGCTGCGCTTCAGGATGGCTTCGGTCATCTGCCGCCCCTTCAGCAGCGCCGAGCCGCCGCCGTAGTATTCGGTATCGGTGATTTCCAGTCCGGCCGCGTGCAGCGCCTCGGTGAAACCTTCGAAGCGTTTGCGGGCGCGGTGGTCGTCGGGCATCTTGGTGCCCAGAAAGCCGATCCGGCGATAGCCTGCATCGATGATCGCGCGCGCCATTTCCCGCCCCGCCCTGCGGTGCGAAATCCCCACGACCGAGTCGATGGCCGCGCCGTCCACGTCCATGATCTCGACCACCGGGATCCCGGCGTTTTCCAGCATGGCGCGCGAGGCGTCACTGTGTTCCAGCCCGGCCATGATCACGCCCGTGGGCCGCCAGGACAGCATCTCGTAGAGCACGTTCTCCTCGCGCTCGGCCAGATAGTCGGTCACGCCGAACACCGGCTGCAGTCCGGTCCCGTCGAGCGCATCCGAAATGCCGCCCAGCACTTCGGGGAAGACCATGTTCGCCAGCGACGGGATGATGACCGTGACCAGATTGACCCGCTGGCTGGCCAGGGCGCCGGCAATCTTGTTGGGCACGTAGCCCAGCGCCTTGGCGGTGGCCAGCACCTTCTCGCGGGTGGCGGGCGACACGTCGCTGCGGTTGCGCAGCACCCGGCTGACCGTCATTTCACTGACGCCGCAGGCATCGGAGACATCGCGCAGGGTGAGCGGGCGGCGCGGGCCTGTGGTCGGTGGGCTGGACAAGGGCGCTTTTCCGGGCTGGGTTGGAACACCCTTCCTTCAATAGACGTGATGCGGCGCCGCGCCAAGGGGTTGCGCCCGGTTCCCGCTGCCGGGCGCGCGATCAGGTGCCCCGTGACAATACGGCGCGCATTCGCTATGGCAAGGCCACGGCTCCGTAGCTCAGCTGGATAGAGCGGCCCCCTCCTAAGGGGCAGGTCGCAGGTTCGAATCCTGCCGGAGTCGCCATCTTACCCATTTTTCCCATTCCCGTCAGTCGCTTGCGCAGTCGGTTTGTCCAACCTTTCGCCAAGGTTGGACAAGTTCTGTTCCGGTTCCGCCCCTCCAAGCCGCGAAAAGGCGGAGTCGGCAAGCTGGCCGCGCTGCGCCTTCCTGAAGTAGATCGAGGCCATGCGCGTATCCTTGTGCGCCAGATAGGCCATGATTTCCGCTTCGCTGGCGCCGTGGTGGGCCAGCCGGGTTGCGCCCGCCTTTCGGACCCCGTGCGCCCGCGCAATCGGCACGCCCGCCGCGGTGCACCAGCGCCTGAACAGGTTGCCCAGGCTCTCGGTCGTGTAGCCCTTGCCCTGCCCGTGGGTCAGGAACAAAAGCTGTCCGGTCGGCGCGTGGCGCAGCTCGGCGGCAAGCTCGGGCAGGATCGGCAAATCGGCCTCGATCCCGGTCTTGCCCCGGCGGTAGCGGATGCGCCCGCCCTGGACGTTCTGCCAGCCCAGCCGGGCCAAGTCCTGCCGGGCCGCGCCGGTGTTTAGCGCCAGCTCGAAGGCCAGCCGGGCCTTGCTGCCGCTCGGCCAGCGCTGGCGGAATCGGTCGATATCGGCGGCGGTGAACGGGTCGAAGCCGTCACGCGACACCTTGCGGCGCTTCGCATACTTCGCCGGGTTGTGCTTCATCCAGCCCTTGCGGCAAGCGAATACGAACAGGACCGAAAGCCGCTTCGCCACGGTGTTTGCGGCGTTCGGGCGGTCCTTCTTGTCCATCAGCTTTTCCACGCCCTGGACGGTGCACCGCTTGTAGGGCAGATGCCCGGCCACCTTGCGCAACCAGTCATAGACGCGGCGCCGGGGGCGCTTGCTGGACTCGGCCAGTTCGGCAAAGTCCGGGCTGGCCAGATAGGCCTCGATCAGCCATGCCATCGAATTCGGGGGGGCGGTGCTGTAGCTCGGGCGCTCGGCCTGCGCCGCCTCATAGGCCGCGCGGAATTCGGCGGAACCGTATTCGCCGGGCAGGTAGGTGGAAAACCCGGCCTTGCGGAACCGCCAGCGGACGCGCCCATGGCGGTCAACGCTGCGGGTCACGCCCGGAAAGGGGTTCTTGCGCCGGATCATCACAGCCTGTCCCATGGGTTCGGGTCATCTGCGCTGGCCTGCCCTTCGGCGTAGACCACCACCCGCCCCGTTTTCAGATCGGCCTCGATCCGCCCGGCCACGATGCCCGCCGCCTGCGCGCCCTTGATGATCCGGGTCACGTCCGATTGCTTCACGGTGGCAGGTTGTCTTGGCATCGGTCAGCCCCTCACCTTGCGTGCCTTGTCGGTGATCTCTGCAACCGCCAGCTTGCGCCGCCAGTCGAGGTTGACCACCTCCACGCTGCAAATCGGGTCTTGATAGTCGCTGCCCATGGGCAGGAATTCGGTGGTCATGTCGAAGTCATCGGCGACGATTTCGACCGTGGCGAATGATCCCGTGACAAGATAGGCGCGCGGGGCGTCGGGGTGCTTGCGCATGAACTTCCGCACCACGCAGGCCTTGTGGCCCGCCGCCTTGGCGGACAGGCCGGTGCGCATCCCGTGCTGATAGATCATCAGCGCAACCACATCATCGACATCGAAGGACCGCGCGCGCCCCGGTATGGTTTCGGGCGCGCAGGGATAGAACCCGAAGTGGACCGCTTCATTGAAGCGGCCTTGATGCACTCCGGCGATCTGGCAGGCCAGCTTGGATGATGCGCGAAGCTTGATCTTGGTCTGCGTGTCAGTCATGCGAAAACCTCTTGGTATATTCAACCGCATACCCGCTGGAACGTCGCAAATCAACAGGATTCCGGGCGCGTTGGTTTGTTGAGGGTCAACTTGACTTTCGCGGCTCGGGGTGCCGCGCGGCGTGTTTCAGCGCGCTCAGCCGGGCGCTGGCGTCATCCATGCCGCGGCTTACTGCGTCCAGCGCCGGGCTGCCGATATCATCCAGCAGCCAGATACCGGCCTGAAACTCGCTTTGGATCGCGTTCCCGTCTTCCGCGAAAGCCAGCAGGGCGCGGAGCAGCGCGTGCGTGTGGCGCAGGACGGTTTCCGGCTCCTGGACCGTGATGGTCAGATCGGGATTCAGGGCCTTCTGCGCGGCGCGCGCAGCTTCGGCGGGGTCTTTGGGGAAGGATTCGTCGCGCGCGTCGGCGCGGGCCGTATGGCATTCGCCGACCAGCCCAAGCAGATCGGTCGGCTTGCGGATATGCTCGGCCTTCCAGAGCGCTTCGGGGCGCAGGTCGGACAGGCTCAGGTCGCGCTCGCGGGGGTCGGTCTCGGTCATTGTTGCTTACTCCTGTTGTGGTATAATCCTAGGCACGTCTTGTAGCTTGACTTCCAGCATCACGTCAAGCATCATTTGGAGCATAGGCAGGAACATGATGGAGTCTGAAAAAGTGCGGGAAAATAGATTGCGCAGGCTGGCCGAAAGGCGCGGCTTGAAGCTCGAAAAGTCAAGGCGGCGCGATCCACTTGCGTCTGATTATGGAAGGTATCGAGTTTGTGATGACTCGACTGGATCGCCAATATTTGGCTGGGAAGGATCACACCAACAGTTTTCGGCTTCACTTGATGATGTGGAGAGCTTCTTGAAGACTGCCACGCGAGAGCAGCTACAGCCCACAAGCGGAAGAAAAATCGGAGGCGGTGAGCCATATATGGAGGGCGGGAAATTGCGCTACCGCTTGCCGCCAAATGCTGAAGAATAACAAAGTTCCGGTTGATGCCCCCGGCGCCGGGAGATTGCGCCGGGGGCTTCCCCTTCGCGCCGCAGAGCTGTGTGCGGCCAAGGGGTGACGGTGTTTCACGGCACTTGCCGTCTTGCCGGGCCTTGCGGGCGCATAGATCGCCGCCCAGGTGGCCAGCCTATTCGGATTTCCAGTCCACCAACGCCAGCGCCGCCGCCGGGTCGATGCCTTCGGCCTTCGCCTCGGCCAGCGCCTTGATGATCGCCGACAGGGCGCGTGATTTTCCGCCAACATCAAAGGCTTGCAACGGACGCATCACGTCGATCTGCACCGGGCTTCCCAGCTTGGCGCTGCATTCCTCGGCCAGCAGTTCGGCCAGCGGTTGCAAGGTCCATTGCGCAAGGTGGCGCTGGCCTTCGCGGATCACCGGGCCGGTCGCGCTCGGGTTGGACATGGCGGGCAGAACGCCATAGGCCAGCAGGATCGCCGCGCGCGCCTCGGCCAACGTCTCGCGCGCCATGCTGCGCGCCATGTCCGGGGTCAAATCCTCGCGCCGCTGGCCAAGCTGCGGGTTCATGCCCGCCGCCGTCGCCTGCGCCGCGCCTTCCACAATCAAAGACGCGCCGCGCCGCCCCCGGAAACTCTCGCGCAGCGCGGCCATATCGTCTGCGCTGCCCTCGGGAATCGGGACGGTCTGCGAACCCAAGGGCGCCTCGCGGTAAACGTCGCGCAGGGCGGATTCGACCGTGTGCAACAGATCGGCGGTCAGGTTGGCGCGGCGCAGGGGGCTGGTGCCTGCCCAGGGCGCGGCCATGTCGCCCCCGGTGCGAACGTGGACCACCTCGGCCGCAAGCACGGTCACGCTGGGTCCGCCGCCGGTGTCGGCAATGCCCAGGCGATAGGCGCGGGGTTCCCCGCCGCGCGTGGTCACTTCCCAGTCAAAGGCCGGGCGCAAGGTGCTGCCATCGATCCACAGAACCGCCTCACCGCGCAAGGCCAGCGCCCGGCCAATCAGGGCCATGTGCCGCCGGGTCAGCAGGTCGCGGGCGCTGCAATCGGCCATCGCGAAGGCGCCTTCCCAGAGGGAAACGCAGCTTTGCACCGTCGCGGTCAGCTCAGCCGCGCCGGATGCGCCGGTGATCCACGCATTGCGCGCCTGGATCAACTGCGCGGTGTATCCGGCGCCGCTGGATCGGGTTTCGGGCGGGTCGGGCTTTGCCCGGCGGAACAGGTCCAGAATGCCCATGTCATGGCCTCCAGCGTTGGAATGTGCGGCGCAGGCCGCTGCGGTCGGCGGCTTCGCGGCGAAGGGGGTTCCAGTTCCGGGCTTCGACCTGCGCCGCCGGATAGGCCGGGCGGGTGACGGTCGAAAGCTCGAACAACTGCGCCCGCCTGATCCGGCGCAGGATGCCATCGCCCCGGCGTTCGATGCTTTCCCCGCCGGGTGGAACCTTGAAGCCCGGTGACAGCCCACGGATAAGCCCTGCCCGGTGCGCCTCCAGAAGGTCACGCGACCAGGACATGCGGTCCGACAAATCGGCCTCGAATTCCAGCGCCTCGGGGGTGTCGCGGATGGTCAGGGTGCCCGCGTCCCGGCTGGCCAGGGGGCGGTTGAAGTCATGCCCGGCCAGCAGGTGAATATCGCCGCCGCCCTCGATCCGCTCGGCGAAGGCGCGGCCCTCGAACCGCTCGAACCGGCCCGGTGCAAGCTCGGCTTCGCTGGCGTAGGGGAAGCGCCCGGCCAGCCGGACGCCCCCCCCTTCGGCGCGCAGCTCAAGGGCCGCGCCATGTGCTGCGCCCCAGAGCATTACGCCAGCCTCAGACCGGTGAGAACGCGCGACTGCACAGGCCGCGCAACCGTCACGTCCATTGTGGCCAGCGCGGTGATCCGCAGGCCGCCGGATTGCGCATCCGAGTAGGGGTCACGGATCATGTCGATTGCCCCCCAGGCGCCGACGAACATGGGCGCCACGCCCCCGGTGCTGGTGGTCAGCAGCATCGACACGGCCAGCGGGTCGCCAGCCGGTGCCGCCAGCGCATTGGACGTCACGACGATATTGCCGGGGAAGGTGCCGGAAGGCCGCTGCCCGGCCAGCAGGAAGGCCAGCCGGTGATATTCGGTTGTCTGGGTCACCTCGTTCAAGGTGGACTCAAGATAGCCGAACATTTCCGGGCGCATCAGCGCCCGAACCTGCCCCGGATTGGAAACCGCGTTGGCCGTCATGAAGGCGACGATCTCGGCCAGAAAATCCTTGTATTCCGGTGCCGCGTTGATCGCGGTTGCGGCGATGCCATAGGTTCCTGCGCCGCTCACAACGCCAAGGGGCTGGCCATTGGCGCCGGTGCCCAGGAACACCGCCTTGTCCAGCTCCTGCGCCAGTGCCCCGCTCATGTCGCGCCGGATCGCCGCTTCCAGCGCCGCGCCCGACTGTTTCAGGCTGCGCCGGGTGACGCGCATCTGAATGCCCAGGTTGTGGTCAGGCTTCATCGCCCGGTCGGTCGTGACGAAGGCCGCTGGCCCGGCCACATTGGCGGTTTCGCCATCGGCCCAGCCCGCCGTGACGCTGGACGTCACAACCGGCCATTCCGCCGCGCCGCTGTCGATGCTGATCATCTGCGCCCCCATCTGGCCCACAACGGAACCGGGGAACAGGCGGTCGATGATCGGACGGGTGCTGATCGGATCGGGAACGCCGGCCGCAACGGTTTCCCCGGTGCGAACCTCCAGCGCCTGCCACGGAACCGGAACGCCCCGGAACCCGCCCGCCGCGCGCAGTTCCTGGACAATCTCGGCGGTGGCGCCGTCCAGCGCGCGCCCCTCGTCCAGCGCCAGCGCCACCTGGCGCAGCTCGAACCGGGTCAGCAGCTCGGAATACTCGCGGTCGCTGCGGGTTTCCAGATCGGCGCCCGCTTCGCGGCGCTCGGTATCCTCGGCAATGAGCGCCGCGCGGTAGCGGGTTTCATTGGTCCGATACTCGGCATCGAGGGTTTCCATCGACCGGGTTTCATCCTCGGTCGGGGTCGGCTTCGCGGCCAGCGTGGCCAGTTCCTGGCGGATTTCGCTTTGCCGCCGTGCGATCCTTACGGATTCGAGCATTTGGTTTCCTTTCGTGCTCGGGGTTTGTGCCGTTCCAGAGCGGACACGGCGTCTTGCCATTGCTGGCGCTTCGGATCGGGCGGGGGGTGCCCGCATTCGATCCTGGTCTTGCGGGTGTGACAGGCCGGGCAGAGCGCTTGCAGGTTGCCGGGCTTGTAGGCCAGTTCCGGGTGCGTCCGAACCGGTCGGATATGGTCAATTTCCAGCCGCCCCCGCGCGCCGCATGCCTTGCAGCGAAAGCCATCGCGTTCCAGAACGTGCATGCGCAGGGTGCGCCAGCGCTGGCCGCGCGTGACCTTGCGGGAATGGCGCTTGTGGTCATCCCTCACAGCCATGACAGTTTCGCCTTCTGCACAGGGCGGGCGGTCTGGCGGGCGCCTTCGGCCACGGCCAGAACGGTTGCGGCGGCGGCATCGATGCGCCCGGTCGATCGGGCCTTGGCGATCTTGATATTGTTGGCCGGGTCGCGCAGGCAGACGGTATCCGCGAAGGCAGAGCGCAGCAGCAGGGACGGGCTGGCCTTGATCCGACCATCGAAGGCCGCGCGCCGGAACCGCTCGGCATCCTCGCCGCCGTCGCGGAATCCCTGGCCGCGCCAGACCACCGGCGCCCGGATGCCTGCGCGCTGCATGGCCTCGCCCAGCTCGGC
Organism: Paracoccaceae bacterium; assembly: GCA_020832705.1. GTDB lineage: Bacteria > Pseudomonadota > Alphaproteobacteria > Rhodobacterales > Rhodobacteraceae > Rhabdonatronobacter. Next base: position 9,260 of record JAFIEE010000056.1, read on the forward strand.
CTGTTTGTATCGATCGGCGGTGATCGCGGCGATCGGCTGATCGGCAACGTGCGCCATGACCTGCACCAGCCAAGGCGCCACCGGCACAGTGCGGTCGCCCAGGGTGGTCAATTCGCCCCGTTCCTGCATTTCCTCGTAGCGCCGCGCCACCCCGTCCGCCTGGCCACGGTCCAGCAGCGTTGGCATGCTCGGGAAGGTGCCGAAGGCTTCCAGCCGCCCGGTGTCCGGCCAGTAGAACGAAGCGGCGCTCATGCTGGCGCTGCCCCCCAGATCGATGCCGATGATCACCGAACCCGCGCGGGGGGGCGGATCGGCGGTTTCGCAGGCCATCCATTCGTCAACGCTCAGAAGCATGTCGCGGCTTTCGCCGCTGACACGCTCATTGCGGTTGTAAAGCCGGAAGGTGGTCAGGCTGGAACCGCCGCGCGCAATCGCCCGCCGCGCCTGCGCTTCCAGCCAGTCCAGATCGGCGCCGATGCCATGCAGCGCACCGGGGTTGGCGATGATCAGCGAATCGCGATCATCGGCAGGCAGGCCGGGCGCGGGGCGGTGTTCCTGGACGTAGGAACCGGGCACCGGGTCATCGATCCACCGGCTGAAAGGGTGCGCATCATCCGCGGCGCTGGTCGAGATGATCAGCCCGCGCCCGCCGCGCTTTCCCAGGCCGGACAATAGCGCGGCTTTCAGTTCGTCGCCCTTGTCCGCTTGCCAATGCCCGCGCTCGTCCATCAGAACCAGCGTCGGTGCGCTGCCAAGGGCGCTTTTGCCATCCGCCGCCAGCGCCCGCAGGATATGCCCGCCGCCGTCGCCCTCGAATTCGATTTCAAGGCGCGGGGCGCGGCGGAAGATCAGCCGCCGCTGGATTTCCAAGGGCAGGGACGGGCAGAACCCGGCCACGAAGTCCCATGCAATCCGCGCCTGGTCCCGCGTCCGCGCCGCGATTAGGATTTCCCGCCGCGCCTGGCGGTCGAAGGCACCGACCAACGCCCCCAGAGCAACGCCCGCAGATAGCGCCGTCTTGGCGTTGCCGCGCCCGATGCTCAGAACCGCCTGCGCGATGCCATCGGCCAGCGCGCCTTGCACGAATTGCCGCTGAAAGGGCGCCAGCGTCACCGGCTGGCCCGCCCTCGGTCCTTCGGGAATGCGCAGAGACTCGAGGAATCGCTCGGCCAGATCGGCCCGGCCCAGCCCATCCCCCTGCGCGAAAAAGCAAAACTCTCTCCCCCGGTCTCGGCTGTCGTGCAGATCGGCGGCATTGGGACCATTTGCAGAGAACAAGCTGCGCTGGCCGGGGTCGATTTTCACTTCTCAGCCCTCCACGCTCGGGGCGCAGGGCCATGGGCAACCACCCCGCCCAAGCGGGGGGTGGGGTTTCCCCCTTTAGGGGGGAACCCCCCCTGGCCCTGCGGGCGCCGGTGTGTGGTTTTGAAGATCAATTCCGCCCTTTCCATGGTTTGAGGCAAGCCGCCATCGGTCGCGGAAATCCGCGTTCTGCGCCGGGGTCACGTGGCCATCGCTCCCCGCAGTGGCTGCGGCTCTTGTGGCCCTCGATGGACGGAATACAAACGCCAGACCGGGACTTGCCTCGGTGGGCTTCACGCAGGCCGCGCGTCGGCGCGGGGGCGTGGTTCCTGCATCATCGGGCCGCTGGCCGCTACAGCAGCTTGCGTTCCTCCTCTTTCACGTCACAGACACAGCTCGTCACCGGGTCGCCGTCGCTGTCATTGCCCAGCGTCACGGTGCGAAGATCGAAGCTGACTTGCCCGCCTGCGGGATAGTCGCGTTGCTTGGTGGCGCGGGCGGTCCGGTCGCCCGCGTCATCCTTGGAAAGCACAATCTCGGTGTCCACCGCCGCGCGCAGGCTGGAATGCCCGCGCGCGCCCTTGGCCGCGTCCTTGCCGCTGTGGTGGATCAGCATGCAGTGCGCGCCGGTGGTCTGGCGGATATGGTCGATGCTGCGCATCAGCGCGGCAATGTCCGGGGCGTTGTTCTCATCCGCGCCACCCATGACGCGGGCCAGCGTGTCGAAGATGATCAGGTGATAAGGGCCTTGCACGCTGACAAGGTGGCGGACCATCTCGGCCAGCGCCCCGGCGTCCGAACGTTTGCCGGACAAGGTGACCTGGCTCGGCAGAACCCAGAACCGGGCCTTGCGGGCAACCATGCGGTTGTCGAACATGGCGCCGCCCTCGGCTGCGACATAGAGCACACCACCCTGCGCCACGCGGTTCCCGCCCCATGGGATGCCCTCGAACACGTGATGCGCAAGGTCGATTGCCCAGAAGGATTTGCCGACATTGGCTTCGCCGTAGACCACCGACACGGCGCCCCGGTCCAGCCAGCCCTTGACGACATAAGGGCGATCAAGCTGCGCGCGCAGATCGGTCCCGGGTGTGGCGCGGTCCAGCATGCGCTGCGCGTCGGCGGACAAGCGCGGCTTGATGGGCGTCACGTTTTTCAGCGGGTCATCAGTCACAGCGTCACCCCGCGATACCGCCCGATGGTGCGCATCATCGCGTAGGACAGGCCGGACGTGCCGCGCGCCTGGCTGGCCTTGATCTGGTGCGGGTTGGCGCCGCGCTCGTCATAGCTCACGGCCACCTGGTCATAAAGCGCGTGCACAATGTCAGCGGGCAGGGCGCCGGGCGTGTCGGTGAACCCGGCTTGATACTCGATCACCACCGGGCCGGGCTGCGGCGGGCCGTCCAGCACCAGCGCCGGGCGCAGGCCGGGGCGCAGGGTGGCGGTCACCGGCTCACCGTCCGCCGTGACGGTCACAACGGGACCACCGGCCAGCGCCGGGCCGACGGGCAGGCGCAGCGGGCGCGTGGCGGGCCAGTGATCCAGCGTCACGCGGAGAGTCTGGAACAGCAGCGCCAGTTCGGCGGCGCTTTCCAGCTCGCGCGCGGCGGCGCTGATCATCGCCTCGATCTGCGCGTTGTCCTCGGCGCCAATGACGCGCAGGAACGCCTTGACCGGTTCCAGCGGAATCGCCAGCGCGGCGGGTTGGTTGACGCGCTCAATCTGCATCGGTGGCCCTCTTTTCAGCCCAGGACATGAACGCCCGCCGCGCATCAGCGGGCAGGCTGGTGAACAGCGCGGCCAGAAGCCGCTTGCGATGGTCGAGGTGCAACGCGCGGTTCGGGATCTGATCGAGGCAAACGCGGGTGACCTCGGCAAGCTCGGCCTCCCCGGCCATCTTGCCCCAGAAACGGGCATCTTCGCGGATCGATCCGAAGATCGCCGGATAGGGCATGCCCCGGTGCAGATCGAGCAGCGCCGCCGTCATGACCGCGCGCGCATCATCAGGGTGTGCGCGCGCTATGGCATCGGCCAGCGCCTCGGACCGCGCGGCGCGGATCGCAAGTTCGGTGCGGCACAGGCGGGCGCTGGCGGGCTTCTCTCGCTCAGAAAGGGGGTTGGACATTCGCGGATTTTCCGCAATGTTATCAACACCCGACTCAGGGCCGGTTGGACAAGTCAAAGCATTGTTGCGCCTTGACTGTTCACATACTGCCGGGGTCGCCAACCTGTCGGGGTCTGCCGTTGTGGGCCGCCTGCAAACCCTGGAACGAGTGTTGCGACTGAGCCTCGATAGTCTTGCGCCCCTGCTTGCGCCCGCAGAGCACGGGATCGACGCATTCGTCGATGTCCGTGCGCCCGCCGAATTCGCCGAGGACCATTTGCCGGGCGCGATCAGCCTGCCGGTGCTGAGCGATGCCGAGCGCGCCCGCGTGGGGACCGTGTATGTCCGGCAGGACCGGTTCGCGGGGCGCCGTCTTGGCGCGGCGCTGGTGGCGCGCAACGTGGCGGCGATGCTCGACGGGCCGCTGGCGGAGAAGCCGCGGGACTGGCGGCCGGTGATCTATTGCTGGCGCGGCGGGCAGCGCTCGGGCGCGCTGGCGCTGGTGATGGCGCAGGTCGGCTGGCGGGTGCGGGTGATCGAGGGCGGCTATCGCAGTTACCGCCGGCTGGTGGCGCGCGCGCTCTATGACCGTCCGTTTCCGGCGCCGCTGATCGTGCTGGACGGCAACACCGGCACGGCGAAGACGGCAGTGCTGGCGCGGCTGGCGGCGCGCGGGGTGCAGGTGCTGGACCTTGAAGCGATGGCGCGGCACCGCGGGTCGCTGTTCGGCGAGATGCCGGGCGGGCAGCCCGCGCAGAAGGCGTTCGAGTCCGCGCTGGCGCTGAACATGGCCGCGCTGGACTCGGCCCGCCCGGTGGTGGTCGAGGACGAATCGCACCGGATCGGGCGGATCATGCTGCCGCCCGCACTCTGGAGCGCCATGTGCGCGGCGCCGCGCCTGCGGCTCGACGCGCCCCTGTCCGCGCGCGCGGCCTATCTGGTCGAAGGCTATGGCGACATGACAGCGGCGCCGGAGCGGCTGGCCGCGCGCATCGACGCCCTGCGCCCCTTTCACAGCCGCGACACCGTGTCCCGCTGGCAGGCCTGGGCGCAGGTCGGCGCGTTCGAGGCGCTGGCGGCATCGCTGCTGGAACAGCACTACGACCCGCGCTATCGCCGCAGCCGGGCGGCGCGGGCCGCGCCGCTGGCGATGCTGTCCACACCGGGGTTGCGGGCGCGGGATCTGGACCGGCTGGCCGATGCCCTGCACGCAAGGATCATCGCCCTGCCCGAGATGCTGCCCGGATTTTTGATTGACGGATCAGACAACAATCCGCAAGCATGAGGCATCCTGCGCATCTGGCCGCGCAACTGCGCAACTGCGCGATCAGCGGATAAATGGTTGCAAGGCGTGGCCTGCCTTGTGCAGTATCGGCTTCAGGCGCTTGTCGTGACGAAGCGTTATGAAAACAAAAGGTCAACAGAGGAGAGACCCCATGACGAACCGACCCAGAACACCGGGCATCACACGCCGCGGGCTGATGAAAAGCGCCGGTGCGATCGGCGCTGCGGGGCTGATCCTGCCCGCCAGCTACCGCAAGGCGATGGCCGAACCGAAGCGCGGCGGCACGTTCCGCATCGGCTTCGGGCATGGGAATACCACCGACTCGCTCAATCCCGCGCTCTGGGATCAGGCCTTTGTGCAGGTGCTGGGCAACACCATGCACAACTACCTGACCGTGATCGGCCCCGACGGCCAGCTGCAGCCTGAATTGGCCGAAAGCTGGGAAGCCTCGTCCGATGCGGCGACCTGGACCTTCAAGCTGCGCGAAGGGGTGACCTTCCACAATGGCAAGGACGTGGTGGCCGAGGATGTGATCGCCTCGCTCAACCATCACCGGGGCGAGGACAGTGCCTCGGCGGCGGCGCCGATCGTCGAAGCCATCACCGATATCCGCGCCGATGGCGACAAGGTGGTGGTCATCACCCTGGAAGCGGGCGATGCCGACTTCCCCTTCATCCTGTCGGATTACCATCTGCCGATTCTGCCCGCCGAAGACGGCCGGATCGACTACACCAAGGGGATCGGCTGCGGCGGGTACATCCTGGAAAGCTTCGAACCGGGGGTGGACGCGCATTTCACCCGCAACCCCGACTACTGGAAGTCCGATCATGCCCATTTCGACCGGGTGGAGCTGTATGCCATCCTCGATTCGGCGGCGCGGCAGAACGCGCTGATCACCGGCGAGGTGGATGTCATCGACCGCCCCGACCTGAACACCATTCACATGCTGGAACGCGCAGGCGCCAACATCATCTCGGTGTCGGGCACGCAGCACTATACATTCGTGATGGACAGCCGCGTCGCGCCGTTCTCGGACAACAATGTGCGGATGGCGCTGAAATACGGGATCAACCGCCAGCAACTGGTGGATACGGTGCTGTCGGGCTTTGGCGTTGTGGGCAATGACCACCCCATCGGCCGGTCCAACCGTTTCCACGCCGATGAGCTGGAGCAGCGCGAGTTCGATCCGGATCGCGCGCGCTATCACCTGCAGCAGGCGGGCATGGACAGCCTGAGCGTGGATCTGTCCGCTTCGGACGCGGCATTTTCCGGCGCGGTGGATGCGGCGGTCCTGTTTTCGGAAAGCGCGGCGCAGGCGGGGATCACCGTCAACCCCGTGCGTGAACCCTCTGACGGCTACTGGTCCAATGTCTGGATGGTGAAGCCCTTTACCGCCGTCTACTGGGGGGGGCGTCCGACCGAAGACTGGATGTTCTCTACCGCCTATGCCGCCGGCGCGCCCTGGAACGATGGCTTCTGGGAGCATGACCGCTTCATGGAACTGCTGCGCGCCGCGCGTTCGGAACTGGATGAGGATCTGCGCCGCGAAATGTATGTGGAAATGCAGCAGATCGTCCGGGACGAAGGGTCTAACATCATCCCCATGTTCTCGAACTATGTGATGGCGACGGCGGACAATGTCATGACGCCGGAACAGATCGGTTCGAACACCACGCTTGACGGGGTGCGTGCCACCGAACGGTGGTGGTTCGCCTGATCGGGGACTGACATAACCCCGGCGCCAGGAAAGGCGCCGGGGTCTTTCGTTCAGCGGTGCAACAAGACGCCGCGGCAAGAACAACAGGGAGGGATGCGGCATGGCGCATGTCTGGCGCATGATAGCGCAGCGGCTGGCCTTTGGTCTGGTAACACTTTTCGTCGTCTCCATCATCATCTTCGGTGCGACAGAGCTTCTTCCCGGAGACTTCGCCCAGGCGGTGCTGGGACAGGCGGCGACGCCCGAAGCCGTGGCCACCATACGGCGCGAACTGGGTCTGGACCGGCCCTGGGCGGTGCGCTACTTCGACTGGCTGTTCGGGGTGCTGCAGGGCGATTTCGGCACGTCGCTGGCGCAACGGGGGCGTCCGGTGACGGACATGATCCTGTCGCGGCTGGGCAATACCTTCTTCCTGGCGATCTATGCCGCCGCCATGGCGGTGCCGCTGGCGCTGACGCTGGGGGTTCTGGTGGCGTTGTGGCGCAATTCGCTGTTTGACCGGATTGCCAATTCCACCGCGCTGAGCGCGATTTCCTTCCCCGAGTTCTTCGTGGCCTATATCCTGATCTTCGTGCTGGCACAGAGCGGGTATTTCCCGTCGATGGCGCGGATGCCCGCGGGCGCCGATCTGGGCGAAAAGCTCTACCGCGCCTTCCTGCCCGCGCTGACGCTGACGCTGGTGGTGACGGCGCACATGATGCGCATGACCCGCGCGGCGATCATCAACCTGCTGGCCAGTCCCTATATCGAAATGGCGCGGCTGAAGGGGATGCGGCCTTCGCGGGTGATCATCCGCCATGCGCTGCCCAACGCCATTGCCCCCATCGCCAATGTGGTGGCGATCAACCTGGCCTATCTGATCACCGGGGTGGTGGTGGTCGAGGTGGTCTTTGTCTATCCCGGTCTTGGGCAATTGATGGTCGACAGCGTGTCCAGACGCGACATTCCGGTGGTGCAGGCCATCGCGCTGATCTTCGCGGCGGCCTATGTGCTGCTGAACCTCACGGCGGATGTGATCTCGACCCTGTCGAATCCCCGCCTGATGCATCGCACGTGAGGGGGCAGACATGGGATTTCTGATCTTCCTGTTCTGGGCTGCGATCACCCTGGGGGTGGCGATGGCTGCCGCCTGGGCGTTCCGCGCCGTGGCCACCGCCGTCACCCGGGGCGAGACGCAGCGCGCCTTGCGCAACGCACCACTGACCGCCAGCTTCGGCATGCTGGTCATCTTCATCTATCTGGTGGTGGCGATCCTGGCACCGCTCATTGCCCATTTCCCCGAACGCGAGGTGGTGGGAAGCCAGTTCATGCCCTGGTCCGGTGACCACTGGCTGGGCACCGATGCGCTGGGCCGCGACATGTTCAGCCGCATGATCTACGGCACCCGCAACACCGTGGGGATCGCCTTTGCCACCACGGCGCTGGCGTTCCTGATCGGCTCGGTCTTCGGGCTGCTGGCGGCCACGGTGGGCGGCTGGCTGGATCAGGGACTGTCGCGGCTTGTGGATGTGATGATGGCGATTCCGTCGCTGATCTTCGCGCTGCTGCTGCTGACGATCTTCGGCACTTCGATCGTCACGCTGATCCTGGTGATCGCGGTGATCGATTCCACCCGCGTCTTTCGCCTGGCGCGCGCGGTGGCCGAGGGCGTGGTGGTCATGGATTACATCGAGGCCGCGCGCCTGCGGGGCGAAGGGCTGGTCTATCTGATCACGCGCGAGATCCTGCCCAACGTGACTGCGCCGCTGGTGGCCGAATTCGGGCTGCGGTTCTGCTTCGTCTTCCTGTCGATTTCGGCGCTGTCGTTCCTGGGCCTGGGCATCCAGCCGCCCACCGCCGACTGGGGGTCGATGGTGCGCGAGAATGCGACACTGATCACCTTTGGCGACATCACGCCGCTGCTGCCTGCGGGCGCGATCGCGCTTCTGACGGTGGCGGTGAACTTTGTTGTGGACTGGCAGTTGTATCGCGCCAGCGGACTGAAGGAGTGACGGCCATGGCGGACAAGGACGTGCTGCTGACCATGCGCGGGCTGAAGATCGAGGGCAGGGCCGGGGACGACTGGCTGCCCATCGTCAATGGTGTGAACCTGACGTTGCGCAAGGGCGAGGTGCTGGGGCTGATCGGCGAATCGGGGGCGGGGAAATCCACGATCGGGCTGGCCGCCATGGGGTTCGCGCGCGACGGCTGCCGGATTTCCGACGGGGTGATCGAATTCGACGGGATCGACCTGCGCGCGGCGAGCCAGGAACAGTTGCGCCGCTTGCGCGGCAAGCGCATCGCCTATGTGGCGCAATCGGCGGCGGCCAGCTTCAACCCGGCACACAAGCTGATGGACCAGTATTGCGAGGCCCCGGTGCGGCACGGCGTCATGTCGCGCTCGCAGGCGGAAAAGGATGCGGTGGACCTGTATCGCAAGATGCAGTTGCCCAACCCCGAAGGGATCGGCTTTCGCTACCCGCATCAGGTCTCGGGCGGGCAGTTGCAGCGGGCGATGACGGCGATGGCCATGTCCTGCCGCCCGGACCTGATCATCTTCGACGAACCCACCACGGCGCTGGACGTGACCACGCAGATCGAGGTTCTGGCCGCGATCCGCGACATTGTCGAACAGTTCGGCACCGCGGCGATCTACATCACCCATGATCTGGCGGTGGTGGCGCAGATGGCTGACCGGATCAAGATCCTGCTCAAGGGCGACGAGGTCGAGGAAGCCGATACCGAAACCATGCTGGCCGCGCCGAAGCATGACTATACCAAATCGCTCTGGGCGGTGCGCAGTTTCCAGCGGGCCGAACAGGGGGCGCCGACCGACCGGCCGGTGGTGTCCTTGCGCAATATCTCGGCCGCCTATGGGCCGGTGACGGTTCTGGATGACATCAGCTTCGACATCCACGCCCGGCGCACGGTGGCGGTGGTGGGCGAATCGGGGTCGGGCAAGTCCACGGCGGCGCGGGTCATCACCGGGCTGTTGCCGCCCACGCGCGGCGAGATCCTGTTCGACGGCGAAGCGCTGCCGCCCGATTACCGCAAGCGCACGCGCGAGCAGTTGCGCCATGCGCAGATGATCTATCAGATGGCGGATACGGCGCTGAACCCCAAGCTGACGCTGCGCAAGCTGATCGGGCGCCCGGCGGCGATGTATCTGGGGCTGAAGGGCCGTGCGCTGACCGAACGGGTGCGCGAGCTTCTGCGGCTGATCGAACTTGAGCCGGACGAGTATATCGACCGGCTGCCCTCGGAACTGTCGGGCGGGCAGAAGCAGCGGATCGGCATTGCCCGCGCGCTGGCCGCCGAGCCGCGCTTCATCATCTGCGACGAGGTGACTTCGGCGCTGGACCAGATCGTGGCCGAGGGGATCCTGCGGCTGCTGGACAAGCTGCAGTCCGAATTCGGCCTGGCCTACATGTTCATCACCCACGATCTGGCGACCGTGCGGGCGATTGCCGATGATGTGGTGGTGATGCAGAAGGGCAAGGTGGTCGAGCAGGGGCCGAAGCCCGAGATGTTCGCCCCGCCGCACGAGCCCTATACGGAGCTGCTGCTGTCCTCGGTCCCCGAGATGGATCCGGACTGGCTGACGCATCTGCTGGAAAAGCGCAAGCGCAAGGGGCTGCCGGAAAGCGCCGATCAGTAGCGGGCGGCTGTGGCGGGCGGGGGAAGCGCCCCCGCAAGCCCCCCCCCCCCCCCCCCCAGGGCGGGGGGGGGGCGGGTGCGGGGCCCCCCGCCCGCCGGGCGGGGGGGGGGGGGGGGGGCCCCCCCCGCCCCCC
>JAFIEE010000057.1 GCA_020832705.1 Paracoccaceae bacterium
TCATGATCAACTGCAACCCGGAAACGGTGAGCACGGATTACGACACCTCGGACCGCTTGTATTTTGAACCGCTGACACTGGAGCATGTGCTGGAAATCCTGACGGTAGAGCAGGCGCGCGGCACGCTGCACGGGGTGATCGTGCAGTTCGGCGGGCAGACGCCGCTGAAACTGGCCAATGATCTGGAAGCGGCGGGGATTCCGATCCTGGGCACCTCGCCCGACGCCATCGATCTGGCCGAGGACCGCGAACGCTTCCAGGCGCTGCTGAACAAGCTGGGGCTGAAACAGCCGGTCAACGGCATCGCCTCCAGCCCGGAAGCGGCGTTCGAGATTGCGAAATCCGTGGGCTACCCGCTGGTGATCCGCCCCTCATACGTGCTGGGCGGCCGCGCCATGGAGATCGTGCGCGATGACGCGCATCTGGAGCGCTACATCCGCGAGGCGGTGGTGGTGTCCGGCAAGAACCCGGTGCTGCTGGACAGCTATCTGTCCGGCGCGGTCGAGGTCGATGTCGATGCGCTCTGCGATGGGGACGCGGTGCATGTGGCCGGGATCATGCAGCATATCGAGGAAGCGGGCGTGCATTCGGGCGATTCGGCCTGCTGCCTGCCGCCGCACACGCTGGGCGCCGATGTGGTCGCCGAGTTGAAGCGCCAGACCGAGGCCCTGGCGCGCGGGCTGAACGTGGTGGGGCTGATGAATGTGCAGTTCGCCATCAAGGACGGCGATATCTACGTGCTCGAGGTCAACCCGCGCGCCAGCCGCACGGTGCCCTTCGTGGCCAAGGCCACCGACAGCGCCATTGCCTCCATCGCCGCGCGGCTGATGGCGGGCGAGAAGCTGGCCGATTTCGCCATGCGCCCGCCCTATGACACCTCGGTCGGCCCGACCGACGTGATGCCGCTGGCTGATCCGATGACCCTGGCCGATCCGATCACGCCGTGGTTTTCGGTCAAGGAGGCGGTGCTCCCCTTTGCCCGCTTCCCCGGGGTGGACACGCTGCTGGGACCGGAAATGCGGTCGACCGGCGAGGTCATGGGCTGGGCGCGCAACTTCGCCCGCGCGTTCCTGAAGGCGCAGATGGGCGCTGGCGTGAACCTGCCCGATGATGGCCGGGTCTTTGTGTCGATCCGCGATGCCGACAAGGGCGCGGCCATGAAGGACGCCGCGCAATCGCTTGTCGATATGGGTTTTTCTATCGTCGCCACCAGTGGCACCGCCGGCTGGCTGGCCGAGAACGGCGTGCCCTGCGAGCGGGTGAACAAGGTCTATGAGGGGCGCCCGAACATTGTCGATCTGCTGAAATCGGGCGAGGTGGCGATGGTGATGAACACCACCGAGGGCCAGCAGGCGATCGAGGACAGCCGCGAGATCCGCGCCGTCGCGCTCTATGACCGGATCCCGTATTTCACCACCGCCGCCGGGGCGCATGCCGCCACACTGGCGATCCGCGCGCGGCGCGAGGATGCGATCGTGGTGCGGGCATTGCAGGGCTGACGCGGGCAGGAAGGGGGGCGCTGCCCCCCTCGGCCTTGCGGCCTCACCCCCCGGAGTATTTCCGGCAAGATGAAGCAGGCGCGGTCGGTGTTCGGGCTCTGGTCCTGCTCAGGCGCGCAGGCGCTCGCGGTTGAGCGCAAGCCAGTAGGCCGTGGTCAGCAGCGGGCCGTTGGCGGCCTCGTGGCTGTCGATCAGCGCCATCAGCCGGTCGAAGGGGATGACGTGGCTGCGGATGTCCTCGGTCTCGGTGGCCAGCCCGCCGATGCCTTCATCCGCCGCGGACAGGTCGGTCAGGGCGACGAACAGGAACAGGTATTCGCTGACCGCGCCGGGGCTGGGATAGCAGCGCGCGACCGGCAACAGACGGTCCAGGCGCAGGCCGGTTTCCTCGAGGGTTTCGCGCCGGGCTGCGGCTTCGGGGGTTTCGCCCGGGTCGATGCGCCCGGCGACCGGTTCCAGCGACCAGGGGTTCGGATCGCCGCGCATCTGCGGGCCGAAACGGTATTGCTCCACCAGCATCACCCGATCGCTCAGCGGATCATAGGGCAGGACGGTGACGGCATCGGCCATGACCAGCCCGGCACGGGTGACGGGGGCGCTGAGGCTGCCGTCGAAGCGGCGGAAGCACAGGTCGGACTCTTCGACGCCGAAAAACCACGCATAGGGGCGGCGCAGGGCCGAAACCTGCACATCCTGCGGGCCGGCCTGTCGGCGCAGGGCGGCGGGGGCGGGCTGGTGCCGGGCGCGCAGGGCGCTGTCGGCGCGGGCCAGCACCATCGGATAGCGCGCCTGTTGCGCGGCTGGCGGGAATTGCCGCGCCAGGTCCATCACCTCGTCCACGGCCTCGACGGTGGCGGGGGCATGCACGCGCTGCCAGTGGTCCATGTCCCACGGCCCGGCGGGGCGCAGGACATCGGTTTCGGTGACGAAGGCGCGCGCCGGGACCGGCCCGTCGGCGGTCTGCACGGTGAGCTCGCGCGGGCGGTAGTCGTAGCCGTCCTCGTAGAGATCAAGCGCCGCGGCGCCTTCGGCATCGGTGTCCAGCAGCGCGCCGGACGCCCGGGCGCCGGGCTGCGGCACAAGGATCGGAAAGCTCTGGCCCTCGGCCCGCATCACCGCGTGATCGGGCAGCACCGCAGGGCGGGTCTGCGCAGCCCGCCCGAGCACGCGCTCCAGCAACGGCGCATGGCGCAGGGTGCCGAACAGGAAATAGCGATGCGTCACCGCGCGCCCCGTCAACGTTGCGCGCGCCGCGCTTCGGCGACCCGGAAGAACAGCCCGCAGAGCAGGCCCGACACCACCCCGCCGACCAGCAGGAACAGCGCGAACCCCGGTTCGGCCATGACCGTCAGGTTTTCCTGCGCGATCACGAACCAGCCGACCAGCGCCTCGGTCACGCCGTCATACTGGCGCGCATACCCGCGGGCAAAGACCTCGAGGATACCGAAGACGATCAGCGACCACAGGATCAGCATCAACACACCCTGAACCCCGATCCATGCCGCCTGGGCAAGGTTGCGCCGCACCCGCCCGCCGACGAAGGTCCAGCCCACTGCCGCACCGATGACGCCGAACCAGAGCGCGGGCACGCTGCGGATCGGCGGGTCGTCGAACAGCGCGTAGAAGCGATCACCGGCGGCGACGGCGAAACCGGCAAACAGGATCAGCGCCAGAAGGCGGGTCAGGGTGGGCATGCTGGCGCGGGCTCCCTCGCCGAGGCGGGTGACTTCGGCCGCAGTCTAGGCGGGATGCGCGGCGCTGAAAACCGCCTTTTCCACGCCGTGCACGCCTTGACGCACGGCGCCCCGGATCAGGGGCGATCCGGGGCGCTTTCGGGTGCGGCATGCGCGACTTCAGGCCTTGGTGAACTCGCTGGTGCGGCTGATCACGTGATGGGCATGGCCGACGATCAGCGGATCGGGCTGCAGGGCCACCGACGGATCCTTGTCCGGATACTCCAGCGTGGACAGGAAATGGCGCATGGTGTTGAGCCGCGCGCGCTTCTTGTCCTTGGACTTGATGATCGTCCAGGGCGCATCGCCGGTGTCGGTATAGAAGAACATGGCTTCCTTGGCTTCGGTGTATTCGTCCCATTTGCCCAGCGACGCCTTGTCGATGGGCGAGAGCTTCCAGCGCTTCAGCGGGTCGGTTTCGCGCGACTTGAAGCGGCGGCGCTGTTCTTCAGGCGTGACAGAGAACCAGTATTTGTAGAGCTTTATGCCCGAACGCACCAGCATACGCTCGAAATCGGGGGCCTGGCGCATGAATTCCAGATACTCGCTGCCGGTGCAAAAGCCCATGACGCGTTCCACGCCCGCGCGGTTGTACCAGGAGCGGTCATAGAAAACCATTTCGCCCGCCGTGGGCAGGTGTTCGACATAGCGCTGGAAATACCACTGGCCCTGCTCACGCTCGGACGGCTTGTTGAGCGCCACCACCCGCGCGAATCGCGGATTCAGGTGTTCGGTGAAGCGCTTGATGGTGCCGCCCTTGCCCGCCGCATCGCGCCCTTCGAAGAGCAGCACGAACTTCTGCCCCGTTTCCTGCGCCCATTTCTGGACCTTCAGCAACTCGGCCTGAAGCTGCGCCTTTTCAGCCTCGTAGGGTTTGCGCGCCATCTTGTAGCGGTAGGGGTAGCGACCGGTCTCGAACGCCTCGCGCACCTCATCGGGATCGGGGGTCGCCGTGTCGGCGACGGGGCCGGCAACGGGACCGGCAACGGGACCGGCGATGGAACCGGCGGCAGGTCCGACGACAGGGCCGGGCAGGCTGTCCGGCAAGGGTGCTGCAGAGGTGTTCGCGGTGTTGTCCTTCATGGTCTCCGGTCCCGTTTCCCAAAATATGCGCAATGCTTACACGAAAATGCGCGGATATGCCTTGATCCGGATCAAACGCAGCTCCGGCCTGTGGCTTGCGACATGATGTTCCGGACTTGCCCGCTTGTGAAACATTGTTGCGCCCTGTATGGAAACGCCGCACCGTTGTTGTTGCGGTCTGACGGCTGCAGCACATGGCTCCATGACACAGGGGGGACAGGGCTTGAAGATCGGCGCACCCAGGGAAGTCTATGAAGGCGAGGCGCGTGTCGCACTGACACCAGACAGCGCGCTGCAGTTGCAGAAACTCGGGCACGCCTGCCTGATCGAGGCAGGCGCGGGCGAGAGGGCGGGGATCACCGACGATGCCTATCGCGCCGCCGGGGTCGAGGTGGTGGCCGATGCAGGCGCGCTGTTCGACGGCGCCGATATCGTCATCAAGGTGCGCGAGCCGCAGATGGACGAGGTGCAGCGCCTGCGCGAGGGGCAGACGCTGGTTTCCTTCTTCTGGCCCGCACAGAACGAGGAACTCCTGAACGCTGCCGCCGAACGCAAGGCGACGGTGATAGCCATGGACATGGTGCCGCGGATCAGCCGCGCGCAGAAGATGGATGCGCTGTCGTCCATGGCCAATATCGCAGGCTATCGCGCGGTGATCGAGGCCGGGAACAACTTCGGCCGGTTCTTCACCGGGCAGGTGACGGCGGCCGGCAAGGTGCCGCCGGCGCGCGTGCTGGTGGTGGGCGCGGGGGTTGCGGGGCTTGCCGCCATCGGCACCTCGACCGCGCTGGGGGCGATCACGCTGGCCTTTGACGTGCGCCCCGAGGTGGCCGAGCAGATCGAGAGCATGGGCGCCGAATTCGTCTATCTGGATTTCGACGAGGAAACCCAGGACGGCGCCGCCACAGGCGGTTACGCCGCCCCCTCCAGCCCCGAATTCCGGGAAAAGCAGCTTGAGAAATTCCGCGAGCTGGCCCCGGATATCGACATCGTCATCACCACCGCGCTGATCCCGGGCCGCCCGGCGCCCAAGCTCTGGACCGAGGACATGGTCCGGATGATGAAGCCGGGGTCGGTGATCGTGGACCTGGCGGCCGAGAAGGGCGGCAACTGCGACCTGACGGTGCCGAACGAACGGATCGTCACCGAAAACGGCGTGGTGGTTGTCGGCTACACCGATTTCCCGTCGCGCATGGCGACGCAGTCGTCCATGCTCTATGCCACCAACATCCGGCACATGATCCACGACCTGACGCCGGAAAAGGATGGTGTCATCAACCACAACATGGACGATGACGTGATCCGCGGCGCCACGGTGACCCACGCGGGCGAGGTGACATACCCCCCCCCGCCGCCCAAGGTGCAGGCGATTGCCGCCAAGCCCAAGGAAAAGAAGAAGGAACCCACCGCCGAGGAAAGGCGCAGCGCCGAGGTCAGCGCCTTCCGCGAGGAAACACGGCGGCAGGTGGCGCTTCTGGCCATCGGGGGCGGCGCGGTGCTGGCCGTGGGGCTGGTGGCGCCCGAAAGCTTCATGCGCAACTTCGTCATCTTCGTTCTGGCGGTCTTTGTCGGCTTCCAGGTGATCTGGAACGTGGCGCACAGCCTGCACACGCCGCTGATGGCGGTCACGAACGCGATTTCGTCGATCATCATCCTGGGCGCGCTGATGCAGATCGGATCGACATCGGGGCTGATCACGGTGCTGGCGGCAGCGGGGATCCTGATGGCGGCGGTGAACATCTTCGGCGGTTTCATGGTGACACGGCGCATGCTCGCCATGTTCCAGAAGTCCTGAGCAGGCGGGGGACACACAGATGGATTTCGGCTTCACGATAGCCGCTTACGCGGTTGCGACGGTCCTGTTCGTGCTCTCGCTGGGGGGGCTGTCGAATCAGGAAAAGGCCAAGCGCGCGGTCTGGTACGGGATCGTCGGCATGGCGGTCGCCGTGGTCGCCACGATGGTCGGCCCCGGCAGCGGGCTGTGGCTCATGTCGCTGGTGCTGATCGGCCTTGGCGGCATCATCGGCTGGCAACTGGCGACACGGGTGCAGATGACCCAGATGCCCGAACTGGTGGCAATCATGCACAGCCTGGTCGGGCTGGCCGCGGTGCTGGTGGGGATCAACGCGCATCTGGAAATCGGCCGCGTGGCCGAGGTCTTCGCAGGTGCCGAACTCGCCTTCCCGCAACCCGAAGGCCCGATGACCATGGCCGCCTACGACCTTTGGCTGGGGCTGACCGATTTTGCGGCCATCATCGGCAAGAAGACGGCGGTCGAGGTGACGATCCTGCGGATCGAACTGATGCTGGGGATCTGGATCGGCGCGGTGACCTTCACCGGCTCGGTGGTGGCCTATGGCAAGCTGGCGGGCCGGATCAACAGCGCGCCGGTGCAGCTTCCGGGCGGGCACATGCTGAACGCGGGCGCTGCGGTGGCATCGGTCATCTTTGCCGGGCTCTATCTGGCCTTTGCCGAAAGCGGCGTGGCGGCGATC
The DNA here is from genome assembly GCA_020832705.1 of Paracoccaceae bacterium. Taxonomy (GTDB): domain Bacteria; phylum Pseudomonadota; class Alphaproteobacteria; order Rhodobacterales; family Rhodobacteraceae; genus Rhabdonatronobacter. Next base: position 6,811 of record JAFIEE010000057.1, read on the forward strand.
CTGATGCTGCTGGTGCTGACCGCGCTGGCGCTGTTCATCGGCTATCACCTGATCATGGGGATCGGCGGGGCCGACATGCCGGTGGTGGTGTCGATGCTGAACAGCTATTCGGGCTGGGCGGCGGCGGCCATCGGCTTCTCGCTTGGCAATGAGTTGCTGATCGTGGTGGGCGCCCTGGTGGGGTCCTCGGGGGCGATCCTGAGCTACATCATGTGCAAGGCCATGAACCGCAGCTTCATCAGCGTGATCCTGGGCGGCTTCGGCGGCACCTCGGGGCCGCAGATGGCGGTCGAGGGCGAACAGGTCGCCATCGATGCCGCGGGCGTGGCGGCGGCGCTGAACGATGCCGATTCGGTCATCATCATCCCCGGCTACGGCATGGCGGTGGCACAGGCGCAGCAAAGCGTGTCGGAACTGACTCGCAAGCTGCGCGCCAAGGGCAAGAATGTGCGCTTCGCCATCCACCCGGTGGCCGGGCGCCTGCCGGGGCACATGAACGTGCTACTGGCCGAGGCCAAGGTGCCCTATGACATCGTGCTGGAAATGGACGAGATCAACGACGATTTCCCTTCGACCGATGTGGCGATCGTCATCGGCTCGAACGATATCGTCAACCCGGCGGCGCAGGACGATCCCAACAGTCCCATCGCCGGGATGCCGGTTCTGGAATGCTGGAAGGCCAAGCAGGTCTTCGTCTCCAAGCGCGGGCAGGGGACCGGCTATTCGGGGATCGAGAACCCGCTGTTCTTCAAGGAGAACACGCGCATGTTCTACGGCGACGCCAAGGCTTCGGTCGACAGCCTGCTGCCGTTGATCGACTGAACCGGACGCAGACCCAGGTCATGGACAACCCCGGCGGAGACGCCGGGGTTTTTTCATGTGTTCCCGGGGGGTTGGGCGGCTCTCACACAGGCGTGACCCGTTTGCCTCGCCCGGAGGCTGCGCAACGGTTGCGCGGACGCCTTGTCATCCCTAGCCTCGCCCCCCGTGTGAAAACCTATACCTGTCAATGGAGTACCCCATGCGACTAGCAGGCTTTCTGACCGGCGCCCTGATCCTGGCGGTGCCCGAGGCCGCGCGCGCCGATGATCCGCAACCGCACCCGCTGGTGCCGCTGGCGCCCGATGCCGAGATCACCGACAGCGCATTCGTCGACTTCACGGAACTGACCTTCCCGTCCGGCCCGTTCGAGGATCGCGATCCGACGGCCGTGCTGGAAAAGCAGGGGGCGCATCTGCGGCAGGAATATCGCATCGACGGGACCGAAGTCGCCACCGTGCGGCTTTATCAGAGCTATCTGGAATACTTCGAGGGCCAGGGCTTCGAACTTGTCTTTCACGGCATGGACGACGAATTGCGCGACGGTGGGAGCGCGCGCCGCTTCCTGCGCGACGGGCTGGACGCCCCGGCCGGGCGCCGGTCGGACGCCTTCGGCTACATCCTCGCCCGCGCGCCCTCGGGCGATCATGTGGTGGCGATGAGCTTCTATGATCGCCGCGGGGATCGGCGCATCCAGGTCGATGTGCTGGAGATCGACGAGATGGAGACCTTCGATCTGTTCGCCGACGAGGCCGCGCCCGAGGAAGAGGCGGAACCCGAGGAATTCGTGCCCAGCACGCAGGATGCCGCAGCGCTGGAAAGCGGGTTGGTTGACGAGGGGCGCGTGGTGGTGGACGCGATCCTGTTCGCTTTTGACGATGACGAAATCCTGCCCGAATCGGCCGATGCGCTGGAAACGGTGGCCTCGTTGATGGATGAGAACGCCGGGCTGGACCTGCTGGTGGTCGGCCATACCGACGGGGTCGGCAGCTTCGACTACAATCTGCGCCTGTCGCTGGAGCGCGCGCAGGCGGTGGTGGCCTGGCTGTCGGACGCGCACGGCATCGCCGAGGGGCGGCTGCGCCCGGCAGGCGCCGGACCGATGTCGCCGATCACCACCAACCGGAGCGAAGACGGGCGCGCCCAGAACCGCCGTGTCGAACTGGTCGAGGTGATCGACTGACCGCGACCGGTTCGGGGGCAGGGCGGCGGACTTGACCCGCCGCCCTGCGTAGCGCCATCGTGGCACATGGACCGCGAACCGATACCTGCGCGCGACATCACCGCGCCCCTGCCGGACTGGACGCCCCCGCCGCCACCCGGGCGCATGGTACTGTCGGGGCGGCATGCGCGTCTGGAACCGCTGCACATGGATCACGCGGGGCCGCTGTTCGATGCCTTCGCCGAGGACGCGACGGGCGAGATGTGGCGGTATCTCGGGGTCGGGCCCTATCCCGACCGCGATGCCTATGCTGCGTGGGTGCGCAGCGCGCAGGCGTCGGCGGACCCGCTGCATTTCGCCATCCGCATGGCGGACGGGCGCCTGGGCGGCACACTGGCGCTGGCGCGCATCCAGCCCGGGGCCGGAAGCATCGAAACCGGCTGGCTGAGTTTCGCGCCCCGGATGCAGCGCACGCCGGCGGCGACCGAGGCAGTGTTCCTGCTGATGCAATGGGCGTTCGAGGCCGGGTATCGCCGCTTCGAATGGAAGTGCAACGCCGCCAACCTGCGTTCGCGCCGCGCGGCTGCCCGGTTCGGCCTGAGCTTCGAGGGCATTTTCCGTCAGGCGGCGGTGGTCAAGGGGTGCAACCGCGATACCGCCTGGTTCGCGGCCATCGATGCCGAATGGCCCGCCCTGCGCGCCGCCTTTGCGCGCTGGCTCGATCCGGGCAATTTCGATGCCGAGGGGCGGCAGCGACAGAGCCTGCGTCGCCTGACCGCGCCGATCCTGGCCGCGCATGACCCCGCAGGGGAATGAGCGGCTCAGGGCCTGCGCGGTGTTTCCGGAGCGCCCCCTCGGCGGGCCTCCCACCCGCCCGCCCCGGCACGCCTCGGGGGCGCTGCCCGCGCCAAGGCGCGGGCGTGGGGCGGCCCGGAGTTGGCGGCATCTTCCGACCCGGCGCGGCCGCTGGCCCGTCAGAACTGCGGCAGCCGGGCGATCCGGTCGCGCAGCGCAGCGGTCAGCGCTGCGGTGTCGCGCGCCACGTCCGACAGGGCGCACAGCTCCCCGTCCCGCGTTGCGCGGGCAAGGCTGCTGACAAAGCGGCGCGCGTGTCCCCGGTCCGCGCCCGCCCCGGGCCGGTCCAGCATTGCCCAGGCCCGCCGCAGATCGTCGCGCAGCGCCAGCGGGTCGATGGGGACGTCCGCGCCGCCGAAGTGCAATCCCGCCCCGGACGTGGGACTGGCGCCGCCGTTGTGTCCCACCGGACTCGCGCCACCGGCATTGCGCGACCGGGCTGCCGGGTTGGCCGCCGGTCTGCCCCCGGGCGCCGGCAGCAACCCGGTATCGGGCGCGCAAGCCCCCGGGCCATCCGCATCGATGACCGGCGCAAGCGCTGCGGCAAGTCGCGCCTGCGTCAACTCCGGTCTGGCAAGGAACGCATCGGCCCCGGCGCGCCGGGCGACCGGCGCAAGGGCGCCGAAGCTTGATATCGCGACGATGCGCAGTGGCGCAGGGTTGGGGGGCGGGAACGCGCGGCGCATGATGCGGATCAGCACCTCGCCGCGTGCGTCCGGCAGGCCCATGGCCACCAGCACCGCGTCGGGGCGATAGAGCGCCAGATGCCGCCGCGCGCCCGCCATGTCATCGGCGCGGCGCATCCGCGCGCCCAGCCCCCTCAGCAGGCGCCGCACCGCATCGGCGCAGGCGCGGCTGGGATCGACCAGAAGGATCGTGGCCGCCCCGGCGCCGGGCGGGTGCCGGGCGGCGCGCTGCGGCGCCGGCGGCGACACGGGCGCGGCCGGGGGCGTGTCGGTTCCGGTCATGGCGGTTTCTCCTGCGACGGGAAACATGCCGGTATTGGAGCCGAGTCGGCTTAAACCCGCGTAAACGTGCGTGCTGCGACAGTGCGTTCGCTTGCGCCAGTGCCCGGCTTTCTGCATAACGCGCACGACACCCCGGCAGGAGGCGCGCATGATCGGAAAGCTCAATCACGTGGCCATTGCGGTGCCCGACCTTGACGCCGCCAGCGCGCAATACCGCGACACGCTGGGCGCCGACGTCGGCCCCCCGCAGGACGAGCCCGACCACGGCGTGACCGTGGTGTTCATCACCCTGCCCAACACCAAGATCGAGCTTCTGTATCCGCTGGGCGCGGACAGTCCGATCAGGGGTTTCCTGGACAAGAACCCCGCCGGCGGCATCCATCACATCTGCTACGAGGTCGAGGATATCCTGGCCGCGCGTGACCGGCTGAAGGCGCAGGGCGCGCGTGTCCTCGGCACGGGCGAGCCGAAGATCGGCGCCCATGGCAAGCCGGTGCTGTTCCTCCATCCCAAGGACTTCAACGGCTGCCTGGTTGAACTGGAGCAGGTCTGATGTCGGTCATGTCCGCCATCGCGCTGTTCGGGATCATCTGGTTCCTGGTGCTGTTCGTGGTCCTGCCGATCCGGCTGGAAACGCAGGCCGAGGCCGGGAAGGTCGAGCCGGGCACGCCCGCCTCGGCGCCGTCCGACGCGAAGATCGTGCAGAAGTTCAAGATCGTCACCGCGATTGCCGTGGTGCTCTGGGTGGTATCGGCGTCGGTGCTGATCTCCGGGGTGCTGACGCTGGAAAGCATCGATTTCTTCGGTGAGTGGCGGCGCAGCTTCTGAAGCGCGCCGAACGCCTGCGGGCGGCGCGCGTGCCGCTGTGCCGGGCGCGCCGCAGGGTGGTCAGGGAGTGCGCCTGCCCTTGACCTTTGGGCCGCCAAGGCTCTTATTCCCCCTGCGAAGAGACACACATCAATGAGAGAGCGAGGTTGCCAATGGCATTCGAACTTCCTGATCTTCCCTACGCCCATGACGCGCTGGAAAGCCTGGGCATGAGCCGCGAGACGATGGAGTATCACCACGATATCCACCACAAGGCCTATGTCGACAACGGCAACAAGCTGATTGCCGGAACCGAATGGGAAGGCAAGGCGCTGGAGGATATCATCACCGGCACCTACCAGTCGGGCGCGGTGGCACAGTCGGGCATCTTCAACAACGCCTCGCAGCACTGGAACCACAACCAGTTCTGGGAGATGATGGGCCCGGGCGAGAAGAAGATGCCGCCGGAGCTGGAAAAGGCGCTGGTGGAGAGCTTCGGCTCGGTCGACAAGTTCAAGGAAGACTTCGCCGCCGCCGGGGCGGGCCAGTTCGGCTCGGGCTGGTGCTGGCTGGTCAAGGACGAGGACGGCGCACTGAAGGTCACCAAGACCGAAAACGGCGTTAACCCGCTGTGCTTCGGCCAGACCGCGCTTCTGGGCTGCGATGTGTGGGAACACAGCTATTACATCGACTTCCGCAACAAGCGCCCGGCCTATCTGTCCAACTTCCTTGAAAAGCTTGTGAATTGGGAAAACGTGGCCTCGCGGATGTAAGCGCGCTGCCCGGTCCGGGCGCAGCACCTGCCCCTGTCGCGGCACCTGCGCCGGGGGGCTGGGTGCGTCTGGCCTGCCTTGCGCTGGCGGTCGCCCTTGTGGCGGCCGCCCTTCCTGATCTGCCCGTTGCCGTGCTGGTGCCGGTCTGGCTTGCGCTGGGGCTTGTCGCGGCGCTGCCCGGCGCGGCGAATGCCGCGATCCGGCGCGGGCACCGGCTGCGGGTCTATACGCCCGGCTCACTGCTGCACTGGCTGCGACGGGGGGCATTCTTTCGCGTCTCATGGCACGGCTTCGTGGGCCTGGTGGCGGTCGGTGTGCTGCTGGTGCGGCTGGCCGGGTCCGGCGCGGCGTTCTGGCTGCTCTGTGTGCTGGTGGCATGGGCGGCGCTGGTGGTCCTGCGCCCTGGCGCCGGGCTGTCGCGGCGGTTCTATGCGCCTGTGCACCGTGACGCTGGAACGCGCCGTCTGGCGGTGCTGGTGGGGGCGCTGGTCATGGTTGTGGCCTCGTGGGTGTTGGGGGCGCCGCCGTTGTGGGAACGGCCCCCGGCGGCTACGGCGTTGATCGGCGAGGGACTGGCACTCAACGCCCTGTGGCTGGGGGCCGAGGCGTTGTTGCGCCTGGAGATTGCGGCCCTGATCCCGTCCTGGGCCGGATGGGTGCTGGAGATCTTCTTGCTCGGCGCCAGCGGCTGGGCGGTGGCCGCGCTGACTGTGGCGGCCCTGATGCGCGAGGTGGATGTTGCGCGGGCGGTAGGGGTGGCCTCGGACGCCACCGTTGCATCGCGTCAGGGCATACCGGGCGCTCTGCTGGCGATGGCGTTTCTGGCGCTACTGGGCGGGGTTGCGGTGGTGAGCGCCGAACGCAGTCTGTCCGCCACCAAGCCCGAAGCCCGCCCCGCCGCGCAAGCGCAAATCGCCGCCGAGTGGATCGGCGCCCAACTCCACCCAGCTGGCACCCGTGACCGCATCGCCGATGGCCGCGCCCGGCTGGTCGTGCTGGATGACGCCACGATGCGCGAATTGCGCCTGCATGCCGATGCCGGGTTCGATGCGATGCTGGATCGGGTCGATCCCTTCCTGGACTGGTATTATTCCCTGCCGGCGGAATATTCGCGGCTCGGGCACGCGATCTGGGGCTTTTTCCGCGGCAACAGTGAGGAACAGATCGACCAGTATCTTACCGCCCGGCTGACCGAGGCCCTGCAGACAGACACGCACCTGCGTCCATTGATGGATGACCTGCTCGCTGAGGGGCTGGCGGAATCGCGCGCGGCGCAAGAGCTGCGCGAGGCTGCGTTGCTGGCAAACCCATTCGATGACATCGACCCCGGGCTGCTGGTCATCGAAGCCGCTTTCCCCGCCTTCGATCCCTTGCCAGAACTGCGCAGTGTCGGCCTGTCATCGAGCGTGGAGTCGCGGCTGGGGGCCTCGGTCATCGTGGCCGGGCTGGGCGCGGTGATTGCAGCGCGGGTCGTTCAGCGCCTGGCCGCACAAGGGGTGCTGCGGCTGGCCGCGCGGGCGCTTCTGGCGGCGCTGCCAGTCATCGGCGTGGTTCTGGGGGTCGCGGCTGACAAGGGGTTGCTTGCGTTGGAGGAAAACCTCAACCGCGCCGACTTCCGGGCCGAGATCGTGGCCGCCATCGAAGCGCAGCGCGCCGAGGTGCTGGCGGCGCTGGAGTGAGGACGGGAAGGGGTTGCGAAGCCGCGCGCCAGCCCCCAACTCTGACAGACCGCGCCAAACGGGCGCGCCAAACGGAAGGAGTGTTTCATGGCATTGCTGGCCAAGGGGATCTGGATCGTCGTTGCTGACGGGGAACGGGCGCTGTTTCTGGAAAACACCGGCACACCGGACAAGCCGAAGCTGAGCCTGCGCGAAAAGGCGCAGGCCGAAGACGACGGGATGGAACTGACCGACCGGCCCGGGCGGATGCAGGACACCGGGCGCCAGCAGCTTTCGGCCATGGAACTGACCGACCATGAGCGGCTCGCGCGGGAGCGCTTTGCGGTGACGGTTGCCGAGCGGATCAACCGGCTGGCGGGCCGGGACGGGGTGTCGCGTCTGGTTGTGGTGGCCCCGCCGCAGACGCTGGCGGTGCTGCGCGACCAGATCTCGGACGGCGCGCGCAAGGCGGTTCTGGCTGAGATCGACAAGGACCTGACGCATCACCCGCTGGACAAGATCGGCGCACTGGTCGCCGCCGATATCGACCCGTTGTAGGGTATCGAGACGCAGCGCTGAAGCGCCCTCGGGCCGCGCCCACCCACCCACCCCGCACGCCCCGAGGGCGCTGCCTGCGCTGACGCGCAGGCGGGGTTCCGCCCCGAGCCGTCGTGCGCTTCCCGGCGGCGCGCGGCATGCGCGGTGTCGGCCGCCGGGTTATCGGGCATGGGGCGGATCATGCGCCGTGCACTCCGGGAGAACGGGCGCGGAACGCGCCGGGCGGGGGCAAGGCGCGGCGCGCGGGGGCGGAGCCCGGGCGGGCTACCCCCGCATAAGGGCCTGGAGCGCCCTGTCCGGTCCGGGGCGGGGGCATGGTCCCGGCAGGCGCCGCGCACAAGGATCATCGCCCGATGGCGCGCGGGCGCGCAGTTCGCGCCCTGCGCGCCGCATCGGTGCTCTCGGCGCCTCAGCCGCGCAGGCTGGCCATGCGCGGGTATTGCGCCAGGTGGCGGGCGCGGATGATCAGCACGAACAGCACGATTGCCGTGCCTTGATGGGCGATGGCCAGTTGCCAGGGCGCGCCGTGCATCACCGTGGCGATGCCCAGCGCCATCTGCGCCGCCATCACCGCGAACATGGCGTTGAACGCCGCGCGCGTGGCCGGGTGCGGCGACCGGCGCCCGCGCAGCCAGACAACCACCCCAAACACCGCCAGCAGATACCCCGCCTTGCGATGGATGAATTGCGTGGTGGCGGGGTTTTCGAAGAAATTCACCCACAGCGGCGTCATGTCGAACAGCTCTGGCGGGATGAACACGCCATGCATGAAAGGCCAGTCGGTATAGCCCGCGCCCGCGCGGATGCCCGCCACCAGCGCGCCCAGAAGGATCTGCAGGAAGGCGAAATGCATCAGCCCGGTGGACATGGAGAACAGCCGCCCCTCGCGCGCGCGGCGGGTCTGCATCAGGTCGGCTTCGGACCGGCCCAGCGCGAACACATACCAGGCGATCATGCCCAGAATGACGAAGGCCAGCCCCAGATGCACCGCAAGCCGGTAGGAGGCCACCGCCACCATGCCCTCGGTCAGCCCCGAGGCCACCATCCACCAGCCGATGGCGCCCTGCACCCCGCCCAGCGCGCCCAGGGTCAGCAGCCGCGGCGTCCAGCCCGAAGGAATACGCTTCGTCAGCCAGAAGAACGCAAACCCCAGCCCCCAGACCAGCCCGATCAGCCGTCCAAGCTGGCGGTGGCCCCATTCCCACCAGTAGATGATCTTGAATTCCTCGAGCGTCATGCCGCGATTGACCAGCGCATACTGGTCGATCTGGCGGTATTTCTCGAACTCGTCCAGCCACATGGCTTCGGACATGGGCGGGATGGCGCCGGTCACCGGGCGCCATTCGGTGATCGACAGGCCCGAATCCGTCAGCCGCGTCATGCCGCCGACCACGATCATCACCGCGACCAGTGCAAAGAGCGCCATCAGCCAGGCACGGATCTGCGCGCGCGCGCGGCTGCGCGCGGGGGCGGCGGGCGCGGGCGCAACCCTTTCGGCGGCGGGGCTGCCGACATCCTCGAAGATCGAGCGCTTCTTTTGCGACATCCCTGGCTCCGGTAGCGGGTGGGTTGTGTGCCATCTGGCGCTGCGGAAGCTAGACCGGGCGGCGCAGCGCTTCAAGGCCGCCCGGCCGATATCCGGCGCGGCGCACCGTCTCATGAGGGCCCGGTGCCGCGAAGGCCGCGGCGCTGCGGCCGGGGTGTCTTGCAGGCGGCAGCGCGCGTTGCGTACCCGGCACGCGGGTCCTCCCGCCCGTCGGCGCGGTGCAGGGCGCCGCTTCTCCGGTTGGGCCGGGCGCGCGCGCCCTGTTGCGCGGAGTTGCGCCCTGGCCCGGACGTTCTGTGGTTGAAAGCGGGCGCGGGCAGCGATGCCCCGGGGGCCGTTCAACCGGGAATGGCAACATACGCCTCAGGCGATGCGGCGGAATTCGGACCGTGTGCCGGAATTGTCGAAGAACGGCACCGATCCGGGCTTGCCGCCCTGGCGCAGGGTTTCCTCGGCCTCGGCCAGCACGACCTCGGTGATGAAGGGCAGGTTCAGCCGCCGCGCGCGGGCGAAAGGCACCCATTGCAGATGGCTCAACTCCTCGCAGGCGGCCGAGAAATCCTCCGGATCGCCCTGGATGCGTGCGGCATCGGCCAGAAAGAAGCGCGCATCGAAGCGGCGCGGGCGGCCAGGCGGGGTGATGGCGCGAAACACATAGGTCAGCGCATCCGCTGCCGGCAACATCCCGCGCGCGGCAAATGCCGCCCAGTCGGCGCGGGGCGTGCCGGGCCAGACCCCGGGCGTGCCCAGCAACAGGCCGGTTTCCTCCCACAGTTCGCGGATCGCGGCGGCGGCGAGCGTGGGCGCACGGAGGTTGCCGTCGGCCTCCAGCCGCGCGGCGCAGAGCGGGGAGATCTCGGTGCCCAGCGGCACCTGCGCGTCCTCGGCATCCACCGCGCCGCCGGGAAAGACGAACTTGTCGGGCATGAAGGCGGCGCGCGCGCCCCGCTGGCCCATCAGCACCTGCGGCCCCTCGGCCGCCGTGCGTACCAGCAGGACCGCCGCGGCATCGCGGATCGCAGTCTTGTCGATGACCGGACCGGGCGCGCTCATCGCTCCGAGCCTCCGAATCCGTGCATCCGGCGCGACCACTGGATCGCCACCATCATCCCCTTGAAGCGCGGCAGCAGCCACAGCGACATCGCGATGACCAGCGCCGAGATGAAGGCGAACAGCAGGAGCGGGTTCGGGTCGTAGGTGAACAGCAGCCACACCATGACCGAGATCGCCACCTTGCCCGTGACCGTCAGCGTCAGATAGGCCGGGCCGTCATCGGCGCGCTGGTGGTGCAGTTCCTCGGCGCACCGGGGGCAGGCGTCCTGCACCTTCAGGTAGCGGTGCAGCATCGCGCCCTCGCCGCAGGCGGGGCAGCGCAGCATCAGCCCGCGCCGGATGGCGGGCCAGACCGGGCGGTCATCGGGCGGCGGGGGGGATTCGGCCAGGCTCATGCGCACTCCTCTGCTTGCCCTGCGGGATAGCACGCGGGTCGGGACTTGTCAGGGGGCAGGCCCGGCTTCGGGGGCATCCGGTTTTCGCCTGACTGTTCCGGGCACACGCCGCGGCGCGCCGGAGCCGAGCGATAGAAGCGCCCTCGGGCTGCACCCACCCGCCCGCCCTTGCACGCCCCGAGGGCGCTGCCCGGCGCAGTGCGCGCCGGGCGGGGCGCAGGGGTGATGGTGCGGGCCGGTGGTGCGGGCCGGTGGTGCGGGGTGGGCCGACGGCAGCGTTCCCTCGCGCTGTCGTGAACGCTGGCGCGACGGAAAGGCGGCACGCGGGCGTGAACCAGACAGCGGGCGCCGAGGAGTGGGTCCGCATGCAGTCAGGAGAGTGAGATGACCGACCGTTCCCGTTCCCTATCGACCGCTCTGGCCGTCGGCGTGCTGGCGCTCGCGCTGGCCACGGCGCAGGCCGAGGCCCGCGGCCCGGGCGTCATGCCGGGGGGTGACTGGCCGACCTTCGGCACCATCGACGGCGCCGAGGATGGCGCGCTGGACCGCGATGCGTTCCGCGCCCTGATCGAGGCGCGGATCGCCGCGCACGCCGAGGCCCGGCAGGGGATGCGGACGGAGCGCCGCGCCGCGCAGCAGGACGCGCGGCTGGACGCGCTGGTGGCGCATCTGATGGAGGGTGCCAGCGACGGCATGCTGGACGCCGGGGCCCTGCGCGCCGGGCTCGACGCATGGATGGCGGAGCAGCGCACCGCGCGCGAGGCGCGCCGGTCCGCGATGGACGCGCGCTCCGGCCATATCCGGTGGCCGCGCGGCGAAGCTCGGATGACGCCGCGCGAGGGCGCGGGTGAGCGCCCGTCCGAACACGCGTCCGAACGTGCCTCCGAACGTCTGGAGGCGCGGCTGTTTCGCTACTTCGACACCGACGGCGACGGCCGCATCTCCGAAGCCGAATACGCGGACGCCGTCGCCCGGCTGGAGGCGCGCGCGGTGCGCGGTGAGGGGCGCGGGCGCTGGCGGTGAGCCGGTGGTGCCCTGCGCGTTCGCATGCGCGCCCGGGGGGGATTCCATCGGCCCTCCCGGGCGCCCTGTGCCTTGCGGCGATGACGCTGCTGGCGTAGCGCTTTGCCGGGATGCACGACACGACCCCCCAGCCCGCCGAGGCGGAAGACGCGGCCCTGCTGGCCGAGGCCGTGCGCGGCGACAGTCTGGCGGCGCGGGCGCTGGCGGCGCGTCTGGCGCCGCCGGTGCTGCGCTTTGCCGCGCGCATGCTGGGTGGCGACCGGGCCGAGGCCGAGGACGTGACACAGGAGGCGCTGCTGCGGCTCTGGCGGCAGGCGCCGGACTGGCGCGCGGATGGTCCGCCGGTGCGCGCCTGGGTCTATCGCGTGGCCGCGAACCTGTGCACCGACCGGCTGCGGCGGCGCGCACGGCGCGGGGATGTGGCGCTCGATGCGGTGGCCGAACCGTCGGACACGGCCGCCAGCACCGCGGCGGCGCGGATGATGCAGGCCACGCGCGCCGCGGCGCTGGAAGCGGCGCTGGCGGATCTGCCCGAGCGTCAGCGGCAGGCGGTGATCCTGCGCCATATCGAGGGGCTGTCCAACCCCGAGATCGCGCAGATCATGGACACGGGCGTGGAAGCGGTCGAAAGTCTGACCGCGCGAGGCAAGCGGGCCTTGCAGGCGGCACTGGGCGGGCGCAAGGCGGAACTGGGGTATGACGATGAACCGGGATGATCGCGACCGTGATGACAGACCCGCCGGGGCAGACCCGCTGGAGGCGTTCCTGGCCGCCGCGCGCGCGACCGCGCCGGAGCCTTCGACCGGCCTGATGGCGCAGGTTCAGGCAGATGCGGCGCGGGCCGCGGCGGTGATGGCGCGGCGTGGCGCGATGCCCCGGGCCGCGCG
>JAFIEE010000058.1 GCA_020832705.1 Paracoccaceae bacterium
GGGGGGGTGGGGCGCGGCTTGCGGGCGCTTTCGCGTGGCCGCGCCCCGGTTTGCAAACCGGCCTCCGATGCCCGCGCCGATCCGGCATCCCGGCCGGGGTTTGCAAATTATGCGCGCCGATCGCGTCAAAATCTGCAAATTCCCGCCGCGCACCGTTCTCTGGTGACGGTAACAGGATTGCGCCACGCCCCGACCCTCGCGTAACAAATCGCCAATATCTTCGGGAGGAGGAATACATGGGTTACGCCGAGGTCTACAAGCGTTCGATCACCGACCGCGATGCCTTCTGGATGGAGCAGGCCGGAGCCATCGACTGGCACAGCCCGCCCACCCGCGCGCTGTTCGACGACCGCGCCCCCATCTACGAATGGTTCGCCGATGCCGAGGTGAACACCTGCCACAACGCGCTGGACCGCCATGTGGCCGCCGGGCGCGGTGATCAGGTGGCGGTGATCCATGACAGCCCGGTGACCGGCACCAAGGCGCACATTACCTATGCCGAGATGCTGGACCGCGTGGCCCGGCTTGCGGGGGCGCTGGCGGCGCAGGGCGTGGCCAAGGGTGACCGGGTGCTGATCTACATGCCCATGATCCCCGAGGCGCTGGTGGCGATGCTGGCCTGCGCGCGGCTGGGGGCGATCCATTCGGTGGTGTTCGGCGGCTTTGCCGCGCGCGAACTGGCCACACGGATTGATGACGCGCAACCCAAGGCGATCATCGCCGCCTCCTGCGGGATCGAACCCGGGCGCGTGGTCCATTACAAGCCGTTGCTGGACGGCGCCATCGACATGGCCGCCCACAAGCCCGACTTCTGCGTGATCTACCAGCGCGAGCAGGAACGTGCGGCGCTGATCCCGGGCCGTGACCATGACTGGGACGCCTTCCAGCAAGGCGCCACCCCCGCCGGTTGCGTGCCGGTCAAGGGCAGCGATCCGGCCTATATCCTCTATACCTCCGGCACCACGGGCCAGCCCAAGGGCGTGATCCGCGCCACTGGCGGGCATCTGGTCGCGCTCGCCTGGACCATGAAGAACCTCTACAACGTCAACCCCGGCGAGGTGTTCTGGACCGCCTCGGATGTGGGCTGGGTCGTCGGACACAGCTACATCTGCTACGGGCCGCTGATCCACGGTGCCACCACCGTGGTGTTCGAGGGCAAGCCCGTGGGCACGCCGGACGCCGGCACCTTCTGGCGGGTGATCGAGGAACACAAGGTCGTCAGCTTCTTCACCGCGCCGACCGCGTTCCGCGCCATCAAGCGCGAAGACCCGCAGGGCAAGCTGGTGGGCGATTATGACCTTTCGTCGCTGCGCGTCCTCTATCTGGCGGGCGAACGCGCCGACCCGGACACGATCCACTGGGCACAGGACAAGCTGGGCGTGCCGGTGATCGATCACTGGTGGCAGACCGAAACCGGTTGGGCCATCGCCGGAAACCCGGTGGGGCTGGAACAGTTGCCGGTCAAGGTCGGCAGCCCCTCGGTGCCGATGCCGGGGCATGAGATCCACATCCTGGACGAAGGCGGCAACCCGCTGCCGCCGGGCGAACTGGGCGCCATCGCCATCAAGCTGCCGCTGCCCCCCGGAACGCTTCCGAACCTGTGGAATGCCGAAGAGCGCTTCCGCAAGTCCTACCTGACCACCTTTCCCGGCTATTACGAGACCGGCGACGCGGGCTATCTGGATGCGGACGGCTACGTCTATATCATGGCGCGCACCGATGACGTGATCAACGTGGCCGGGCACCGGCTGTCCACGGGCGCGATGGAGGAAGTGCTGGCCAGCCACCCCGATGTCGGTGAATGCGCGGTGATCGGCGTGGCGGACGAATTGAAGGGCCAGTTGCCGCTGGGCTTTCTGTGCCTGAACAAGGGCGTGGAGCGGGACCGCGCCGAGGTTGTGGCCGAATGCGTGAAACTGGTGCGCGACAAGATCGGCCCCGTGGCGGCGTTCCGGCATGCGGTTGTGGTGGACCGGCTGCCCAAGACCCGCTCGGGCAAGATCCTGCGCGCGACCATGGTCAAGATCGCGGATGGCGAGGCCTATGCCATGCCCGCCACCATCGATGACCCGGCCATCCTGGACGAAATCGCGCAGGCGCTGCGGTCGCTGGGCTTCGGCGCCGCGGCCTGATCCGGTGTCCGGGTGCCCCTGCGCGTGCGTGCGTGCGGGGTGCCCCGCAACAAATCCTCGCGTCAGACGTGTTGCGGGTGGAAATCGATCAACCCTTTGCTTACTGTTTCCCCATTACGTTCGCGCAGGGGTAGCGTGTTGGATTTCGGTCGATATTCTCCCGGGGCCTGGATTTCTTCGTCACACCCGGTCCTGAAGTCGCCCCAGGGGGTGCGGCGCGCGCCGTTCGGTCCAGGCAGCCCCAGACGCGCCCAGTGGCGCGCGCAGGGTCGCACCACCAGCGGTGCAGGTGGAGGGCGCCGATGAAAGCGGACCCGGAACGGCAGTCGCAACGGCATGTCCGGGAGGGCATCGGGCAGGATATTCGGCACAAGGGCCGCGTGCTTCTGATCGACGACACGCTGTCGCTGTGCATGACCTATCGGTCGATCCTGGACGCCGCCGGGTTCGAGGTGGAGACCGCGGGCGATGCCGAAACCGCGTTGAAGCGGTTCCGGGCCGATCCGGCGCGCGTGGTGCTGCTGGACCTGATGCTGCCGGACCGTGACGGGCTGGACCTGCTGCGCGAGTTCCAGACGCTGTCCCGGCCGACGCCGGTCATTGTCATCACCGCGCACGGGTCGATCGACCGGGCAGTGACGGCCATGCGGGCGGGCGCGCACCTGTTCCTGGTCAAGCCGGTGGACAGCGATACGCTGGTCGAATCGGTCACCCGTGCCGCGCAGGTGCTGGCCACGCCCGGCGCGCGGGCCGCCGTGCGCGCCGATGCGCCGATGCCGCCGTTTCTGGGCAATTCCCCGCCCATGCAGGAAATCTATCGCCTGATCCGGTCGGTGGCGCGGTCCACGGCAACGGTGTTCGTCACCGGTGAAAGCGGCACCGGCAAGGAGTTGTGCGCCGAAGCCGTGCACCGGCTGTCGCCGCGCCGCGACAAACCCTTCATCGCGCTGAACTGCGGGGCGATTCCGGGCGATCTGCTGGAATCCGAGGTGTTCGGCCATCTGAAGGGCTCGTTCACCGGCGCCATATCGGACAAGCAGGGCGCGGCGGCTGTGGCCGACGGGGGCACGCTGTTTCTTGATGAAATCTGCGAGATGGACCTGAACCTGCAGACCAAGCTGCTGCGATTCCTGCAGACTTCGGCGATCACCCCGGTGGGGGCCGCGCGCGCGCGCAAGGTCGATGTGCGGATCGTCTGCGCCACCAACCGCGACCCCGAGGAAGAGGTGCGCGCGGGCCGCTTCCGCGAGGATCTGTATTACCGGCTGCATGTTGTGCCGATCCACATGCCGCCCCTGCGCGACCGTGGCGAGGATGTGATCGAGATCGCGCATGCCCTGCTGCAGAAAATGGCCGACGAAGAGGGGCAGTCGATGGCCGAGATCGCGCCCGATGTGCAGGCGGTGTTTCGCAGTTACGGCTGGCCGGGCAATGTGCGCCAACTCATCAACGCCTTGCGTCAGGCGGTGGTGCTGAATGACGGGCCGGTGCTGACCCTGGGCATGTTGCCGCAGAAACTGCGCGAAGCGGGGGCGCCTGTCCCCGCCGCGCCCGCCGCGCCCGCCGCGTCGGCGGCGCCATGCGACGCGGCGGTTGACCGGTTTCGCGGCATGACCCTGGCCGAGATCGAGCGGTTGGCCATCGACGCCGCCATTGCCCGCCACGACGGATCGGTGCCCCGTGCGGCGCGGGAACTCGATGTGTCGCCCTCCACGCTCTATCGCAAGCGCGCGCAATGGGCCGACGATACCGGAACCACGCCTGAGGCGGAGCCGCCCGGCTCCGGTTGAGGCGCGCGGCGCGGCGGTGGCGCAGTGTTGCCGAAATACAAGTGTGCCACGGCGTGCCGATTTCCTTGATTGAATTCGCGCATGGGCGGGCTTTCATGGAACAAACCGCAATTTCGGGGCACCCCAACCGTGACCGGCATATCCGACCATTCGCTGCGCTACGCATTGGCCAACGAACTGCACGCGCGCCCTTTCGCCACGATCGAGGCGCCCTGCACGGCGGCGTTTCTGGCCGTCAAGCGCCCCTCCGATGCCGCTGCGCGCGACAAGGCCGAGGATCGCGCGCATCTGCTGATGCTGCTGGACCGTCACGGCGGGGCGCATCCCGCGCCGGGCGCCACGCATCATGGCGCCGATCTGGGCCGTTATCACCTGAAATGGGAAAGCCACACCGAATTCGTCAGCTACACCGCGTATGAACCCAGCGCCAGTGACCACGCATTCGACCCGCGCGCCTTCGAGGTGTTCCCCGCCGACTGGCTTGCGGCGGCGCCAGGGGTGCGGGTGACCTCGATCCTGCTGCATGTCGATTTCATCCCGCAGGAAGAAGGCCGGATCGCGGCGCTGCTGTCCGAATGGTTCGTGGGCGACAGTCTGGCGGTGGCGCGGGTGCTGGACGGGGCGGCGATCATCGCCAGCGATTTCCGCATCGACCGCGCGGGCCATGTGCGCATGGCGGTCTTCGTGCGTCCGGGCACCGGGGCGCGGCGGATCGGGCGGATCGTGCAGCGGCTGTGCGAGATCGAGACCTACAAGGCCATGTCGATGCTGGGCTGGGCGCGGGTGCGCGACCTGTCGCCGCGCATGGGCGCGCTGGACGAGCGGCTCAACCGCATGACGCGGGCCATGACCTCGGTCGAGAGCCCGGCCGAGGAAACGCTGTCGGCGCTGCTGGAAATCTCGGGCGAGCTGGAGAACATCCTGGCCGAATCGTCCTTCCGCTTCGGGGCGACGGGGGCCTATGAGGCGATTGTGCACCAGCGCATCGAGGTGCTGCGCGAGGAGCGGTTCGACGGGCGCCAGACCTGGCGCGAGTTCATGATGCGCCGCTATGATCCGGCGATGCGCACGGTGAAATCCGCGCAGTCCCGGCTGGCGGGGATGGCCGACCGCGCCATGCGCGCGGGCACGCTGCTGGGCACGCGGGTGGATGTGGAGCGATCGGCCCAGAACCAGAAGCTGCTGGAAAGCATGGACAAGCGCGCCGATCTGCAACTGCGGCTGCAGCACACGGTCGAGGGGCTGTCGGTTGTGGCGATCAGCTACTACGGCGTGAACCTGGCCGCCAACATGGCGATGCCGCTGGCCGAGCCGCTGGGGCTGGGCCGCACGGTGGTGCTGTTCGCGCTGACCCCGCTGGTGGTGGCGGGGGTGTGGGTCGTGCTCAAGCGCATCCGCACCCGGATTTCGGGGGGCGGCTAGGCGAAAAGCGCCCCCTCAGCGCCCCCTCAGCGCTCCGCCGCCCGCCGATATGTTGCCGGGCGCTTCTCGGGGGCGTTTCTCGGGGGCGTTGCCCGGCGCCGCGGTGCCGGGCGGGGCAGGGTGGTGGCGTCAGGCCAGCACCCGCACCGGGGCGCCCGCCGCGAAGGCGCGCACGGCCTCGGCGGTTTCGCGGTAGAACAGGCGAAAGGTGGCCTCGGTCGTGTAGCCCAGATGCGGGGTCAGCAGCAGGCGGCCCGCGTCCTGCAGCGCGGCATCGTTGAGCGGGTCATCGGCGGGCAGGGGTTCACGGTCGAACACGTCCACCCCGGCCATGGCCGGGCGCCCGGCGTGCAGCCCGTCGACCAGCGCGCCCGTGTCCACGATCCCCGCGCGCGAGGTGTTCAGGAACACCGCGCCGGGCTTCATTGCGGCAAAGGCCTCTGCCCCGATAAGCCGGTGGGTCCGTTCGGAATGCACCAGATGGACCGAGACCACATCGCAAGCCCCCATCAGCGCGGTCAGGCTTTCATACCGTTCCGCACCGCATTCCGCCGCCCGCGCGTCGCTCAGGTTCATGGACCAGGCCGCCACTTCCATCCCCAGCGCGCGGCCCAGCGTGGCCATCTGCGCGCCGATATTGCCCAGCCCCACCAGCCCCAGCCGCAGCCCCGCCACATCGCGCCCCAGCCCCGCCTGCCAGCCGCCGGCACGCAGGGACGCGACCTCGGGCAGCAGGCGGCGGTTCAGCGCCAGCATCATCAGCAGCGTCAGTTCCGATGTGGTGGTCTTGCGCGAGGCGGTGCCGCACACGGTCACCCCCTGCGCGCGGGCGGCGTCCAGGTCGATGGCGGCATTCTTCGGCCCCGTGGTGACGATCAGCCGCAGCCGGGGCAGGGCGCGCAGCACCGAGGCGGGCAGCGGCGTGCGTTCGCGCATGACGCACAGGACGTCGAAGGGCGCCAGCCGCTCGATCAGCGCCGGGCCCGGCGCCAGCGTGTCGGAAAACACCGTCACGTCGCCCAGCCCCGCCCAGTCGCCATAGTCCAGCGCCACACCCGCGTAATCGTCCAGAACCGCGATCTTCATTCGTCCCTCCGTTTCAGAAACCGCGCGCCCGCCAGTGGCGCCCCGGCGATGACGATGATCAGCCGTATCACATGATGGGCCACCACGAAGCCCAGATCCGCCCCCACGATGATCGCCATGATTGCAAGCTCCGCCTGCCCGCCGGGGGCGAAGGACAGGAACGCCTCGACCGGTGGCGCGCCGCCGACGCGCTGCGCGACCACCGTAAAGGCCGCCGCCAGCGCCGCAAGAACCACCGCAAAGGCGGCGCCCACCGCCACGTCATGGCGCAATTCGCGCAACGTGACACCGACGTAATGCACCCCGATTCCCATGCCGATGAAGTACTGCGCCGCCATGATCGCCTCGGCCGGGGGGCGGTAATGCAGGATGTCGGTCAGCGAAAGCACCGCGGTCACGATCATCGGGCCCAGGATCGGCGCGCCGAACAGGCCCACACGTTTCGCCAGCCACCAACCGCCCAGCGCCGCCGCCGCCATGATCGCCAGTTCGCGCGGCGGGATATCGGCGGTCGGATCGCCGATGGCGCCGTCCAGCGTGACCCCGTAGCCCAGCGTGAGGATGAAGGGCGCAATAACCACGATGGTCAGCACCCGCGTCGCATGGATCAGCGCCAGCGCGCGCACGTTTGCCCCTGCTTCCTTGCCGAACAGCACCATGTCCTGAAACCCGCCGGGCATGGCCGCATACCAGGCCGTGGGCCGGTCATAACCGCCGAAGCGGCGAAAGAACGGCACGCCGATCAGCCCGATCAGCACGATATAGGGCGGGATCAGGGCCATGGTGAAGGCCATGGTCGGCACCTGCGCCAGCAGTGCCGGCGTGACCGAGGCGCCGACCGCCACGCCAAGAACGGTGCGCGCGCCGTTTTCCACCGGCGGCAGCCCGCGCAGCCGCACCCCCGCAAGCGCCGCGATCAGGCAGGCGAACATCGGGCCAAACAGGAACGGCAACGGCAGCCTGAGTGCGTGAAACACCGCAACGCCGATCGCGGCGATGGCGAGGGTCAGCAGAAGCGGCATCGACAGGTCTTTCGGTTGCGGGTTGACGGCAATGGATGCAACTGTATACACATGGATACAATTTGCAACCCCGGACCGCGCAAAGGAGCGTTCCATGCCCGCAACCGCCGCCCGACCCGCCCCCGAGACGGCTCCTGAGCCGCTTCCAGAGTCCGCCCCCGAGGCCTCGCAAGGGCAGGGCGCCCATGCGCGTCTGCTTGAAGATATCCGTCTGGGCCGCATCCTGCCTGGTGCGCGGCTGCGTGAAACCGAACTGGCCGCCCGCCTGGGCATTTCCCGCACCCCGGTGCGCGAGGCGATCCGGCTGCTGGAGGCCGACGGGATCGTCGAGCACATCCCCCGGCAGGGCGCCAGCCTGCGCCGCCTTGGCTATGCCGAGGTGATGGAACTCTACGAGATGCGCACCGTGCTGGAAGGCACGGCAGCGCGGCTGGCGGCGCGCGCCGCCTCGGATCTGGAGCTTTCGGAACTGGCCGAGATCAACGCCGCCATGGCCGCTGCGACCGATGCCGCGGGTATCGCCCGGCTGAACGCGCAGTTTCACACCGGAATCCTGAACGCGGCCAAGAACCGCTATCTGCGCCGCGCCATGGACAGCATGCGCCGCACGTTGATGATCCTGGGCCCGACAACATTGATGGACCCGGCGCGCGCGGCCGGGGCGGCAGCGGAACACGCGGCGTTGCTCGAGGCGCTTCAGGCGCGCGATGGCCCGCGTGCGGAAGCGGCGATGCGCGCCCATATCGAGGCCGCGCACCGTGTGCGCCTGCGCCAGTTGCGCGAGGATCCGGAACGCTGGTCCGACGCCGCCAATGAGGGAGGCGACATTGACTGACGGCAACGCACCCTGGGACGTGGCCATCGTCGGCGGCGGCAATGCCGCCCTCTGCGCCGCGATCGAGGCCGCCGAGGCCGGCGCCCGCGTGATCCTGCTGGAAGCGGCACCGGAGCACATGCGCGGCGGCAATTCACGCCATACCCGCAACTTCCGCTGCATGCACCACGGACCGCTTTCGGTGCTGACCGACACTTACGCCGAGGATGAATATTACGACGATCTGCTTCGCGTGACCGGCGGCAAGACCGATCCGGAGCTTGCCCGCCTGGCCATCCGCGAAAGCGAAGCCGCGCTGCCATGGATGGAACGGCACGGTGTCCGGTTTCAGCCGTCGCTGTCGGGCACGCTGTCGCTGGGGCGCACCAACGCGTTCTTTCTGGGGGGTGGCAAGGCATTGGTGAATGCCTATTACGCCACCGCAACCGATCTGGGCGTCACCATCCGCTACAACGCCAAGGTCGCGCATGTGCATGTCGAAAGCGGGGCCTTTCGCTGGCTGGAACTGGAAAGCGGCGAACGGATCACGGCCCGCGCCGTGGTGCTGGCCTCGGGCGGGTTTCAGGCCGATATCGACTGGCTGGCCCGCGCCTGGGGGCCCGCGGCGCGCAACTTCCTGATCCGGGGCACGCCCTGGAACCGGGGCGAGGTGCTGCGCGACATGCTGGATCAGGGCGCCGAAAGCGTCGGCGATCCGACCCAGTGCCACGCGGTCGCCATCGACGGGCGGGCGCCGAAATTCGACGGCGGAATCGTCACGCGGCTGGATTGCGTGCCGTTTTCAGTGGTGGTCAACCGCGACGGCGCCCGCTTTCATGACGAGGGCGAGGATGTCTGGCCCAAGCGCTACGCCATCTGGGGCCGGCTGGTGGCCGCGCAGCCCGATCAGGTGGCCTTCGCCGTGATCGACGCCAAGGCGCGCGGGCTGTTCATGCCGACGGTGTTCCCGCCCGAGAGCGCCGATACGCTTGAAGAGCTGGCGGGCAAGCTGGGGCTGGACCCGGCGCAACTGGCCGCCACCGTGGACGCCTATAACGCCGCCTGCCGCCCCGGCGCCTTTCACCCCACCGAACTGGACGGGCTGGCGACCGAAGGGCTGGAGCCGCCGAAAACCAACTGGGCGCGGCCCATCGATACGCCGCCCTTCCATGGCTACACGCTGCGCCCCGGCGTGACCTTCACCTATCTGGGGCTCAGGGTCTCAGCCCGCGCGCAGGTGCAAAGCGGACACGGGCCGCTTTCGAATGTCTGGGCAGCGGGCGAGATCATGGCCGGGTCGATTCTGGGCCAGGGCTATCTGGCCGGGTTCGGCATGACCATCGGAACCGTTTTCGGACGCATCGCGGGACAGGAGGCCGCCGCCCATGCCCTATGACACCACGCCTGCAGCATCGGCCACCGACGAGGCCCGCCGCCAGCTCGAAATCTGCAACGCCTGCCGCTACTGCGAGGGCTATTGCGATGTCTTCCCCGCGCTGACCCGCCTGACCGAGATGGAGCCGGGCGCGATCAGCCATCTGGCCAGCCTGTGCCACAACTGCCGGGGCTGCTACTACGCCTGCCAGTATTCCCCGCCGCATGAATTTGCGCTCAACCTGCCCGCCGCGCTGGCCGAGGTCCGCCAGCAGGACTGGGAAGATTACGCCTGGCCGCAGCCGGTGGCGCGTTTGTTCCACCGCAGCGGGCTGGCGCTGGCCGCTGCGCTGGTCGCGGGCTTTGCGGCGCTTTTCGCCGCCATCGCCGCGCTGCGCCCCGAAAGCGGCGAAGGCTTCTACGCCACGCTGTCGCACAACGCCATGGTGGCGATCTTCGCGCCCGCTTTCGTCCTGCCGCTGGTCGCGGTGGCGATCAGCCTGCGCGCCTGGTGGCGGGCCATTGGTGGCGGTCGGGTCGCCTTGGCCGACATCACCCGCGCGGCGCGGGCCGCCGGGCGGGGCCGCAATCTGGACGGCGGGCAGGGGCAGGGCTGCAATTTCGAGCGCGGCGACCGCTTCTCGAATGCCCGGCGCCATGCGCATCTGGCCACGCTCTGGGGGTTCCTCATGTGCTTCGCCGCCACATCGGTCGCCACGCTCATGCATTACGGGCTGAACTGGCCCGCGCCCTATGGCTTCTGGACCCCGCCGAAACTGCTGGGTGTCCCGGGCGGGATTCTGCTGTGCCTTGGCACCGGCGCGCTCATGGCGCTCAAGCTGCGCGCTGACCCGGCCCTTGGCGCGGCCCGCGTCTGGGGGGGCGAGATGGGGTTCGTCGCGCTCCTGTTCTTCGTCTCGGCCAGCGGGCTTGCGCTCTACGCCGCCACCGGCACGGCGGCTGTCCCGGCCCTGCTGGCGATTCATCTGGGCGCCGTGCTCGCCTTCTTCCTGCTCATCCCCTATTCCAAGATGGTGCACGGCTTCTACCGCTTTGCCGCGCTGATGGCCGACCGCCGGGCGCCCTGAGTCTGCCCCCTCCCGGCATCCCGCCGCAATGGCCGGTGGCGGCGGCGGAGTGGGGGCAGCACCCCCGGTGCCGCAGGGGCGGTTGACCGGGGCGCCCCCGCATCGGCGCTTCAAGCCCTGGGTCAACCGACCCCGATCAGCCGGATTGCGCGGTCCTGCTCCATCAGCCACAGCAACGTCCGCGCCGCCTTGCCGCGCGGGCTGTCCAGCGCCGGATCATCCAGCAGCAGCTTGCGCGCGTCCGACTGCGCCAGCGCCATCAGCCCCGCCTGCCGTTCCAGATCCGCCACCCGGAAGCGCGGCAGCCCCGATTGCGCCGTGCCGATCAGATCGCCCGCGCCGCGAATTGCCATATCCTCCTCGGCGATGCGAAAGCCGTCCTCGGTGTCGCGCAGAAGCTTCAGCCGCCGCGCGGCCGCCTCGCCCAGTGGCGGGTCATACATCAGCAGGCAGGTCGAGGCCGCCGCCCCGCGCCCCACGCGCCCGCGCAACTGGTGCAACTGCGCCAGCCCGAAGCTTTCGGCCCGTTCCACCACCATGATCGAGGCATTGGGCACGTTCACCCCCACCTCGATCACCGTGGTCGCCACCAGCACGCCCGTATCGCCGGCGTTGAAGCGCCCCATGGCGGCGTCCTTCTCGGCGGGCGGCATCTGGCCGTGAACCAGCCCCACGCGCCCCTCGCCCAGAGCCGCGCGCAGATGTTCGAACCGCGATTGCGCCGCCGTCAGCGTCACGGCCTCGGATTCCTCGACCAGCGGGCAGACCCAGTATGCCTGCCGCCCTTCGGCCAGCGCGCGGCGCAACCGCTCCACCACCTCGTCCAGCCGGGCCGAGGACACCAGCGCGGTCTGCACCGGCTTGCGGCCCGGCGGCTTTTCATCCAGCACCGACACGTCCATGTCGCCGTATTGCGCCAGCGCCAGGCTGCGGGGGATCGGTGTGGCGGTCATCACCAGCACATCGGCGCCCGCGCCCTTGGCCGCCAGTGCGGCGCGCTGCGCCACGCCGAAACGGTGCTGTTCATCCACCACCGCCAGCCGCAGGTCGGCGAACTCCACCCCCTTCTGGAACACCGCATGGGTGCCGATCAGCACCTGAATGTCGCCGCGGGCCAGTGCCGCGCGCTTGGCGTCCCGGTCGCGCCCCTTGTCACGGCCGGTGAGGATCTCCACCAGCACGCCCGCCTTCTCGGCCAGCGGCGCCAGCCCTTCCAGATGCTGGCGGGCCAGAATCTCCGTGGGGGCCATCAGCACACCCTGGCCGCCGGCCTCGACCGCGATCAGCAGCGCCAGAAACGCCACCAGCGTCTTGCCTGCGCCCACATCGCCCTGCAGCAGCCGGTTCATCCGGCGCGCGCTGGCCATGTCGGCTTCGATCTCGGCCACCGCGCGGGTCTGCGCGCCGGTGGGGGTGTAGTCCAGCGCCGCCAGCACGCGCGCGCGCAGGTGCCCGTCGCCGCGGCTTTCGCGCCCCGGCTTGCGCCGCTGGGTGGCGCGCGCCAGCGCCAGCGTCAGTTGATGGGCCAACACCTCGTCATAGGCCAGCCGGGTGCGGGCAGGCGTGTGGGGGGCGCAGTCGGCGGCGGTTTGCGGGGCGTGGGCGGTGCGGATGGCCTCTGCCCAGGCGGGCCAGCCCTCGCGCGTGGCAAGCTGCGGGTCGATCCATTCCGGTAGTTCGGGCAGGCGGGCAAGGGTGGACTGCACGGCCTTTGCCAGCCCCTTCTGCGTGACCCCGGCGCAAAGCGCATGGACGGGTTCATGGGCGGGCAGGTCGGCGTGTTCCTCGGGGCGCAGCACATGGTCGGGGTGGACCATCTGCGCGATCCCGTCGAACAGTTCCACCTTGCCCGAGACCAGCCGCCGCTGCCCGGTGGGCAGAAGCTGCTTGAGATACTCGCCGCCCCGGAAATAGACCAGCAGGAACTCGGTCAGCGCATCCGTGACATGGATCCGGTAGGGCCGCCCGCGCACGCGCGGGGGGTGGTGGGCGCCGACCGTGACCTCGACTGTCAGGGTCGCGGGCAGCGGGTGCCCCTGGATGGAATTGCGGCGCGTGCGGTCGATCACCGAATGGGGCAGGTGAAACAGCAGGTCGCGTGGCTTTTCCACCCCGATCCCGGCCATGGCCTTCGCCGTCTTCGGCCCCACCCCTTCGAGCGTGTCGAGCCCCGCGAAGAGCGGAAACAGGATTTCCGGGCGCCCGGCCATCCGCTTCAACCCGCGCCGATGAGGGTGAGCCAGGCGTCCTCGTCGATCACCTCGACGCCCAGATCGGCGGCCTTCTTCGCCTTGGACCCCGCGCCCGGCCCGGCAATCAGCAGGTCGGTCCTGGCCGACACTGAGCCTGCGACCTTCGCTCCCAGCGCCTCGGCCCGGGCCTTGGCCTCGGCCCGGGTCATGCGCTCCAGCGTGCCGGTGAAGACCAGCGTCTTTCCGGCCACGGGGCTGTCGGTGGCGCGGGATTCGGCGTCTTCGATGGTCAGATGCGCGGCCAGCGCGTCGATCTCGTCGATTTCCGACTGGAATGACGTCACCAGCGAGGCCGCCAGCACCGGGCCAACCCCGTCGATGGACAGAAGGCTGTCCCATGCGTCGCCGCCTTCGGGGCTGGCGGCCAGCATCGCGGCGCGGAAGGCGTCCCAACGGCCATAGTGGCCCGCCAGCAGCGCGGCGGTGCTTTCGCCGACATGGCGGATTCCCAGCGCGAAGATGACGCGCGCCAGCGGAACGGTGCGGCGGGCGTCGATGGCGGCAAACAGGTTTTCGGCGGATTTCTCGCCCCAGCCTTCGCGGTTCTTCACCTGCCGGGGGCAGCCGGGGCCGAAACGGTCCTTCAGGGTGAATATGTCCGAAGGCCGGGTGATCCAGCCATCGCGCCAGAACGCCTCGACCTGTTTCGCGCCCAGCCCCTCGATGTCGAAGGCGGCGCGCGCGACGAAATGCTTCAGCCGCTCCACCGCCTGCGCGGGGCAGATCAGCCCGCCGGTGCAGCGGCGCACGCTGTCGCCTGCCTCGCGCACGGCGGGGCTGCCGCATTCGGGGCAGGTTTCGGGGAACACGTAAGCTTCGGCATCCGCGGGGCGGGCCGACAGGTCCAGATCGCGGATCTTCGGGATCACGTCGCCCGCGCGGTAGATTTCCACCCGGTCGCCGACGCGGATATCGCGGCCATCGCGGATCGGCGCGCCCTTGCTGTCGCGCCCGGCGATGTAATCCTCGTTGTGCAGCGTGGCGTTGGAGACGACGACCCCCCCCACCGTGACCGGGGTCAGCCGCGCCACCGGCGAAAGCGCGCCGGTGCGACCAACCTGGATGTCGATCGCCTCCAGCCGGGTCCAGGCGGTTTCGGCGGAAAACTTGTGCGCAATGGCCCAGCGCGGCGTGGTCGAGCGAAAGCCGAGCCGGTCCTGCAATGCCAGATCATCGACCTTGTAGACCATGCCGTCGATGTCATGGCCCAGATCGGCGCGGCGGGTTTCGGTCTCGGCGTGGGTCTGCAGCAGCGCGTCCAGCCCGTCACAGCGCCGGGTGCGCGGGTTGACGCTGAAACCCAGCGCCGCCAGCCGCTGCAGCGCCTCGTATTGCGTGGCGGCCAACGGCTCGGAAAGCTCCCCCCAGCCATAGGCAAAGAAGCGCAGGGGCCGGGCGCGGGTGATTTCGGCGTCCAGTTGGCGCAGCGACCCGGCGGCGGCATTGCGGGGGTTGGCGAAGGTCTTGGCGCCCGCTTCCGCCTGACGCGCGTTCAGGGCCGCAAAATCCGCGTGGGACATGTAGACCTCGCCGCGCACTTCCAGCAGCTCCGGCGCGCCCTCCAGTGTTTCGGGGATATCCGCCACGGTGCGGGCGTTGGCGGTCACATCCTCGCCGGTTTCGCCGTCGCCGCGGGTGGCGGCGTGGATCAGGCGGCCGTGTTCATAGCGCAGGGACACCGACAGCCCGTCGATCTTGGGCTCCGAGGTGAAGGGCAGGGGGGCATCGTCCGGCAGGCCCAGATAGCGGCGGATGCGCCGGACGAACTCGGCCACATCCTCGGGCGAAAAGGCATTGGCGAGCGAGAGCATCCGGCGGGCGTGGCGGATCTTGCCGAAGGCCTCGGATGGCGCGGCGCCGATCCGGGCCGAGGGGCTGTCGGCGCGGATGAGGTGCGGAAAGCGCGCTTCGATTGCCGCGTTGCGGGCCTTGAGCGCGTCATATGCCGCGTCGTCCATCACCGGCGCATCGTCGCGGAAATACGCGGAATTGGCTGTGGCCAGCGTTTCGGCCAGCCGTTCAAGTTCGGTTCGGGCCTGGGCTTCGGTGAGCGTGTTCACCGGCGTGTCGGGCATCGGAGCATCCCTTGTGCAGGGGTTGGGGGGGCAAGGGGTCTGGCCCGAAGTGATAGGCGCGCACAGGGCGGGCGTCCAGCCCGGTGGCCCGGGGTGTGACCTTGCGGCGCCGCCCGTGCGGGCGGCAAGCCATGCCTTTGCAGCGCGCCCGGGCGCGCTGCGGATGGGGGCGCTGCCCCCCGTCCAGCCCCGCAAGGGCGCTGGACTCCCCCCGCGCGTATTTGGGGCAAGATGAAGGGGGCGGCGACGCGGCGCGCCAGGAGGACAGGTCCGGGGGGCCGGTCAGTCAAGGTCGCGGGTCAGAAA
This sequence comes from Paracoccaceae bacterium, assembly GCA_020832705.1. Classification (GTDB taxonomy): domain Bacteria; phylum Pseudomonadota; class Alphaproteobacteria; order Rhodobacterales; family Rhodobacteraceae; genus Rhabdonatronobacter. The sequence goes on from JAFIEE010000058.1 coordinate 15,362, forward strand.
CAGGCTTGCCGGGTCATCCGTGTAGCCGGCGAAGGGGGCGCAATCGCTGAAGCCTTCGGAACGATAGAGCGCGACGGCGGCCAGATAGGCGGGCGGGCACCCGGTTTCGAGACTGAGCCGTGTGAAGCCCTCGGTTCGGGCGGTGTCCATCAGCGCGCGCAGCAGAACCCGGCCCAGGCCGCGCCGACGAAACGCTGGCAGGATGTGCATGGATTTCAGCTCGCCATGGCTTGCCGAGAGCCGTTTGAGCGCGCCGAACCCTGCAATCGCGCCCTGGTCGCACAGCGTGAAAAAGGAAACGCCCGGCCCCGCAAGGGACTCGGGCGTCAGCGCATGGGAACTGCCGGGCGGGCTTGCGGCCTCCATCGCCGCAAGGTGCGTGTCGATGGCCGGGCGTAGCGCCGGGTCGCGTGGGTCAGCCCGGCGCAGCACGGTCAGTCCGGGCGCAACCCGCTTTCGGTGGCCAGCGCCTGCAGGTCGGCGACCAGCTTGGCCAGCATGTCCATGTGCTCCTGCGGCGCGTCGTCCAGCTTGGCGCGGGCTTCGGCCACGATCTCGGCATAGACGTCCTGCGTGAACTCGGCGCCTGGCATGCCGCGTTCGGCCAGCACCGAAACGCTCTCGGCGCCGACCTCGGCGAAGCCGCCGGTGACGACGAAGCGCTGGTCCTCGCCGCTGTCGGTTTCCACGGTCACGAAGCCGGGACGCAGGGTCGTCAGGGCGGGTGTGTGCCCGGGCATGGCGGTCATGTCGCCTTCGGCGCCCGGAATGCGCACCGCCCGGGCCGCGACCGACACGACCATGCGTTCGGGCGAGACCAGGTCGAATTGCAGTGTATCGGCCATTGCGGCGCTCTCCTCAGGCTGCGGCGGCGAGGCGCTCGGCCTTGGCGATCACGTCCTCGATGCCGCCGACCATGTAGAAGGCGGCTTCGGGCAGGTGATCGTATTCGCCGGCGACAACGGCCTTGAACGACCGGATGGTGTCTTCCAGCGGGACCTGGATCCCGTCCGAGCCGGTGAAGACCTTGGCCACGTCGAAGGGCTGCGACAGGAAGCGCTGGATCTTGCGCGCGCGCGAGACGGTCAGCTTGTCCTCTTCGCTCAGTTCGTCCATCCCGAGGATGGCGATGATGTCCTGCAGCGACTTGTAGCGCTGCAGGATGCCCTGCACGTCACGCGCCACCTGATAATGCTCCTCGCCCACGATCTGCGGGTCCAGGATGCGGCTGTTGGAGTCCAGCGGGTCCACGGCGGGGTAGATGCCCAGCTCCGAAATCGCGCGCGACAGAACAGTTGTGGCGTCCAGGTGCGCAAACGAGGTTGCCGGTGCCGGGTCGGTGAGGTCATCGGCAGGCACGTAAATCGCCTGCACCGAGGTGATGGAGCCGGCCTTGGTCGAGGTGATGCGCTCCTGCAGGGCGCCCATGTCGGTGGCCAGCGTCGGCTGGTAGCCCACGGCCGAAGGAATACGGCCCAGAAGCGCCGACACCTCGGACCCGGCCTGGGTGAAGCGGAAGATGTTGTCCACGAAGAACAGCACGTCCGTTCCCGACTGGTCGCGGAACTGTTCGGCCAGCGTCAGGCCGGTCAGCGCCACGCGGGCACGCGCACCCGGGGGTTCGTTCATCTGGCCGTAGACCAGCGCCACTTTCGACTCGTCCAGCTTGTCGATGTTGATGACGCCGGAATCCATCATTTCGTGATAGAGGTCGTTGCCCTCACGGGTGCGCTCGCCGACCCCGGCGAACACCGAATAGCCCGAGTGCACCTTGGCGATGTTGTTGATCAGTTCCATGATGAGCACGGTCTTGCCCACCCCGGCGCCGCCGAACAGGCCGATCTTGCCGCCCTTGGAGTAGGGGGCCAGCAGGTCGATGACCTTGATGCCGGTGACGAGGATTTCGCTTTCGGTGGACTGTTCGGCGAAACCCGGCGCGGGCTGGTGGATGGCGCGGTATTCTGTGGCCTTGACTTCGCCCTTTTCGTCGATGGGCTCGCCCACCACGTTGAGGATGCGTCCCAGCGTGGCGTCGCCGACGGGAACCTCGATGGCCTTGTTGGTGTCAAGCACCTCCTGGCCGCGGACCAGACCTTCGGTCGCGTCCATGGCGATGGTGCGCACGGTGTTCTCGCCCAGGTGCTGGGCCACTTCCAGCACCAGCCGCTTGCCGTTGTTGTCGGTTTCCAGCGCGTTCAGGATCGCGGGGAGTTCTCCCTCGAACTGCACGTCCACAACGGCGCCGATCACCTGGGTGACCTTGCCGACGGTCTTGGTCTCTGCCATGTCGTTTCTCCGGTTTCGTCAGAGCGCCTCGGCGCCCGAGATGATCTCGATGAGTTCCTTGGTGATCGCGGCCTGGCGCGAGCGGTTGTATTCGATGGTCAGCCGGTCGATCATGTCGCCCGCGTTGCGGGTGGCGTTGTCCATCGCCGACATCCGCGCGCCCTGTTCCGAGGCGGCGTTTTCCAGCAATGCGGTAAAGATCTGCGTGGCCACCGAACGCGGCAGCAGGTCTTCGAGGATCGCTTCCTCCGACGGCTCGTAATCATAGAGCGCGCTGGCCTCGGCGTCTTCGGGCACCGGGGCGGGGATGATCTGCTGTGGCGTGGGGATCTGGCTGATCACCGACTGGAACCGGTTGTAGAAGATCGTCGCCACGTCGAATTCGCCCGCGGCGAAGCGGCCCAGCACATCCTCGGCGATGGCGCGGGCGTTGTCATAGCCCACGCGCTTCACGTCCGACAGGTCGACGTGGCCGACCAGGTGATCGCCCAGATCGCGGCGCAACTGTTCGCGGCCCTTCTTGCCCACGGTCAGGATCTTGACCGTCTTGCCCTCGCCGATCAGCTTTTGCGCGCGGTAGCGCGCGATCTTGACGATGGACGAGTTGAAGCCGCCGCACAGCCCCCGCTCGGCGGTCATGACCACCAGCAGATGCGTCTGTTCGCTCCCCGTGCCGGCCAGCAGGCGCGGCGCGGTGTCCGACCCCTGCACCGACGCCGCCAGCCCGTTGACCACGGCCTCCATGCGTTCGGCATAGGGGCGCGCGTTCTCGGCGGCTTCCTGGGCGCGGCGGAGCTTGGCCGCCGCGACCATCTGCATGGCCTTGGTGATCTTCCGGGTCGACTTGACCGAGTTGATCCGGTTCTTGAGGTCCTTGAGGCTTGGCATATCGCTTTCCCCTCAGAGGCTTATGTGAAGTCTTTGGCGTATGCGTCGAGGGCTGCGCGGATTTTTTCCTCCAGATCGCCCTTCACCTTGCGGTCGTTGTTGGTGATGTCGTCCAGCAGGTCGCGGTGCTTGGTGCGCAGGTGGTTGAGCAGCCCGGTTTCGAACCGGCCCACGTCCTTGACCGCGATCTTGTCCAGGAAGCCCTGCGTGCCTGCGAAGATCACGCAGACGATTTCCGCGTTGGTGAGTGGCGAATACTGGGCCTGTTTCATCAGCTCGGTCAGGCGCGCGCCGCGGTTCAGCAGCCGCTGGGTCGAGGCATCGAGGTCCGAGCCGAACTGCGCGAAGGCCGCCATTTCGCGGTACTGGGCCAGTTCCAGCTTGACCGGGCCTGCGACCGATTTCATGGCGTCGGTCTGCGCCGACGACCCCACCCGTGACACCGACAGACCGGTGTTCACGGCCGGGCGGACACCCTGATAGAACAGTTCGGTTTCCAGGAAGATCTGCCCGTCGGTGATCGAGATCACGTTGGTCGGAATGAAGGCCGACACGTCGCCGCCCTGGGTTTCGATGATCGGCAGCGCGGTCAGCGAGCCTGCGCCGTGATCCTCGTTCAGCTTGGCGGACCGCTCCAGCAGGCGCGAGTGCAGGTAGAACACGTCGCCGGGGTAAGCTTCGCGGCCCGGCGGACGGCGCA
>JAFIEE010000059.1 GCA_020832705.1 Paracoccaceae bacterium
CAAGGTCGCCGTGGCGGTCGGCGCGCGCATCCGCGGCGGCGGGCCGTTGCGGGCGCCGGTGCGGGCGCAGGTGCGGGCGGCGGGGCTGTCGTGTTCGGGCGTCGGGCGGGACCATGGGCAGTCTCGGATTGAACCGAAGCGATGGCCGAGTTTACGCGCTGCGCGGCGTGGCGCCACCGTCTTTTTGACCGGAGTCTTTTTTTGACCGGAGTCTTTTTGACCACCGTCTCACCGACCGGAGTCTTTTTGATCCGCGTCCGTGTTGTCGGCGTCTTTCGGTCCGCCGCCGTTACCACCGCCACCGCAACCGCCTGTCGTCACCCGCGCGCCCGTCATCGGCGGCCAGAGGATGCGCAGCGTCAGCCCGGCCGCCGTGTCCGGCAGGGCCAGCCGCGCCCCGTGACGCGTGGCGATGGCCTCCACCAGCGCCAGTCCCAGCCCGTGCCCGGGTGTCTCGGGTCCCCGCCCATCTGCACCGCCGCGCGCGAAGCGCAGGAATTTCCCCGCGCGCAGTGCCGGCGGCAGGCCGGGTCCGGTGTCCGAGACCTCCAGCACCGCACCGCCCCCCGGTGACGCCGCAACGCCCAGACCGATCCGGTCGCCCGGCGCACAGAACTTCACCGCATTGTCCAGCAGGTTCGCCAGCATCTGCCCGATCAGCACGCGGTCGCCCAGCACCGACTGTGCCGGGGTGATCACGGTGGTCAGTGCCAGCCCGCGCTCCTCGGCCAGCGGCGCATAAAGTTCCGCCATGTCGGTGGCCAGCGCCGAGAGGTCCACCGGCACCAGCCCCCCGCCCGAACCGGTCGCGGCCTCGGCGCGGCTGATGTCCAGCAGTGTATCGAACAGCCGGATCAGCCCGCGGATCTCGGCCTGAAGCGCGGCGCGCGCCCGGGCGTCCCCCTCCAGCGCATCGATCCGGCCCGCGATCCGTCCCAGCGGCGTGCGCAACTCGTGCGCGATGGTGTCCGACAGCCGGTGCGTGGCACGGTTCAGCGCCTCGATCCGGTCGAGCATGGCGTGCACATGCTCTTCCAGCAGGCCGAACTCGTCGGGCCCGGGCGGCCCCGCCAGCCGTGCGCCCAGATCCCCCGCCGCCACCCGGTCGGCCAGCGCGTTCAGCCGCGCGATGCGCGCGGTCACCCGCCGCGCCGCCCACCAGCCCGCAGGCAGGGCCACCGCAAGCATGCCCAGTGCGATCACCGCGATCAGCCGCCGCAGGCCCGCGAGCGTGCGGTCGGTCCCGGACAGGCTGCGTGCCACCAGCAGCGGAAATCCGCCCGGCAGGGTGATCTCGACCCCCAGCCAGCGCTGGCCGTTCACGGTGAAGGGTTCAGCCATGGCGGCGGCCCCGGCAAAGCCATCGGCCAGTGCCAGGGCGGCTTCGGGCCACGCGCCCCCGGCCGCTGCGAGCATCTGCCCGTCACGGGCGCGCAGCAGGACCATTTCCTGTGCCGCGGCGCTGGCGGCGGTGGCGGCGGTGGCGGCGCGCAGCTCGATCGCCTCGTGCAGGGCGATGATCCGGCGCTGGTCATAGAGCGCGGCCAGCCCGTCCAGATCGGCGGCCAGCGCCGCGCGCTGCCCGGCCAGCAGCCGGTCCGCGACCAGCCGGTATTGCACCGCCATCCCCGCCAGCGACAGCGCCATCACCAGCCCCGCCACCAGCGCCGTGATCCGCAGCGTGCTGCGCGCGCGCCAGACCGGCGCGCGGAGGGCGCGCGGCGCTGCAGGCGGAAGGGACGCGGCGCCGGGCCGCGGAGCCTTCGACGATGAGGCGCGCGACGTCACGAAGCCGCAGGCGGCGCGTCCGGCCGCGCGCCGGGGGCCTCGCACACCGGTGCCGCCGCCCCGGCCCTGTCTCCGGGCGTGCCGGGGTCGAAGACATAGCCCAGCCCGCGTTCGGTATGGATCACCGCCATCCCCGCCGCGTCCTCCAGCTTGCGGCGCAACCGGCCCACATGCACGTCCACGACATTGGTGCCCGGGTCGAAATGCAGGTTCCAGACCGCGGCCAGAAGCTGCGCGCGGGTCACTGCGCTGCCTGCGTTGCGCATCAGGAACGCCAGCAGGTCGAACTCGCGCGGGCTGAGGGCTACATGCGTGCCGCGCACATGCAGCGTGCGTGCGCGCAGGCGCAACTCCACCGGGCCCAGCGCCAGCAGGTCGAAGCCGGCCACCTGATCCTGAGCCCGGCGCAGGAGCGCGCGCAGCCGGGCGCGCAATTCGTCGGGGTCGAAGGGCTTGGGCAGGTAGTCATCCGCGCCCATGTCCAGCCCCGCCACCCGGTCCGTGGCCCGCCCCAGCGCCGAAAGCACCAGCACCAGCCCCGGCGCGTGGCCCGCGCGGGCAGCCGTTGCGCGCAGATCGGCGATGGCGCGCGCGCCGTCTGCCATGCCCTCTGCGTCGCCGGGCAACATGCGGTCCAGCACCATCACCGCGAACGCGCGCGCGCGCAAGGCTTCACGCGCCGCCGCAAGCGTGCCGACGGCTTCGACGGCAAAGCCCAGCCCGGCGGCGATCCGGGCGACGGCGGCGGCGGTGTCGGCGTCATCCTCGACCACCAGCAGGCGCGGGGCATCGGCATCCGCAGGCGTTTCGGTCGGGGCAGGGGGGGCGGGCATGGCGGGGCGCTCGGCAAAGGTCTTGCGGGTCATGGCCATGTCAGAACACCGCCACCGCCGGGTCAAGCGAATTTGCGCCCGCGCCGATCCGGCGCGCCCGTCCCGGCGCCGGGTAAGGGTCCAGCAGGATATGCAGCGTGTCGCCCAGGCCCCGCCGGATGCGCAAGAGCGCCGGGGCATCGAGCGTCAGCGCCGCCAGTGCGTCCGGCGCGGTGGCGGCGCCGTTCACCGCCTCGATCCGGTCGCCGGGGGTCAGCCCGGCCAGATGCGCCGGGCTGCCTTCGACCACCTGCGCCGCGCGCCCCTGCGCGTCAAGCACCAGCCCCAGCGCGCCCGGATCGCGCGCCGCGCGCGGCGGTGCCAGCGCGGCCAGCGTGGACCGGGCGATCAGGTCGGGCGCGTCGCTTGCGTCCAGCAGCAGCACCGCACGCGCCGGTGCCCCTTCGCGCCACAGCGCCAGCAGCAGCACCCCGCGCGTCAGCGCCGCCTCGACCGCAAAGGCCAGATCGCCGCTTTTGGTCAGTGCCGCGCCGTCCGCCGTCAGGATGATGTCGCCCGCGCGCAGCCCGGCGCGGGCGGCGGCCGCGCCCGGCAGCACCCGGTCCACCAGCAGCCCGCCCGGCGCGCGGTCCAGCGCGGCGGCGATCTGGCGGTCCACCGGGCGCAGGCGCAGCCCGAGCGACGGCATCGGTTTCAGCGCCCCCGCGCACAGCCCGGCGACGATCCGCTCCAGATCCGGCACCGCCACCGCATAGGCCAACCCCACGAAGAACGGCGCGCCATCGGCGATGCGGGTGTTCATCCCCAGCACCCGGCCCGCATGGTCCAGCAGCGGCCCGCCCGACGAGCCCGGATTGACCGGCGCATCGTTCTGCAGGAGTTTCAGCGGCACCGCCGCCGCGACCTGCCGCGCCTGGGCCGAGACCATGCCGCGTGTCAGCGTGAAGGCCGCGCCCATCGGTGCCCCCAGCGCCCAGACGGTCTGACCCAGCCGCCCGGGCGCGCCGGGGCGCAGTCCGGCCCGTGCGAAACCGGCGGCCTCCAGCACCGCCACGTCGCGCACCGGGTCGCGGGCGATCACGCGGGCGGGCAGGGTGCGCCCGTGCCGGTCGGTCAGCTCGACCGTTCCGGCCCGGCCGACCACATGCGCGGCCGTGACCGCCACCGCCCCGTCGCCCCACAGGAAGGCCGAGCCGAGGAACTCTGCCGCCGGTCCGGCGCCGCGGACCACAAGCACCGCGTCCAGCGCGGTTTCCAGCGCGTCGGTGCGCATCCGCTCGTCCGCGCGCCCGGTGGCGGGCAGCAGCAGCAACAGAAGTGTCAGCGCGGCCAGGAGCGCCGGCGCCCACGAGGACGGGCGCAGCGCGCGGGCGGGCGCGGGGGCAGGCGCGCGGGCGCGGCGGGAGCGGAATGCAGGGGCGGTCGGCATGGGGCGGGTCCTTCGGTCCGGGAACGGGGATCGGATGGCCCAAGGCTAGGCGCAGCCCGCGCGGCGGTCACATGACAAATCCCGTCATGCGGAACTTCCATGTTTACAGGGCGCTCGGATGCGCGCTTAATCCATGTTGCACCTGTTTCCTGTGGCACCGGGCTTTTCGGCCCCGGGCTCCCTGTTTTCCGAGGTTCCAGCCATGCCGTTCCGCTTCGCCGCCGCCCTTGTCGCCCTATTTTCGCTTCCCGCTGCCGCGCAGGCGCGCGACCTGACCCCGGTGGACCGCGCGCAGTTGTCGGCGCAGATGCACGCCGCCGCGCTGGCCGAGCGCGACCCGGTGATGATGGCCGCCGCCGCCAGTCTGCGCCGCCGGATCGACCCGCAGGAGATCGCGCGCGACGGCGTGGACGCCGACATGGACGCGCCGCCCCCGAAGGACTGGACCGAAATGCTGGACCGCGCACGCGAGATGGCGGGCGACGATATCGCGCTGCTGGCGGTGATCGACGACATCGCCGCGCAGGGCACGCGCGGGGTGATTTCGGGGCCGGTCTATTCGCGGGCCTCGATCCGCAGCGGCGGGACCAACCGGTATCCGGGGCTGGACTTCGAGGGCGGCGAGTTCGCGCAGGTCTATCTGGAGGCGCGCGCGACCGTCAATCTGGTCCTGCGGGTGCTGGACAGCGCCGGGCGCACGGTCTGCGCGGATACCTCGGTGTCGCATATCGCGCATTGCTTCTGGGTGCCGTCCGATACCGACAGCTTCACGCTGGTGGTGGAAAATCGCGGCGGCATGTCCACCGCCTATGCGCTGATGACGAATTGAGGGGGGCGCGGGGTGCGGGGGGTCCTGTGCGCGCTGATCCTGTGGCTGGCGGCAGCGCTGCCGGGCGCCGCGGAGCGGGTGAACCACGCCCTGCTGATCGGCGTGGACCGCTACCCCGCACTTGACGAACGCTTCTGGCTCAGGGGGCCGTCGAACGATGTGGCGCTGGCGCGCGACTTCCTGCTCACCGCCGCTCCCGTCCCTTTCCGGCCCGCGGATGTGGTGGTGCTCTCGGACGGGATCGAGGGCGCGGAACTGCCGACGCTGGCCAATATCCTTGCGGCCTTTGCGGCGCTTCAGGCGCGCGTGGCGCCGGGCGATTTCGTCTATCTGCACTTCTCGGGGCACGGGGCGCAGGCGCCCGCACGCTTTCCGGAAACCGAGATCGACGGGATGGACGAATTGTTCCTGCCCATGGATGTGGCGGGCTGGCGCGGGCCTGCGGACCTCGGCTCCGGCGGGGTGGTGAACGCGCTGGTGGACGATGATATCGGCGCGCTTCTGGACGCGTTGCGCGCGGCGGGGGCCGATGTCTGGGCGGTGTTCGATGCCTGCCATTCCGGCACCATGACCCGCGCCGTGACCCTGCCCGATGCGCAGATCCGCACCCGGCAGGTCACGGCTGACGCGCTGGGCATTCCCGCGGCGGCGATCCGTGCGGCGCAGGCGCGCGCCATGCCCCCTGCCGCCGCGCCCCTGCCCGATGCGCCCCTGCCAGCCGCGCCCCTGCCCGACGCGCCCGTGCCCGCCGCGCCGCTGGATGCGGCGCCCCTGGATGCGGCGACGGGCAGTCTGGTCGCCTTCTTCGCCGCGCAGTCGCACGAGGTGACCGAGGAGATGCCGCTGCCGCGCACCACGCTGGAGCGCACCCAATACGGCGTCTTTACCTGGACGCTGTTCGAAACCCTGGCCGAATTCCCCGGTGCCAGCTACGCCCGCGTGGCCGAGGAGGTGATGCGCCGCTACGCCACCCGCACCCACTCGCGCGCCACGCCTCTGTTTCACGGACCGCTGGACACGATGGTGTTCGGCGGCGATGCGGCAGAGCCGGTGGTGCAATGGGCGGTGGTGGCGGATGCCTCGGGCGGGTTCGACCTGCCCGCCGGGGGGTTTCGCCCTGCCGGCGGGGGTGTTGCAGGGGCTGGCGGAGGGGGCGTCGCTGGCGATACTGCCCACGGCGGCGGCCGGCGCCGACGCGGCGCTGGGCCGTGCCCGCGTGACCCGCGCCGACACGTTCAGCGCCCGCGCCGAGGTGGCCGAGGCGGGGGGCGACCTGCCGCGCTCGGTCGTCCTGCGGCGGCTGGAGGATGCGCTGGACTTCACCGTGAGCGTGGCGCTGCCCGAGCACGGTCTGCCCGCGGCCGTGGTGGATCTGGTCGCCGCCGGGGCCGGGGCGCGCATCGCCTTTGTCCCCGCCGATGCCCCCGATGCCGACCTGCGTCTGGCCGTGCTGCCCGACAGCCCGCGCCCCGATGCGCTCTGGCTGTTGCCCGGCAGCGGCTGGGTGGGGGATTTCGCGCAGACCCCGTCAATCGGCACCGAAGGCAAGCCCGACTGGGAACTGGCCGACGATCTGGCCGAAACCCTGGCCGCCGTGGCGCGCGCTGCGAACATGATGAAACTGGCCGGCACCCTGCGCCCGTCCGCGCCGCCCGTCGAGGTGGCGCTCTCCGCCCGCCCCGGTGCCACCGGCGCGCCGCAACCCGTCGCCCTGCACGAGGTGTTGCGCGTGGTCCCGGGCGATGAACTGGCCATCGACATCACCAACCGCGCCGGGACCGACATGGACGTGAACGTGCTGTATATCAGCCCGCTTTACGCCATCGAACACTGGGGCGCGTGGCGGCTGCGCCCCGGGCAGGCGATCCCAGAACTTGCGCGCATCGATGTGGGCGACAGCCACTTCGGACGCGACCGGGTGGTGGTCATCGCCACCCCGGCCGCCCCGCAGACGCCGGTGGCGGACCTGCGCTTTCTGGCCCAGCCCGGCGCGCAGGCGACCCGCTCCACCGCCGGGGGAACCGCGCTTTCGGGCATGGCGGCCGTGCTTTGGCAGGCAGGCTTCGGCCCCGCCACCCGCTCGCTGGTGCCGCGCCCGGACCCGGCGGCGCAGGTGCCGCAGGGGGCGATCGTGCAGGTGCAGATCGAAACCGTGCCGTCGCGCTGATCGCCAGTTTTCATTTGACGCGCCTCCGGTCGCGCGGTATTTTATTGAACGGTCGTTCAATAATGGGAGGAAGCGCCGATGTTCACGGCGTCCATGAGCTTCGATCTGGGCGAGGATATCAACGCCCTGCGCGAGATGGTGCACCGCTGGGCGCAGGAGCGGTTGAAACCCATGGCCGCGCAGATCGACCGCGACAACCTGTTTCCGCATGTGCTGTGGCGCGAATTGGGCGAACTGGGCCTGCTGGGCATCACTGTCCCCGAGGAATTCGGCGGCGCCGACATGGGATATCTGGCCCATGTCATCGCGGTCGAGGAAATCGCCCGCGCCTCGGCCTCGGTCTCGCTCAGCTACGGGGCGCATTCGAACCTCTGCGTGAACCAGATCAAGCTGAACGGAACGCCCGCGCAGCAGGCGAAATACCTCCCCGGGCTGGTCAGCGGCGAACACGTCGGCGCGCTGGCCATGTCCGAAGCGGGCGCGGGCTCCGACGTGGTGGGCATGAAGCTGCGCGCCGAAAAGAAGAACGACCGCTATGTGCTCAACGGCACCAAATACTGGATCACCAACGGCCCCGACGCCGATGTGCTGGTGGTCTATGCCAAGACCGACCCCGAGGCCGGATCGAAGGGCATCACGGCCTTCCTGATCGAGAGGTCCATGGCCGGGTTCTCCACCTCGCCCCATTTCGACAAGCTGGGCATGCGCGGCTCCAACACCGCCGAGCTGGTGTTTCAGGATGTGGAAGTGCCGTTCGAGAATGTTCTGGGCGAAGAGGGGCGCGGGGTGCGGGTGCTGATGTCGGGTCTCGATTATGAGCGTGTGGTGCTCTCGGGGATCGGCACCGGGATCATGGCCGCCTGCCTGGACGAGATCATGCCCTACATGAAGGAACGCCAGCAATTCGGTCAGCCGATCGGGAGTTTCCAGCTCATGCAGGGCAAGATCGCCGATATGTACACGGCGATGAATTCGGCCCGCGCCTATGTCTACGAGGTCGCCAAGGCCTGCGACCGCGGCGCGGTCACCCGCGCCGATGCCGCCGCCTGCGTGCTCTATGCCTCCGAAGAGGCGATGAAACAGGCGCACCAGGCGGTGCAGGCCATGGGTGGTGCGGGCTTCATGAACGACAGCGCCGTCAGCCGCCTGTTCCGGGATGCAAAGCTGATGGAGATCGGCGCCGGCACGTCCGAGATCCGGCGCATGCTGGTGGGGCGCGAGTTGATGGCCGCCATGGGCTGACACGGCGACCGGGGGTGAAAAAAGGGGGGGCGAGAATGCGCAAGATCATTGCGTTGGCGGCTATTGTTGCGGCATCGCCCTTGCTGGCGCAGGAGGTTGAATTCGACCCGGCGCCGGTGCTGGCTTGCCTCGAGTCGGGCGCGGGCGCCGACTGCATCGGCACCGCGGCCAGCGCCTGCACGGTCCAGCCGGATGCGCGCGATGCGGTGGAGTGCATGATGGCGGAATATGCATTCTGGAACAGTGCTTTGCGCGCGGATTTTCAGATCTTGTACGAAGGTGAGATCGCTGCGGACATGATGCTGGCTGACCTGCCGCGCTTCGCCGACCGCCCCGAGGCTGCGCCGCTGCTGGCAGCGATGCAGGGCCACTGGCAGGCGTGGCGCGATGCGCTCTGCGCCTATGAGGCGCTGCAGGGTTGGAACACCGATGGCGAGGCGTTCAACCGCGCACTCTGCCTGATGCATGTCACCGGTACGCAGGTTCTGACGCTGCGGCGGCTGGCCATGGGCGGAGGATGAGCCATGCGTCCGATGCGATGGCATGACCGGGGTCTTGCGCTTCGGCGCCGGGGTGTCCGCGGGGACGGCCCGGACCGGAGCAGGTCGGTGGCGGATCGGGATGCTGTCGGCGGCGCGCTGCACCCCACGCGCCAAACGGCCCCCCGCAGGATGCATGTCATGAAGGGTCTGCCGATGATCCGCAGCGGCGGAATCCGATACGGAATTTTGCGCGAAACGCCTCTGAAACAGGGTGATACGTCATGAAGCTCACATCTGCCGTGCTCACCGGCGCGGACCAGTTCCGCGCCAACCGTGCCGCCCATCTGGCCGCGCTGGACGAGGTCGCCCGGGCCGCCGCCCAGGCCGCCGAGGGCGGCGGCAAGGCAGCGCGTGACCGCCACCGCGCCCGCGGCAAGATGCCCCCGCGCGAACGGGTGGCCAACCTGCTGGATCCGGGCAGCCCGTTTCTGGAAATCGGCGCCACCGCGGCGCATGGGATGTATGACAATGCGGCGCCCTGCGCCGGGGTCATCGCCGGGATCGGACGCATCCATGGGCAGGAGTGCATGGTCGTGTGCAACGATGCCACCGTGAAGGGCGGCACCTATTTCCCGATGACGGTCAAGAAGCACCTGCGCGCGCAGGAGATCGCCGAGGCCAATCATCTGCCCTGCCTCTATCTGGTGGACTCGGGCGGCGCCAACCTGCCGCAACAGGACCAGGTCTTTCCGGACCGCGACCATTTCGGTCGCATCTTCTACAATCAGGCGCAGATGAGCGCGAAGGGTATCCCACAGATCGCCGTGGTCATGGGAAGCTGCACCGCCGGTGGCGCCTATGTGCCCGCCATGTCGGATGTGACCATCATCGTGCGCGATCAGGGCACGATCTTTCTGGCCGGCCCGCCGCTGGTGAAGGCCGCCACCGGCGAGGTGGTCAGCGCCGAGGATCTGGGCGGCGGCGATGTGCACACGCGGCTTTCGGGCGTGGCGGATTACCTCGCCGAGGATGACGCCCACGCCCTCGCCCTTGCCCGCCGCGCCGTGGCCGGGCTGAACCGCCGCACGCCACAGACGGTCCGCTGGCAAAGCCCCGAAGACCCGGCCTATGACCCCGAGGAAATCCTCGGCGCCGTCCCCGCCGACCTGCGCACCCCCTATGACATCCGCGAGGTGATTGCCCGCGTGGTCGACGGCTCGCGCTTTGATGAGTTCAAGCCCCGCTTCGGCGAAACGCTGGTCACCGGGTTTGCCCATGTCATGGGCTGCCCGGTGGGGATCGTGGCCAACAATGGCGTGCTGTTTTCCGACTCCGCCACCAAGGGCGCGCATTTCGTCGAACTGTGCAGCCAGCGCCGCATCCCGCTGGTGTTCCTGCAGAACATCACCGGCTTCATGGTCGGCCGGAAATATGAAAACGAAGGGATCGCGCGTCACGGCGCCAAGATGGTGACGGCGGTGGCCACCACCGCGGTGCCGAAGATCACCATGCTGGTCGGCGGCAGCTTCGGCGCGGGCAATTACGGGATGGCCGGGCGCGCCTATTCGCCCCGGTTCCTCTGGACCTGGCCCAACAGCCGCATCTCGGTCATGGGCGGCGCGCAGGCGGCGGGGGTGCTGGCCACGGTGAAGCGCGACGCCATGGAACGCGCGGGCCAGGACTGGAGCGCCGCGGAAGAGGAAGACTTCAAGCGCCCCACCATCGAGATGTTCGAACACCAGTCGCACCCGCTCTACGCGAGCGCGCGGCTCTGGGATGACGGCATCATCGACCCGCGCAAGACACGTTCGGTGCTCGCGCTGTCCCTCTCCGCCGCGCTCAACGCGCCGATCGCCGAGACACGCTTCGGCGTGTTCCGGATGTAAGAGAGATCTGATGCCTCCGGCGGGAGTATTTGGAGCAGGAAATCGCGCCCTCCCATTTTCTTGCGAAAAATACTCCGGGGGGTCCGGGGGGCTGGCCCCCCGGCGTTGCCAACCAGGACGGACCGCGAGTCGAGATAGCCTTGCGCTCCCCGTCGTCGAAGGAAGTCGCCGATGCAACTGCCAGTGCGGGTCGCTGTGGCCGATATCACCACGCTGCGGGTTGATGCCATCGTCAACGCCGCGAATGAGACGCTTCTGGGCGGGGGGGGCGTGGACGGAGCGATCCACCGTGCGGCCGGTCCGGCGCTCCTGGAGGAATGCCGCGCGCTTGGTGGCTGCCCCACCGGCGAGGTTCGGGTGACCGGCGGCCATGATCTGCCCGCGCGCTGGATCATCCACACCGTCGGGCCGGTCTGGAAGGGGGGCGCGGCGGGTGAGCCCGAGCTGCTGGCGGCCTGCTACCGGCGCAGCATCGCGGCCGCGCGCGAACTGGGCGCACGGTCGCTGGCCTTCCCGGCGATCTCGACCGGGGTCTACGGCTATCCGGGACCGGAGGCGGCGCGGGTGGCGGTGGGCGCCGTGCGCGCTCAACTGCGCGCCGATCCGCGCCCCGAGGTCATCTTCTGCTGTTTTTCCGATGCGAGCGCCGCGCATCACCGCGCGGCCATGGAGGCGCCCTGATGTTCGATACCATCCTGATTGCCAATCGCGGCGAAATCGCTGTCCGGATCATCCGCACCGCGCGTGCCCTGGGCGTGCGCACGGTCGCGGTCTATTCCGAGGCTGACGCGGGCGCGCTGCATGTCGAACAGGCCGATGCCGCCGTGCCCATCGGCGGCCCGGCCCCGCGCGACAGCTACCTGCGCGGTGATGCGATCATTGCCGCGGCGCAGGCAACCGGGGCGCAGGCGATCCATCCGGGGTATGGCTTCCTGTCGGAGAATCCCGATTTCGTCGAGGCTGTGGAGGCCGCGGGGCTGGTCTTCATCGGCCCGTCGGCGTCCGCGATCCGCGCCATGGGGCTGAAGGATGCGGCCAAGGCATTGATGCACGAGGCCGGCGTGCCCGTGGTGCCCGGCTATCACGGCGCGAACCAGGACCCCGAGCATCTGGCCGGGGCTGCCGAGGCGATCGGTTATCCGGTGCTGATCAAGGCGGTGGCCGGTGGCGGCGGCAAGGGGATGCGGCTGGTCGAGACGCCCGCGCGCTTCATGGAGGCGCTGGACAGCGCGAAGGGAGAGGCCGCCACCGCCTTCGGCAATGACGCCGTGCTGGTGGAAAAGTTCATCCAGAAGCCCCGCCATATCGAGGTGCAGGTGTTTGGCGACGGCTCGGATGCCGTGCATCTGTTCGAGCGCGACTGCTCGCTCCAGCGCCGCCACCAGAAGGTGATCGAGGAAGCCCCCGCGCCCGGCATGACCGCCGAGATGCGCGCCGCCATGGGGCAGGCGGCGGTGCGGGCGGCGCGTGCCATCGGCTACAAGGGCGCGGGCACGGTGGAGTTCATTGTCGACGGGTCGCGCGGGCTGCGCCCGGACGGGTTCTGGTTCATGGAGATGAACACGCGCCTGCAGGTGGAGCATCCGGTGACCGAGGCAATCACCGGCGTCGATCTGGTGGAGTGGCAGTTGCGCGTCGCCGCGGGTGAGGGGCTGCCCCTGCGGCAGGCGGATCTGGCGATCAACGGCCATGCCTTCGAGGCGCGGCTCTACGCCGAGGATGTGCCTGCGGGCTTCCTGCCCGCCACCGGGCGGCTGGCGCATCTGCGCTTTGATCCGGCGGCGCGCAATGACAGTGGCGTGCGCGCGGGCGATGTCATCAGCCCCTGGTATGACCCGATGATCGCCAAGGTGATCACCCATGGCCCCTCTCGCGCGGTGGCGCTGCGGCGGTTGGGCGCGGCGCTGGCCGGGACGGAAGTGGCCGGGACGGTGACGAACCTGACCTTTCTGGGCGCGCTGACCCGGCACGCGCGGTTTGCGGCGGGGGACGTGGACACGGGGCTGATCGCGCGCGATATCGACGCGCTGACGGCCACGTCGGCGGCGGGTGCCCCCGAACTGGCGCTGGCCGCGCTGGCGGCGGCGGCGCTGGATGCGCCCGGGGGCGATGACGGATTGCGCGGTTTCGCGCTCTGGGCACCTTTGCGCCATACGGTCACGCTGATGGCGGGCGATGACGCGCATGCGCTGCGGGTGGAGCCGCATGCGCCCGATCATGTCACGGTGACCCATGACGCGCAGGCCATGGACTGCCGGTTCCGGGCCGGAGCGTGGTGGATCGACGGTGTGCGGATGGCGGCGCGCGCGCAGCGGATCGATACGCAGGTGGTGCTGTTCGGCCCGCAGGCCCGCGCCTTCGACATCCGCGACCCGCTGGCCCGGGCAGCGGCGGCGGGGGCGGGCGACGGGCTGGTGCTGGCGCCGATGCCGGGGCTGGTGAAGGCGGTGTTCGTGGCGGCGGGAGAGGTGGTCGAAGCGGGCGCGCGGCTGGCGGTGCTGGAAGCGATGAAGATGGAGCATACGCTGAGCGCCCCGGAGGCGGGCACGGTGGCCGAGGTGCTGGCCGAGGCGGGCGCGCAGGTGGAGGCCGGGGCGGCGCTGATGCGGCTGGATACTGGCGCGGCCGAGGCGTGAGCGCGCCGGTCTGGCGTCCGGTGCGGATTGAAGGCGGGGATTGAGTATTTCCGGCAAGAAAATGGAAAGGGGAGTCGCGTGATGGCAGGGGATCAGACATGATCCGGCTGTGGCATGTGCCGCAATCGCGGTCCTTTCGCGTGCTCTGGGCGCTGGAGGAGGTCGGCGCGGAGCACGAGGTGATCCCGTGCAGTTTCTTCGACCGGTCCTTGCGTGACCCGGCGCATCTGGCCCGTTCCCCTGCCGGGCGGGTGCCGGCGGTCGAGATCGACGGGCAGGCGATGTGCGAAAGCGGCGCGATCCTGCTGTATCTGGCCGAGACGCGCGCGCCGCATCTGCGCGTGGCCGAAGGCGCGCCGCAGCGGGCGGCGTTCCTGCAGGCGCTGCATTATGCCGAGACGCTGGGCGCGCATCTGGCGAACCTGACGCAGCACCATATCGTGCTGCGCGAGGACTGGATGCGCTCGCCCACCGTGATGCGGCTGGAGGCGAAGCGGCTGGAGAATGCGCTCCGTGCGGTGGGGCCGGGCTGGGCAGCGGGCGGGTTCAGTGTGGCCGATATCGCGCTGGGGTATGCGGTGTGGATGGCGCGGCGGTTCGTGGCGTTGCCCGAGGGGGCGGCGGCGTTCCTGGACGCCTGCGCGGCGCGCCCGGCGTTCCGGCGCGCGGTGGCCCGGGACGGCCCGGCGCAGATCTACACCCGCGAATTCTACGCACCGCCGGAAGGGTAGGGGATGGAGAAGGTCGAGATATTCGAGGTCGGCCCGCGCGACGGGTTGCAGAATGAAAAGCGCGCGATCCCCACGGCCGAGAAGGTCGCGCTGGTGGATTGCCTCAGCCGCGCGGGGTTCCGGCGGATCGAGGTGGCGAGCTTTGTCAGCCCCAGATGGGTGCCGCAGATGGCCGACAGCGCCGAGGTTCTGGCCGGGATCACCCGCGCGCCGGGGGTGGCTTACGCGGCGTTGACGCCGAACATGAAGGGGCTGGAACGCGCGTTGGCCGCGCGCGCGGACGAGGTGGCGGTTTTCGGCGCGGCCTCGGAAGGGTTCAGCCGGGCGAACCTGAACTGTTCCGTTGCCGAGAGCCTTGAGCGGTTCCGTCCGGTAGCCGCGGCGGCGCTGGCGGCGGGGCTGCCGGTGCGGGGCTATGTCTCCTGCGTGACCGATTGTCCCTTTGACGGGCCGGTGGCGCCTGCTGCAGTGGCGCGGGTGGTGGCGGCGCTGCGTGACATGGGGTGCTACGAGCTGTCGCTGGGCGACACCATCGGGCAGGGGACGCCCGAAAGCATCGCCGCCATGCTGTGCGCGGTGCTGGAGGAGCTTCCCGCCGACAAGCTGGCGGGGCACTACCATGACACCGCCGGGCGGGCGCTGGAGAACATTGCCGTGTCGCTTGAGCATGGGCTGCGGGTGTTCGATGCCGCCGTGGGCGGGCTGGGGGGATGCCCCTATGCGCCCGGCGCCTCGGGCAACGTGGCGACCGAAGCGGTGCATGCGGCGCTGACGGCTGCGGGCTGGCAGACGGGGCTGGATGCGGCGGTGCTGGATGAAGCGGCGGCGCTGGCACGCAAGATGCGGTCAGGCGCGGCGGCCGGATAGCGCGGGCAGGGCCCGGAGCGTGCAGGGGCGGGTGGGTGGGGCACGCTCCGGGCCCTGCCTTTTGCGAACAAGGGAAACAGGTGCATGACATTCGAAACCATCACCCTCGAAACCGACCCGCGTGGCGTGGCGCGGCTGACTCTGGATCGCACCCAGAAGCACAACGCGCTGTCGGCGCAGATGATTGCCGAGCTGACCACGGCCGCGCGGCAACTCGGTGCCGACCCCGCCGTGCGCGTGGTGGTGCTGACCGGGGCGGGGGCGAGTTTCTGCGCCGGGGGCGATCTGGGCTGGATGCGTGCGCAGATGGCCGCCGACGGCGCCACCCGTGCCGCCGAGGCGCGCAGGCTGGCCGCGATGCTGGGCGCGCTCAACAGCCTGCCAAAACCGCTGATCGGGCGGGTGCAGGGGCAGGCCTTTGGCGGCGGCGTGGGCATGATGGCCGTGTGCGACGTGGCCATTGGCGTGCAGGGGGCGAAGTTTGGCCTGACAGAAACCCGGCTGGGGCTGATCCCTGCCACCATCGGCCCCTATGTGCTGGCGCGGATGGGCGAGGCGATGGCGCGGCGCGTGTTCATGTCGGCGCGCCTGTTCGACGCCGACGAGGCCGTGCGCCTGGGTCTGCTGGCGCGCGCGGTTGCGCCCGCCGATCTGGACGCGGCGGTGGAGGCCGAGGTCGCGCCCTATCTTGCCTGCGCGCCGGGCGCGGTGGCGCAGGCCAAGGCGCTGGCGCAGCGGCTGGGCGCGGGGATCAGCCCGGACGCGGTCGAGCATTCCATCGCGGAACTGGTCGCGCGCTGGGAAAGCGACGAGGCCGCCGAGGGCATCGCCGCCTTCTTCGACAGGCGCAAGCCGGGCTGGGCGCGCTGAGCCTCAGATGAACGCGGGGTCGCGCGGGCGCGGGGCCGCGGCCACGGCCAGCGCCTCGGCCAGGTCTATCTGGCGCCGGAACAGCGCCCGGCCGACGATGGCGCCTGCGATATTGCCCATGTATTTCAAACGGCTGATATCATCGAGCCCGCGCACCATGCCGCTGCCGATCAGCGGATGGCGGGTGCATCCGGCCAGCGCGGTGATCAGGCTGAGCGTGGCATCGGTGTCGCCCACATCGGCGTCGATATCGGTCACGATGATCCCGGCCAGTGGCGCGGTCTCGAAATGGGCGATGAAATCCGCCGGTTCGAAGGCGCTGGTCTCGCGCCAGCCCTGGCTCATCACCCGGCCCTGAAACACATCGACCGCCAGCACCACCATGTCGGGGTGATACTTGGCGGCCTCTTCCACCATGGCCGGGTTCAGCACCGCCGCCGTGCCGATCACCACCCGCGCCGCGCCCAGATCCAGCCATTCCGCCGCGCGCTCGCGCGTCCGGATGCCGCCGGCGACCTGCACCGAAACCCCGGTTTCGCGGATGATGCGCTGGATCAGGTCGCGGTTGTCCCCGTCGTCCGCCACGGCGTCGAAATCGGTCACATGCAGCCATTCGGCGCCGTCCTCGGCGAAGCTGGCCGCGCGTTCGACCGGATCCACATGCCAGATCTCGGCGTCATCCAGTTTCCCGCGGCGCAGCGACACGCAACGCCCGTTCTGCAATTCGATGGTCGGAATGACGATCATGGCGGTTCCCCCTCCAGTGTCCCGAACGAGCAGATAGCCCGCTTCGCAGTGTCGCCGTCGCCCGCGCGCGACGCAACCCCGGCGGGAAACGACGTGCGCGCCGATACGCGGTCAACGGGCTGCGCCATTGGCGGCGGCGAACACCGCGTCGATCATCGCCTGGTTCCCGCGCGAGAACTCCAGAGGGCAGTTGAACGCGGCCGCGCCCCGGACGGCGGCGCCGAAACCTTCGATCATCAGCGCATACTGGTCGATGCCGTTGAAGCGGCGGCTGTGCGCAATCCCGTCGGCGCCGGTCCAGTGCACGCGGGTATCGCCATAGACGCGCGCGTTGAAGGGCGCCGAGAGTGCGATCACCCCGTCGGTGCCATGAAACAGCATGTGCTGGCGCCGGGCCTGGCGCATGCCGCAGTAGAAGGCCATGGTGAAGTCCGGAAAATCCGCCCAGACGCGGGCGAAGGTATCCACGCCGCCCGCAAGCTGCAGGTCGGCGCGCAGGCGCTCCGGCTCGGCCCCGGTGACGAATCGGGTGGTCAAGCAAGGGTAGACCCCGATATCGCGCAGCCCCCCGCCGCCTGTTTCGGCCCGGTTGCGGATGTTGCCGGGATCGGTGTTGTTGTAGGTGAAGCACCCGTCCACATGGCGCAGCGCACCGATGGCACCGCCCGCCAGCAGGTCGCGCACCAGTGCCCATTGCGGGTGATGGGTGACCATGAACGCTTCGGCCACCACCAGCCCGCTGGCGTCGCGCGCGGCGATCAGCCGGTCGATCTGTGCGGCGTCCAGCGCAATGGGCTTTTCGCACAGCACATGCTTGCCCGCGTCGATGGCGCGCAGGGTCCACTCCACATGCAGGTGGTTCGGCAGCGGGATGTAGACGGCATCGACCTGCGGATCGGCCAGCAGGGCGTCGTAACCGGCGTGCACGCGCAGCCCCGGGGCCAGCGCGGCAAAGGGGGCCGCGGCCTCGGGGCGGGTGGTGGCCAGGGCGGCCAGCGTGGCCCCGCGCGCGGCGTGGATGGCCGGACCGACCTCGGTGCGCGCGATCCTTGCCGCGCCCAGGATGCCCCAGCGAACAGGTTCGTGCATGGTGTCGCCCTCCTCTTGATACCCGTGTCGGTGCTTGCCGCGCCACCCGCGCAGGCGCATAGTGGCACGGGTGCAGCAGGAAAGGGCAGGAAATGCAAGAGGTGCTGGCGCTGGACGCGCTGGAACAGGCGGCGCTGATCGCGGGCGGGGAATTGAGCGCCGAGGCGTTGATGGCGGCAACGCTGGCGCGGATCGAAGGCGTGAACGGCACGGTCAATGCCATCGTCAGTCTGCGCGACGGGCACGCGCTCATGGCCGAGGCCCGTGCCGCCGACAATGCCCTGCGCAAGGGCGAGGGCAAGGGCTGGATGCACGGCCTGCCGCTGGCGGTCAAGGACCTGCAGGACGTGGCCGGGCTGCCGACCGTCAAGGGCTCGCCCCTGCTGGCGGGCCAGAAGGCCGAGGCCGACAGCCTGCTTGTGGCGCGGATGCGCGCGGCGGGCGCCATCATCATCGGCAAGACCAACACGCCCGAATTCGGGTTGGGCAGCCACACGTTCAACCCGGTGTTCGGCGCCACCGGCAACGCCTGGGACCCGGCCCGCAGCGCGGGTGGGTCGTCGGGCGGGGCGGCGGTGGCGCTGGCGCTGGGGATGGTGTCGGTGGCGGACGGGTCCGACATGATGGGGTCCCTGCGCAACCCGGCCGGGTGGAACCATGTCTACGGGATGCGGCCAAGCTGGGGCCGGGTGCCTGACGGGCCGGGCGAGGAAAGCTACCTCCACCCGGTGGCCACCGACGGGCCGATGGCGCGCAGCCCGCGCGATCTGGCCGCCCTGCTGGAGGTGCAGGCCGGGCCGCACCCGGCGATGCCCTTCGGCCTGCCGTCCGAGGCCTACGTGGACCGGCTGGCGGTGCCCGTGGCGGGGCGGCGGATCGGCTGGCTGCGCGACTGGGGCGGGGCCTATCCGATGGAGTCGGGCGTGCTGGACACCTGCGAGGCGGCGCTGACGCGCTGGCCGCTGGCCGGTGTGCGGGTCGAGGGCTGCGCCCCCCCGATGGAGGCCCGCAGCCTGTGGTGGGCCTGGTGCGTGCTGCGCGCCTTTGCCGTGGCGGGCAAGCTGGGCGCCTTCCATGATGACGCGGCCATGCGGGCGCAGCTGAAACCGGCGGCGATCTGGGAGATCGAACTGGGCCGCACGGTCACGCCCGACGACCTGCGCGAGGCCAGTGCGATCCGGTCGCGCTGGTATGCCGAAGCGGCGGCGCTGTTCCAGCGTTTCGACGCGCTGGCGCTGCCCACGGCGCAGGTGTGGCCCTTCGACAGGCGCGCGGTGCACCCCGAGAGCATCGCCGGGCAGGAGATGGACAGCTATCACCGCTGGATGGAGGTGGTGGTGCCCGCCAGCCTGATCGGTCTGCCCGCAATCAGCCTTCCGGCCGGGTTCGGCCCCGAGGGGCTGCCCATGGGGGTGCAGATCATCGGTCCGCACGGGGGGGATGCGGGGCTGCTGCAACTGGCCCAGGCCTGGCACCCGATGCGCCCCGATGCCGACCGCCAGCCGTCCTTGCTGGCGCAGGCGGCGGGCTGAGCGGTCGCTGCGCGGCGACAAACCGAGGCGGCGCGAACGGCGCCCCCCC